>CAYZAI010000351.1:0-3739 GCA_964476305.1 uncultured Myxococcales bacterium
CACGCCCGGCCACGTGGACGTCACCGTCGAGGTCGAGCGCTCGATGCGGGTGCTCGACGGCATCGTGGCCGTGTTCTGCGCCGTCGGCGGCGTCGAGGCGCAGAGCGAGACCGTCTGGGGCCAGGCCGACCGCTACCAGGTGCCGCGCCTGGCGTTCGTCAACAAGATGGACCGCCCCGGCGCCGACTTCCACGACGTGGTGCGCCAGCTCGACGAGCAGCTCGACGCCAAGCCCGTGGCCTTCCAGATCCCCATCGGTTCGGAGGAGCGCTTCGAGGGCGTGATCGACCTGGTGCGGATGCGCGCGTTGCGCTTCCCCGACGGCGTGGTGCAGGAGGGACCGATCCCGGACGCGCTGCAGCCGGAGGCCGGGGCCTTCCGGGACCAGCTCCTGGAGCGCCTTGCCGAGTACGATGACCGCCTGGCCGAGCTCTACCTGGGTGAGCAGCCGGTCCCCGCGGAGCTGGTGAACGAGGTCACGCGGACCTGCGTTGTCCGCTCGGTGCTGACGCCGGTGCTCTGCGGCGCGGCCTACAGAAACATCGGGATCCAGCCGCTGCTGGACGCGGTGGCGGCCTGGATGCCGAGCCCGCTGGACAAGGGTGCCGCGGTCGGCGCCGACCTCGATGATCCGGAGCGCGTCCAGCGCCGCACCCCCACGGTGGGCGATCCGTTCTCGGCCCTGGCGTTCAAGGTCATCCACGACCCGTTCGTGGGGCAGCAGACCTTCGTCCGCACGTACTCCGGCGTGCTCCATCCCGGTGACCAGGTGATGAACGCCACGACCGGCAAGCGTGAGCGCGTGAGCCGCATCCTGCGGATCAAGGCCAAGAACCGCGCCGACCTCGAGGAGGTGGGGCCCGGCGACATCGTGGCGCTGATCGGGCCCAAGCACACCCACACCGGGCACACGCTGTGCGATCCGGCGGCGCCGCTGCTGCTCGAGTCGCTGGTGGTGCCCCAGCCGGTGATCAGCGTGGCGGTCTCGGCCGAGGGTCGGAGCGAGGACGAGCAGCTGCACAAGGCCCTGCGCAAGCTGTCCCTCGAGGACCCGTCGTTCACGGTGCGGCAGGTGGAGCGCACCGGCGAGACGGTGATCGCCGGCATGGGGGAGCTGCACCTCGAGATCATCGTCGATCGCCTGCTCACCGAGTTCCAGGTGACCGCGCGGGTCGGGCGGCCGTCCGTCGAGTACCGCGAGACCGTCACCCGCGAGGCGCGCCACGACCACCGCTTCGTCAAGCAGACGGGCGGGCGCGGGCAGTTCGCGCACACCCTGCTTCGGCTGGAGCCCAACCCGGGCCGCGGCTTCGAGTTCGTCGACAACATCGTCGGCGGCGTGATCCCCCAGGAGTACATCCCGGCGGTGCGGCGCGGGATCGAGGAGACGATGGCCGCGGGCATCCTCGCCGACTTCCCGGTGGTCGACGTGCGGGCCGTGCTGGTGGACGGCTCGTTCCACGCGGTGGACAGCTCGGACCTGGCGTTCAAGACCTGCGCCAGCATGTGCTTCAAGGAGGCCTTCCGCAAGGCCGCGCCCCAGATCCTGGAGCCGATCATGACCGTGGAGATCGCCACGCCGGACGAGCACATCGGCGAGCTCGTGGGCGACCTGGGCCGGCGCCGCGGCAAGGTGATCGCCATGCGCCGCTACCGCAAGGGCTCCCAGAAGATCTCGGCCGAGGCCCCGCTCAAGGAGCTGTTCGGCTACGCCACGGCGGTGCGCACCCTCTCGTCGGGCCGCGCCAACCACTCAATGGAGATCTGCGAGTACCGCCCGCTGCCCCAGGCCCTGATGGACGCGGTCCTGAAAGAGGCCCATCTCCGCATGGACGGCCGGAGCTAGCCCGGCGGCCGTTCGAAGGCGCCGATGTCCGGGTCCCCGTCGTCCGGGCGGGGCTCGCCGTCCTGGTGTTCGACGTACTGGCAGGTGAGCGGCGCCGCCGCGGGGGCGAGTTCGCCCGCCGCTCCCAGGCACTCCGAGTCCTCGGCGAGGGTGAAGTCCTGGCCGCCCAGGTCGGTGAAGCCCGGGTCCGAGCCCTCGACGTTGCCGTCGTCGGTCACGGTGCCGGACATCGACGCCTCGTGGGTGTCGACCCAGCCCGCGGGCAGCCAGTTGTCCGCCAGGAGGATGTTCCCGGTGGAGGAGCAGATCGCCAGGCAGCTTCCGCCGGCGGTGGTCAGCACGACGTTGTCGCGCGCGTCCGCGTCCACGTCGTCCGTCGACATCCGGAAGAGCGTCGTGTTGCCCGCGCGGGTCGAGACCACGGTGTTGCCGTAGAAGTGGAGCGTGCCGGCGCGGTACATCGACGTGTCGCCGCCGTCGCCGCCGTAGTGCACGAGCTGGCTGTTCCCCGCCCCGTCCGGCTCGATCAGGACGTTGCCGTAGACGAAGGTCTCGTCGTAGGACGGATCGTCGACGAAATCGTCGTAGTCGCTCTCCACCAGGTCGAGCTGGCGGTTGCCCGACTCGATCCAGTTGTAGCGGATGACCGTCCCGGCCGAGCGGTCCTTGAGGTTGTTGCCCAGGCAGCCGGCGCGCAGCGGGCCGTAGCGGTTGTACTCGAAGGTGATGTGGAAGCTCTCGGTGTAGCTGTTGTGCTCGTAGATCGAGCCCTCGATGCCGTTGTCGAAGACGTGGTTGCCGGCGATCACGACGTCCGAGCTCCCGTGCCCGCTGAACAGGCCGTTGCCCGCGTCGTGCAGCAGGCAGTTGCGCACGGTGACGTGTTCGCCGACCTCGATGTGCACCGCCGCCGCGTTGCTCGAGTAGGTGCCCGGCGCGCCGCCGTCGTCGGTGAAGCCGAAAGGAGGCCGCGCGCTGCGGATGTCGAGGTTCTCGATCGTCACCCAGGCCGGGACGAGGTCGTCGGAGGGCAGGTTGGAGCCGCCGACCTTGATCACGGAGCGGCTCTCGTTCCAGTACGAGAGCTCGAGCCGGGTCACCGCGTTCTCGCCGGTGATCACCGGGCGCAGGTCGCCCTCCATGATCCCGCGCACCACCACCGGCTCCTCGGCCGTGCCCACGGTGTTGATGACCCACTTGTCCGCGTAGGGCTCGGCCCGGTAGTGGATGCGCACGAGGGAGCCCGGCTCCAGCGACTCCCACGGCACGTCGGACGGCGTGGCGTACGCCTGGTCCGGCCCCACGTCGTACTCGTGGGCGAAGGACTCCGCGCTCACGACGCCCGGGCCGCACGCCGCGTCCGAGTCGGCGTCGGTGTCCGTGTCGGAATCCGCGTCGGTGTCCGTGTCGGTGTCCGCGTCGCTGTCCGCATCCGTGTCCGCGTCGGAATCCGCGTCGGTGTCGGAATCCGCATCGGCATCGGTGTCGGCGTCGGTGTCCGCGTCGGTGTCGGTGTCCGCGTCGGCGTCGGCATCGGTATCGGCGTCCGTGTCCGCGTCGGTGTCGGCATCGGTATCGGTGTCGGTGTCCGCGTCCGTGTCCGCGTCGGTGCCGGTGTCGTCGTCGCCGGGCGAACCGCCTCCGCAGGCGGCGAGGGCGAGAACCAGGGCCAGGCAGGCCATCCGCATCGGCTGTGTCATGACTGGGTTCCTTTCCTTTGGAGGGGATTGTAGCACGCCCGCGGCCCGATCTGTTCCCTTCCCGATCCGGCCCACCCGGTCTGGCGGGTCCGCGTCTCGCCCGGCCGCGCCCTCCCGCCGGGAGTCCTTTCGTACCACCCGATCGTCTGCTCGTTCTTCTGACGCGAGCGTCTCGGATGGTGTATGGTGGGCG
>CAYZAI010000351.1:3839-5263 GCA_964476305.1 uncultured Myxococcales bacterium
CCGATCGTCTGCTCGTTCTTCTGACGCGAGCGTCTCGGATGGTGTATGGTGGGCGGGATGTGATGATGAGCGGGAAAGGTCAATTGGCGCTCCTGTGGATCGCTGTCGTCCTGGCGAATCCGGGAGCCTGCTCTTCCGGGAGAGAGCGGGACGGCGAAGCGATCGACGCAGAGAGGAAGAAGCGAGAGACGGAGCTGGACGTCTTTCTCGTCGGCGGGCAGAGCAACGCCGCGGGAGAGGGCGACCGCTCCCTGTCGCCGACCGTATCCAGCGAAGTGGGCTTCCAGTGGAACAGCGAGACGAACGACATCGAGGAGGGGAACGACCCGGTCGGCAACGCCAGGACCGGGAGCGCCTGGCCCGCGTTCCTCGGCCGATGGCACGAGCTGACGGGACGCCGGGCCGTCGTGGTCTCCGTGGCGATGCCGACGACGGCGCAACACCACCTGGCGGGGATGGGAAGGGACGACTGGGACGATCCGGCGAAGGGCGGGACGCTCTACCAGCGGGCCATCGAAACTCTGGACGGCGCGCTCGCGGGGATCGAAGGCAGGGGATTCATCCCGGTGTTCAGGGGCGTGCTGTGGGACCAGGGCAGCAGGGACGCGAAGGCGATAGAGAACGGCCTCATCACGGAGGCGGACTACCAGCGGGCGCTGGAGGCGATGATCGAGCGCTTCCGCGCACACTGCGGTCCGACCATGCCGATGTGGATCTTCCGGCTGGGGAGGCGGTCGAAAGGGGATACAGCGGGGTGGGCGGAGGTGAGAAGGGCCCAGGAAGCGGTGGTCGTGGCCGATCCGGGCGCCCAGATCGTCTTCAGGGACTCGATCGACTTCCCCTCGGAGGGAAAGATGAAGGACGGCGTCCACTACTCGCAGGCCGGCTACAACGAGATGGGACGCGCGGGTGCCGAGAGTGTCGCCCGGACACTTTTCGGGCATCCGGCGGCGGGCGGGAAGTGAGGGTCCGACAGCGACGGGCGCTCACTCGCGTTCCAAGTACTCGTCGATGAGGAAGTCGTTCCCGCCGGTGTTGAACCGAAGGATCTCGGTCAGGCGGTCGCCGCTGAGCAGCGGACCGCGGATGACGAGCGAGAGACGATCCCAGTACTCGGCCAGGGCCGGGTCCTCGATCCTGTTCCCGCCCTCCTTGATGCTTCGGATGTAGCCCTTCGGGATGTCACGCACGTAGTGCCCCACGCGCCAGCGCTCCCGGGACGTGGGCAGGCGCGCCAGCAGCGGATCCCCGAGCCCCAGCGGATCGACGATGTGGACCTCGGGCCCCGCGTAATATCCGAAGAAGCCGATCATGCTCTTCTTGACCACCCGCTTCTTCCGCGCGGCGATGCCCTTCTGCGCGTACCCCGTCTTCTCGAAGCCCTTGTCGCGGCCGCGCTTGAGGAGGCCGGTGATCCGGTAGAC
>CAYZAI010000352.1:0-5249 GCA_964476305.1 uncultured Myxococcales bacterium
AAGACCGTGGGCGAGGATTGCGATCGACCGCTGCAAGGACCTCTACCTCTCGGAGTTCGTCGAGCGCCTCGCCGCGATCCACGATCACCTGGAACCGCACGAGCGGGAAGGCTGCCTGCTGTTCACCAACTTCGTCATCGAGACCGCGGCGGCCAACGAGCTCGGCCCGGCCATGGGACTGCCCCGGGCCTTCGCCAGTTCGGTGACGAGCCAGCGCGAAGGCCTCGGCAGCGCGTCCGGCGAGACGGCCATCGTCTTCGCCGTGGACGAGGGCCTGCTCGCCGAGCTGTACAAGCAGGTCGACTTCGCCGCGACGATCCCGGCCAGGGAGACCGCCTGCGGCAAGGTGGAACGACCCGGCCGGACAATCCACGTCTGCCGCGGGATGCGAGTCCCGCTGGCAGAGGTCTGGCGCAGGCTCACGTTGGAGCCGTCATGGTGAAGGGCAAGGATGTGATGATGGCGCTGCTCGCCAAGCTCGACGCCGCAACACGGTTCGCCTACGTCCGGGCGACAGCCGGCCGGATGCCCATCGTCGTGCGCTGGCAGACCACCAACCGTTGCACGGCCCGCTGCCGCTACTGCGAGATCTGGAAGAGCCCGGGCGACGAGCTGTCCTTCGACGAGGCGAAGGCGATGCTCGGCGAGTTCCACGTCCTGGGCACCAGGCGCCTGTGCTTCTCCGGCGGGGAGCCCCTGATGCGGGAGGACATCGACGAGCTGATCGCGTTTTGCAGGAGGCTCGGCCTCTCGCTGGAGATGAACACCAACGGCGTGCTGCTCGCGCGGCACCTTTCCAGCCTGCGGCGACTGTCCCTGGTCAAGGTCAGCCTGGACGGTCCGGCCTCGGTCCACGACGGGATACGCGGCTGCCGGATCCACGCCGCGATCATCGACAACCTGGAGGCTTGCCGCGCGGCCGGGATCCGCTTCAGCCTCACCACCACCCTCGTCCGGGAGAACACGAGCGTCGAGGCCGTGGATCACGTGCTGGGCCTCGCCGAGCGCTTCGATACCTTCGCCGCGTTCCAGCCCGTGGTCTCCACCACGCCCTGGGGCCGAGGCGACATGGATGTCATCGCGCCGCCTCCCGAGCAGATGCGTGCTGTCTTCCGGCATCTGATCGAGGAAAAGCGACGGCGGCCGGCACGCATCCGCAACAGCATGGCGGGCCTGCGCCACGTCCTCGACTGGCCCCGCTTTCCGCGGACGAAGTGCGTCGCGGGGATCGTGTTCGTCATCGTCGAATCGAACGGCGATCTCTACGCCTGCGAGCGCACGGCCTACCCGCCGGGCACGGTGTTCGCCAACGTCCGCGCCGGTGTCCGGCGAGCCTTCGAGGCCGTGGTCCTTCCGACCTGCGCGGGGTGCGGCTTCTGCGGCGCCAACGAGCTCTCGTTCCTGTGGAACCGCGAGACCTCGGTCTGGCGCGAGGTCGCCCGGATCGTCGGCTTCGGGAGAGGCTAGGACGGCGATGAGACTGGCGCTGATCTATCCGCCCTTCTGCCACAAGGCCTTCAACGAGAACCTGCGCACGGTGGACGAGGAGTTCGGCGTCTTCCCCTACCTCGGTTTCGGCTGGGTGGCGGGCGAGGCGCGGGCCGCGGGATGGGAGGTGCGCCTCTTCGACGCCGCGATGGGCGGCGCCTCGTACGCCGAGACCCTGGAGCTGGTTCGCGCCTGGGATCCGGATCTGCTGGGTTTCGCGGCCCACGCGGTCCAGACCTTCCACGACATGCTGGGCTGGGCCAGGCGTTTCAAGGACGACACCGGGCTGCCGATCCTGGCCGGCGGGTACGAGGCGGCGCACTACCCGCGGGAGATCATGTCCCACGGGTGCCTGGACTACCTCTGTCTCGGCGGGGTGAAGCCGTTCCTCGGCGAGTTCCTTCGCGCCTTCGAGCGGCAGGCAGGCCACGAGAGCGTACGGGGCCTGGCCTTTCGCCACGCCGGCGAGCCGCGGTTCAATCCCCGGGCCGAGGACGTCCCCTTCGATCGGATGCCGCCCCCCGACCGCGGGATCTTCGACAACACCCGCTACTGGTCCCACGTCTCCCAGCGGCGCAACTTCACCGTGGGCATGAGCTCGGTGGGCTGCCCCTACGGCTGCGACTTCTGCTGCATGCGCGCCACCGGCTTCACGGCGCGGCCCGCGACCGCGGTCTTCGCCGAGATGGAGGAGTGCGTCCGGCGCCACGGCATCCGCGAGATCGACTGGTTCGACCCGGTGATGCTCCACGACAAGAAACGCATCGACGAGCTTGCGGACCTGCTGATCGGATCCGGGCTGGACATCACGTGGTCCACCCGCACCAGGGTCGAGCCGATGCTCACGTCCCGCCGCGGCGGCGCGGTGGACGAGGCCTTCATCGCCCGGCTCGCCGAGTCGGGCTGCCGGCGGCTGTTCATCGGCGTCGAGTCGGCCAACGAGGACATCCTGCGGGGCCTCCACAAGGGCCTCGACGTGACCCCGGTGCGGGACGTGTTCGCCTGCCTGCGGGACCACGGGATCATGGTGCTGGGATTCTTCATGATCGGCAGCCCCGGCGAGACCCGCGCCACCGCCGAGCAGACCATCGCCTACGCCCGGTCGCTGCCCCTCGCCTACGCCCAGTTCAGCATGACGACGATGAAGCCTCACACCCGGCTCGCCGCGAAGCACATGGAACCTTCCCTGGGGATGGACTACTGGCGCGAGTACGTGCTGGGCAACGTCGAGGAGCGGCCCCTGCCGGCGCCCTGGACCGACCTCTCCCGCGACGAGATCGAGGAGCTGACCAAGCAGGCCTACCTCGGGTTCTACTTCCGCCCCGAATACGTGATGGGGATGCTGCGCAAGGTGCGGTCACCCGAGGAGCTCGCCAAGTACGTCCGCGTGGCGCTGCAGATGGCACTTCGCCCGGCGGCCTTCGGACTCTCAGCCCGTCCTTCGCGAAACCGGGCCTTGCGTCCCTTCCGGGCCGCCTTCGAAGCCGGGCTGGCCCTGGCGCGAAGCATCCTGCGCCCTTCAGCGCCTCCCTCCTGAACCGCTCCCGCGCCATTCCTGGCCGTTCAACCCCCAAGGGCCGACAGCTCCTTCTGCGCTGGCCGGAAGCCGGGGTCGAGTTCCAGGCAACGCCGGAAGCCCGCCAGCGCCGCCGCGTGGTCGCCGCGCTGCTTTCCGAGCCGCCCCGCGTTGTAGTGCAGCACCGCGTTCCTCGGGAACGCGGCCAGGGCCTCCCCCAGCACGCGCCCTGCCTCTTCGAGGCGTCCGAGATCGAGGAGCGCCGAGCTGAGTCCGATGGCGGACAGATCCGCCGGCCCGCCCAACTTCCGGCCGTGGCGGTAGGCCGCCAGGGCCCCGGCCGGATCCCGCGCCTCGAGCCTGCGATCGCCGAGAACAAGCCAGCGCACCGGGTTCCCCAATTCGGTTTCGACCTCGCGGAGGGTCGCTTCGCGCCCCGGCGGCGGTCTTGCCGCGGCGACCTCCACGTGCGGGCCTGCCAGGTCCGGCCGACCCGCTTCCAGGTACACCCTGGCCAGGTTGAGGTTGGTGAGCGGGTCCATGGGATCGAGCGGCAGCGCCTCGTCCCGGAGGATCTTCTCCGCGTCTTCGGCATCTCCGGCGGCCAGGGCCGCGGCGCCCAGGTTGGCCAGGACATCCTGCGCCCCGGGATCGAGCCGGGCGGCCCGGCGGAACGCCTCTGCCGCTTCCCGGTGGCGGCCGAGGCCGTAGAGGTTGGACGCCAGGTTGTTCCAGGCGTCGGCGCTGCCGCCGTCCTGCTGCACGGCGCGTCGCGCGGCCGCGCGACCCTCCTCGAAGCGGCCGGCCTCGAAGCGCTCCGCCGCCAGGTTGGCTTGGGGCAGCGCGGAGGCCGGCGCCCGATCGGCAGCCCAGGTCCACAGGGCCTCGCCGTCCGCCCAACGGGGCAGGGCGAGATGGACCGTCACGGCGCCAGCGACCACCCAGACAGCGGCGAGCCCGCCGGCGATCCGCAGCCCGGCCGGCCGCATCCGCAAGGCGGCAACGACGACCGCCAGGACGAGGAGGGTCAGGGGGAAGGCGAGATAGCGCTCGGCCGCGAAGGCGCCCCCGGCAAGCTGCAGCGGCACGACGTTCACCGCCGGCAACAGGCAGACCAGCGCCGCGAGGGCCAGCGCGGCCGAGCGGCTCCCGCGGACCGCCAGCACCCCCGACACCATCGCCACGACGAGGGTGGAGAGGATCCCGATCCAGGCCGGGATGTCGGCCGTGGCGATGGGCAGGACCGCGTGGTGGATCGGTGCCAGCGTGCCGAAGGGCCAGAGCGCGAGCAGCAGGTACATCCCAATCGAGCGGCCGACCAGCAGCAGGTGCGAGAGCGCATCGCCCGCCGGGATCATGCCCCCGATGGAACCGTCGAAGAAGTGGTCGAGGGCAGCGTACCGGGCCGCCGCGCAAAGGCCTCCCGTGACCACCATCGCCCCGTGGACCGGGAGGTGTCCTCCCCGGCGCAGGGCGGACCAGGCTTTCGCGGGAGAGCCAAGACCTCCGGGCACGGACGCCGCCTGGATCAGCGCCAGGGCCGGCACGAAGGCAACGGCCGACTCCTTGCTCGCCGCTGCCAGCAGGAACGAGAGCCCGACCAGAGCGGGACGCAGCACGGGCCTGCCGCGCAGGGAAAGATCCGCGCCGAGGCCGAGCAGCAGGAAGAAGGTCATCAGCAGGTCGAACCGCCCCGAGACGAAGGCCACGGCCTCGACCAGGGCCGGGTGCAGGCCCCACAACAATCCCGCCAGCGCCGGGAGCCAGGGCGCGATCGACGTCCGGCTTTCGACGGGTCCGTCGGCCAGCACGCGGCGCGCCGCGAAGGCCACCAGCAGGGTGTTCAGGGCGTGGAGCAGGATGTTGTGCAGGTGCAGGGCGTACGGAGTCCCGTCGGCCAGCTGGCGGTCGAACAGGAACGAGAGCATCGCCGCGGGCCGGTAGTAGTTGGCCGAGAGCTCGAACGGGCGCGCCAGGGCGCTCCACAGGGCTTCGCTGATCGGCTCCGGGGCCCGCGGGCCGAGGAAGAGCACATCATCCCAGACCAGCCCGTGGTGCCGGGCGGGCAGGTACAGCAGCACCACCGCCAGCGGCGGGAGCAGCACCGACCAGCGCGCGAGCCTCTGGTTGAGTCCGGTCACGTCCGTCCGCCTCGTTCCTCGCGACCGGGCTTATTCCACGGGGATGGACGGGCAGCCGAACTTGGCCGTGACGAGATCCACGCCCCCGCCCTGGAGCTCGGCGC
>CAYZAI010000353.1:0-5220 GCA_964476305.1 uncultured Myxococcales bacterium
TTCTGCTCGATCTCGATGCTCCAGCGCAGGCTGCGCATCGGCTACAACCGCTCGGCGCGCATCGTCGAGATCATGGAGCGCGAGGGCGTGGTCGGCCCGGCCAACCACCAGAACAAGCGCGAGGTCCTGATCTCGAACCCCCTGCCCTGATCCCGCCCGCCCCGGTGGACACAGGCCGGCCCTACTCCGCCCCGGCGGCGGCGAGGAAGCGTTTGGCCTCGGCGTTGTCCGGGTGCGCGGCCAGGACGGTGCGCCACTCGGCCACGGCGCGCTCGCGATCGCCCAGGCTGAGGTGGATCTGGCCCAGGAAGTTGCGGTAGCGCGCGTTCCCCGGTCTCAGGCGCAGGGCGCGGGCCACGTACCCCAGGGCGTCCCCGGACCGCCCCTGCTCGAAGGCGATCCGGCCCTGCCCGAACCAGGCCGCAGCGTTCCGGCCGTCCAGCGCGACCGCCTCGGCGAAGAGCTCTCCCGCCGCATCGAGGCGCATCCTCCGGAGCTCCGCCTCGCCGCGGGCCACGATCTCCTCGGCCCGGGCGCGGGAGTCTTCGACGGTGGACTGCTGGGAAGGGGCGGCTGGGACTTCGGAGACGACAGGGACTTCGGGGACGACAACGACTTCAGGGACGACAACGACTCCAGGGACGACAGGAACCGGCCCGGGATCCTCGCCTTTCGAAACCGGCTCTCGGGGGAGCGTCCCGTCCGTCCCTTCCGTCCCATCGGTCCCTCGAGAGCGCTCCCCCCACCCCAGCACCAGGATCGCGACGGCACCGAGGGCCGCCAACGCGCCCGCGGCCACGAGCAGCAGGCCGGACCTGGTCCGGCGCCGGCTCGCGGGCACCTCTCCGGTGGAGCCGGGCAGCAGGGCCCGCAGGCTGGCCGCCATCTCCGTCGCCGACTGGAACCTCTTCTCGGCCCTGCGTTGAAGTGCCCTCACGCAGATCGCCTCGAGATCGGCGGGGATCGTCCGATCGCCGGTGCGCTGGCGGGGCGGCACCAGCTTGTCGTTTATCGCCTTGTGCAGGGTTTCTCCCACGGTGCGGCCGTGGAAGGGGGTCTCGCCGGCAAGCGCCTCGTAAAGGATCACGCCGGCGGCGTAGATGTCCGAGCGCGGGTCGTGGCTCAGGCCGCGGATCTGCTCCGGCGAGATGTAGTCCACCGTGCCGCAGATGTGCCCCGTCCGTGTCAAGGCCTGGTCCTCGCTGTCCAGCCCCGTGCGCTTGGCGATGCCGAAGTCGAGGATCCGGGCCCCGCCCGGTGTGAGGTAGACGTTGTCGGGCTTGAGGTCGCGGTGAATCACTCCCGCCGCGTGGGCCGCGGCCAGCCCGTCGCAGATCTCGGCCACGATCCGCGCCAGCTCCGCGGGCGGCACGGAGCCGCGCTCGATGCGCCGGGCCAGGGACTCGCCCTCGAGCAGGTCCATGGCCAGGTAGTGGTGCCCCTCGGCGGTGACGCCGAAGTCCGAGGCGCCGACGATGTTGGGGTGACCGAGGCTGCCGATGATCCGCGCCTCGCGGCGGAAGCGCTCAACGGTGCTCTCGTCGTCCAGGACCCGCTCGTGGAGCACCTTGATCGCCAGCCGGCGCCCCAGGCCCATGTGCTCGGCCTCGAAGACCACTCCCATCCCGCCCTCGCCGAGCCGCCGCAGCAGGTGGTAGCGGCCGTCGAGCACCGAGCCCGGCCCCAGCGCTCCCACAGGCTCCTCGCCGCCGCTCTCGACCGCCAGGCGCGCCTCCCGGCCCAGGGTCCGACGCACGAGGTCGGCCTCGGCCTCACGGTCCTCGCGGCCGAGATCGCGGACCCAGGCGGCCAGATCGTCGGGCGGGTGCCCGCCGGCGTGCTCGGCCATCACGTCGAGCAGGGCGCGCCGCATGGAGGCCGCGTCCAGGAAGCGGTAGGCCGGGTCCGGGTTCAGCGCACGACAGACGAACGCATCCACGACTGGTGGCAGCGCCTCGACGCGCGTGCTCATTTCCGGCGGCACCCAGACACGGGTGGCGGGATCGATCTGAACCGTCGGCACCCGGCCAGCCAGCAGCGAAAGGAAGACCATCGCCACGCCCCAGAGGTCGGCCGCCACCGTGGGCTCGACCTCGCTTGGGCCCTCGGGGGGGATGAAGCGGTGGCGCAGCTCGCTGAGCCGGGCGTTGGTCTGCTCGTCGGCGATGAAGCGCAAGGTGGAACCGAAGTTCGTGATCTTGACCTCGCCTCCGAACGAGACGACCACGTTGTCGAGCCTGATGTCGCCGTGGCGCATCCCCATGGGCCGGCCGTGGATGTCCTCGCGGCTGTGGACGTAGTCGAGACCGCGCAGGATCTCGGTTGCCACGTGGGCCGCCAGCTCCCAGGGCCAGAGCGACGCCCGCCCGTCGGCGAGCTGGACGAGCCGCGCCAGGGTCACGCCCTCCACGTGCTCGCGGGTGACGAAGGGCACGCGGCCATCGGCGCCGACCTCGATCACCCGGACGACGTTGGCGCTCGCCAGCCGGGAGAGGGATCGGGCCTCCTCGGAGAACAGCGCGACGAACTCGGCCTCGGCGGCGACGCGGGGGTAGATGCACTTCACCTTGCGCAGCTGGTCGATTCCCTGGTCAACGCCCCAGGCCGCCAGGAACTCCTCGCCGACGGGATCGACGGCGATGCGCTGCAGCAGGTGGTAGCGGCCGAAGCGCACCGGCATCTCGCGATCGGCGAAGGTGAAGCACGAGCTGCCCTCGGTCTTGCCCATCATCGATCCCGCGCGCGGCCCCGGTTCACTCGGCCAGGGTGGCGAAGAACGCCTCGTCGAAGGCGGGCAGCGACACCCGGCGCTCGCGCACGCCGATGCCGTGCTCCACGAGCTCTCGGGCCAGGGTGTCGCCGTCCACCAGCGCCACCGGCGCCAGGTTGGGTACGCCGGCCTCCGCCCGCGCCCGGTCGTCCACGGTGCCGGTGGTGACGACCAGGGCGCTCATCGCTTCGTAGTGGTGCAGCGCCCCGCGCAACGAGGCGACGTCGGCATCGGTCACCGGGCGATCCGGCGGATCCCGCCGGACAACGACCGCGGTGCGAAACCTCCCGCCCCTGCGGCGGTCCTGGACCGAGAGATGCAGTTCCTCGCCGTGGCCGCGGTCCACGGCGCGCATCTCGCCGAAGCCGAAGCGCCGAAGGAAGATCACGACGACGCGGGCCAGCACGTCCTGGGGCAGCGAACGCAGCCGCCGCAGCACCTGTCGCTCCGCCAGCCGCGAGAGCCGCTCCGAGGCCTCCGTGGCCTGCCGCTCGAGGGCGATGATCTCGGCGCTGACTTCGCGCTCGGCCAGGGCCCAGCCGCTGCGGTGCTCGACGAACCGGGGCCGCATCCCCCGCTGCTCGCGCTCGATGCCGTCGGCCGTGAGCAGTGCGTCGAGCAGGGCCGCGGCCGCCCCCCCCAACGTGCCGAGGGATTCGCCGAGTCGCGCCAGGGGGATCGGTTTGGTGGTCGCGCGCAGGACCTCCTCGGCGCGATCCGCAAGGTCGACCATCGAACCCGTGGGCCGCTTGCCGGGAGCGGCCGGGGCTGGAGCCGTCGGTGCCTGGGATCTGGCCTCGGGTGTGGCCGTCTCCCTCTTCGCCTTCGGTTTCGAGGGCGCCTGGCGCTTCCCCTGTTTCGGGGCTGCTCCGGGCCGGCGCGCCGGGGTCGGGATCGGAGCCGGCGCGGGTGGCGCCGAGGGGGTGTCCCGCGCGTCTGCTGCCACGCCCACATCGGCCCTTTCGTCCGGCCGCTTGCGGCGGCGCTTGCGCTTGCGCCGCTTTCCCTGGTGTTCCGCTCCCTCCGCCACGGACGATTCTCGCTCCTCCTCTCCCTCGGCCGGGGAGTCCCCGGAGGGCGTCGCCGCGACCGCGGGGACGGGGAGGACCGGCGCGGCCGGCTTCTTCGCAAGCGCGCGCGGAGGCTCTCCGGCACGCCTTCCCGGGGGCTTGCCGCTCCAGCTTTCGAGACCGAACACGCCCGGAGCCACCCTCTCGAACCCGGTCTTGCCGGACCCCTTGGCCACCGCCGCGGACAGGCAGCCGGACATGGTCTGCACCGGCGTCTTGCCGACGTGGGAAAGGAGGCCCCACTCCACGGCCCGCTCGGCGATCTCTTTCGAGTGCAATGGCCGCCCCTCGTGCTCGAGCACCTTCAGGGCCGCCTCGATGAACGTCATTTCCGCAATTCCTCCCGCGCAACCCGCTCGGTTCGCCAGCGATCGTGAGAAGACTTTATGCACGAATCCGGCGCGAAAGGCCAATTGTGGACTCGGCACACGGGGCCTGCTATCCCTGTCCCGGAGGCAGGGGAAGACATGCGATTCGGACGCGTTGCGGTACTGATGGGCGGGCTCTCGGCCGAGCGCGCGGTCTCCCTGGACAGCGGCGAGGCCGTGGCCGCGGCGCTGGAGCGCGGGGGCCGCGAGGTGATCCGGATCGACGCGGATCGCGATCTCGACCGGCGGCTGCGGGAGATCGCTCCGGAAGCCGTGTTCATCGCACTCCACGGGCGCTACGGCGAAGATGGCTGCATCCAAGGGATGCTCGAGATTCTGGGGATCCCCTACACCGGTTCCGGGGTGCTGGCGTCGGCCCTGGCCATGGACAAGGCCCGCACCCGCGACGTGCTGGCCGCGGCGGGCGTCCCCGTGGCCCCGGGCGCCGTGCTCGCGAACGACGGGAACGCGCTGCCGGCGGGGCTCGCGCTGCCCGTGGTGGTCAAGCCCGTGGGCGAGGGATCGTCGGTGGGCGTGTCCATCGTCCACCGGGCCGAGGACTTCGGCCCGGCCATCGACAGGGCCCGGGCCACGGCCTCGGACGTGCTGATCGAGGCGTTCGTGTCCGGGGCCGAGGTCAACGTCGCCGTGCTCGACGGCCGGGTCCTCGGCGCCGTCGAGATCGTGCCCAACGCGGGCGATTTCTACGACTACGCCTCGAAGTACGACGAGGGGGGATCGACCCACCACATCCCGCCGCGGCTGCCCGCGGCCGCGGTCGAGACGGCCTGCGACCTGGGCCGGCGTGCCTTCCTCGCCCTCGGCTGCGCCGGCGCCGTACGGGTCGACCTGATCGTCCCCGGGAAGGAGCCTTCCGTGGTCCTGGAGGTCAACACCATCCCGGGCATGACCCGCACCTCGCTGCTGCCCGAGATCGCGGCCGCGGCGGGCATCCCCTTCGACGAGCTGGTCTCGCTGATGATCGACTCGGCGCGCCTCCACGTGGCGGCGC
>CAYZAI010000354.1:0-5213 GCA_964476305.1 uncultured Myxococcales bacterium
GAGGCCTATCGCAAGGCGCGGCACGACACGGGAACCAAGGCCGGACTGGACGGCTAGACCGGCGTAGCAGGAAGCGTGATGGCACTACTCGAGATTCTAACCTATCCACACAGCATTCTGAGAGCGACAGCGAATCCCGTGGAGAACGTGGACAACGCGATTCGCAAGCTGATCGACGACATGGCCGAGACGATGTATGCCGCTCCCGGGGTAGGGTTGGCGGCCAACCAGGTGGGAGTGCTGGCGCGGGTCGCGGTAATCGACGTGGACTATCTGGATGGACAAGCTGACCTGATCGTACTCGTCAACCCGGAAATCGTGGAGCGTGATGGAGATCTGGTCTGGGATGAGGGTTGTCTCAGCTTCCCCGGGGTTACTGTCGAAGTGACACGCAGCGCGGCAGTCAGGGCAAAGGCTCTCGATCGGGATGGAAAACCTTTCGAGATCAGGGCCGAAGGGCTGCGGGCGGTGGCGATCCAGCACGAGGTCGACCATCTTGACGGAGTCACCCTGGCTGACAAGGTCAGCTTCCTGAAGCGGCGGATGATTGCCCGCGACATCGCCAGGAACCGGCAGGAGCCATCGAAAGCCGCGGATTGACCGGGAGGGGTTCCCCATGCTCGGGTGCGTCTTTTTCGGTACGCCCAAGTTCGCGGTGCCGATCATGCGAGCTCTTGCGATGGCCACAGATATTCGTTTGGTCGTCACGCAACCCGACAGGCCGGTGGGCCGCGGGCGACAGATGGAGTCGCCTCCGGTCGCTCGCGCGGCCCGGGAACTGGGAATCGAGACGCTGCAACCGGAGCGGGTTGCCGGTAGGTCCTTTGCGTCCATTGTTCGGGAGCGCGAACCGGACCTGCTGGTGACGGCGGCCTACGGCAAGCTCCTGGGCCGTGGCCTGCTAGAGGCGCCGAGCCTGGAGTGCCTGAATGTCCACGCCTCCCTGTTGCCGGCCTACCGCGGTGCCGCGCCGGTTGCCCGCGCGATTCTCGACGGCGTCGAAAGGACAGGCGTTTCTATCATCCGAATGGCGGCTGAACTGGATGCCGGGCCGGTGTTCCTGCGCGAGGCCGTGGCCGTGAGGCCGGAGGAAACAACCGGCGAGCTGACGGCGCGGCTCGCGGAGGTCGGCGCCGAAGCTCTGCTTCGCGTGGTCGGCGACCTGCCCGGGATCGAACCGGAGGAGCAGGAACACTCGTTGGCGACATGGGCTCCGGCTCTGCGGAAGGAAGAGGGGAGCGTGAACTGGAGCAGGAGCGCGACCGTCCTGCACGCCCACGTTCGCGGCATGCACCCCTGGCCATCGGCATTTTCCGGCCTCGATGGTGAGCCGCTCAAGATCCATCGGGCGGCGGTCATCGAGGCCGACGGCTCGTTCGGCGCTCCCGGGACGGTGCTCGGGCATTCGGTCGAGGGACTGGATGTGGCCTGCGGGTGGGGTGTGTTGCGCCTGCTGGATCTTCAGTTGCCGGGGAAAAAGCGTTTGGATCCCAAGGCGTTCTATTCCGGTCGGCGGCTGGAAACGGGTCGCTTGCTCGGGGGCTGAGAGCTACTTGCCCTTGGAAAAGACCTGCAGGGCGAAGGTGCCCGTGCCCTTCTTGTTCTCGAAGAAAACCTTGTAAGTGCCGGGCATGGTCGGGCAATGGCCGGCGATGACTGCGGTATGGGTTGTGTCCTCCGGAGTTGGGGGCCACGCCGCGCTTGCTTCGGGCGTCGCCATCGGCGATTCCACGGTTACGGCGAACTCCTCGATGCCGTCTTCTGCTACGGCGATGTAGGTGTGGCAGAACGGCGGGCCGGGGAGCACGACTTCGTAGCCGCGCTTCTCGCCCTTTGTCACGGGAACGCGCTCCATGGCGCTGGTGGCCTTCCAGTCGGCGGCGCGGTTGAACTGTGCCGTGTTCAGACGGTCCGTCAGCATGTCGCCGGTGGGCATCGGTGGCGTCGGTGCGGGTACAGGCGTGGGGGCCGCTACAGGTTGGGCGACTGCCGGAATGCCAGCCATACCAGGGACGCCGACCTGCTGGCCTGGCACCGCTGGGACTGCCGGGGCACCGATCTGCTGGCCGGGCACCGCCGGGACTGCCGGGGCACCGATCTGCTGGCCTGGCACCGCCGGGACTGCCGGGGCACCGATCTGCTGGCCGGGTACCATCGGGAACCCGGGAACGGCCTGCGGTTGCTGTTGCCCCCCGCCACCTCCGAGGAGGTCACACCCGGCGGCGAGAGCGGCGGCCGCGCAGAGAGCGACCAAGAGAATCTGGATGCTGGTCTTCATGGTATTCACTACTCCCTTCTTGACTTCCCAATCGTCCTGGAATCTTCGGGAGATTCTCGCGCATTCAGACTCGAAGAGCAAGGGGTGTCCGCGGTCGGTGTCCACGATCGGTTGGTCGTGACCGGAGGGCCGGGACTTGATAGAGTCGGCCCGTGATCCGATTGGCCAACGTCCACCGGTCCTTCGATGGGACGAGGGCCCTTCGCGGTATCGACCTGCACGTTCCAGAGGGGACACTGCTCGCAGTGGTTGGTCCAGGAGGTTGCGGGAAGTCCACCCTGTGCAAGGTGATCTGCGGCCTGGTCCGGCCGGACACTGGCGTCGTGCTCGTCGGCGGCGTGGACCTGTCCCGCACCGGGCGAGCGGAAAGGCTCGCCCTGCAGCGCCGCTGCGGCGTCCAGTTTCAGAACGACGCGCTGTTCGAGCACCTCACGGTCCTCGAGAACGTGGTCTATCCCTTGCGACGCCTGACCTCCCTCGGGCAGCGCGAGCGGGAGGTGCGAGCCCTCGAGCGACTCGCGATGGTGGACCTCTCCGGGTTCGAGGACCGATTGCCGAACCGGCTCTCCGGCGGCCAGCGGCGGCGAGTGGCGCTGGCCCGGGCCTGTGTGACCGACCCCGAGATCCTCATCTGTGACGATCCCACCGCAGGGCTCGATCCGGTGACCTCGCGCCGCATCCTCGACATGATCGCCGGCATCCGCTCCCAAGTGCGCAGTACCGTCGTCCTCGTCTCCTCCGACGTCGTAGGTGCGATGTCGGTGGCGGAGCGCTTGGCTCTGATCTGGGATGGGAGGGTGATGGCGAGCGGTACTCCGTCGGCGTTCGAAAACAACCCCATGCCGGAGGTCCGGCGGTTCCTGGACGACGCGAGACTGCCGGTGGAGGTCTGCCGATGGGCGTGAGCACACAAGTCGCGCGGATCGGCCGGGTTTTCCTCGAGGCCTCGCGGCAAGTCGGTGGTACTGCGGTGCTGCTCGGCGCGATCTCCCGGCGGCTGGTACCGCCGGTTCTGGATCGGGCCGAGCTGGGACGCTGCCTCCTGCGCATGGGCTACCGCTCGCTGTCGATCATCGTCGCTACCGCTTTGGTCCTGGGAGTGATCATGGTGATCCAGGCCTTTGTCTTCGTCGATCGCTACGGTTTGCGATCACAGCTCGGCTGGGGTACGGGTTTCGTAACAATCCGCGAACTGGGACCCGTGCTGTTCGCCCTGATGTTTTCCGGTCGGGTGGGAGCCTACACCGCCGCGGAACTCGGGACGATGCAGGTCACCGACCAGGTGGACGGCCTGCGCTGCCTGGCCATCGACCCCATCTCGTACCTGGTGGTGCCCAGGTTCGTGGCGATGGTGGCGGCGCTGGTGGCGCTGACGATCATCGGAAACGCGGTGACTCTGGTCAGCGCTTCGGTGATGGGGCAAGTGCTGATGGAGGTAGAGCAGCACACCTTCTGGTCGAGTCTGGTGGAGATGCTGACGCCATGGGACTTTTTCAGCAGTATCGTCAAGAGTGCCCTGTTCGGCGCGATCATCGCGGTTACGAGCTGCTACTTCGGCCTGTCCACCACGGGCGGCGCTCCGGGCGTCGGCCGTTCGGTCAACCGCGCGGTGGTGATGTCGGCCGTGGCGATCTTCGTTGTCGATTACTTCTCGACGTTCGTGCTGGGGTGATGGGAAAGCAGGTTGGTGCACGTAGCCGGTTCACCGCTACTCATCTGCCGAAAGCAACAGGTAGCCTTTGGATTTCCGATCCCACCTCACTACGAGGTCTGCCTCGTGGCCTTCTTCGGCGATGCGCTTGCGGCCCCAGATCCAGCGATCGTCGCGCGGATCGAGCCGGGTCGAGTGGGCGAAGATGGACTTGATGGGATCCTCGCCGTACTTGTTGGGAATCCGGCGCGGAATGACGATCACGTGCTGCCCGTCAATGTCAGCGGCTACAACGCCGAGCATGAGTTGCGATGCCTCCAGTTCCGGGATTGTGTACCTGGAATTTCCGACCGAGGCGCGGTAACCGTCGAAGGAGAACTGGGCCGAGACTGCCGCGGCCAGAACCAACAGGACCAGCGCCTGGGAATGACGAAGCAGCAGCTTCGTGAGGAAATCAACACCGATGGCGACGTAGGCGACAGAGAACAACGACGGCAGCAGGGTCATGCGATCGGTGATACCATTGACGTTGATATCGCGGGCGACGACCATTCCGATCAAGGCCAGCCAGAAAAACAATAACTCTCGACCCAGCCGGCCACCTCGGCGGAAAGCGACAACAGCACCTAGCACAGCGAGGAGCAGGTTGGGCCAAAGTACGTCACCGGCCAGTTGGCAAGTGGTTCCCCACGCAGATTCCAATCCTCGACAAAACAAGTCTCCTATTTCATAGCGGTAGATTTCCATCGTGACCGGGCTCGGCGTCTCGCGCATACCGCTGGTGGCCACCCATACCAGACCGGCGATGGCCGCGGGAACGAGGACCAGACAACCGCGCCAGCGCCGTCTTGCCAGGAAGCCCAGACAGAGCAGTCCACAGAACCCCCAGATCTCGTAGCGGCAGAGCACGCCACAGGCCAACGCGGCAGCAGCAACGAGAGCTGACAGCCATGCGCCCTGAGCCTCCCAGTCGTGCAGGGCGAGCAGAGCGGTCGCCAGGAACAGCAGCGCGAAGCCCTCCTGGTAGGGCACGATGGAAAATTTCACGAAGATGGGGAGGCTCGACGCGAGCAGGGCAGTCGCAAGGCCCGCGGCCGTACTCGTGACCCGCGATATCGCGAGGCCGAGGACCGTGGCTGCGCTAGCGCCGACGACGGCGTAGACCAACCGAATGTCCACCACTTCGAAGCCGAGATTCGCAAGAATGAAGATCGGAGTTTGGGGGAGCGGCAGCCAGTGGCGGATGGCGAAAATGTTGGATACCGTCTGCATGAAAGGCGGCAT
>CAYZAI010000355.1:0-5166 GCA_964476305.1 uncultured Myxococcales bacterium
TCCGACTCCGGCCGTGGCCCAGGCCGGCAACGTGGAAGCCCTGGGCCTCGTGCGCGACGCCATGGACGCCTATTCGAACCTCGATCTGGATGGGGCGAAAAGCAAATTGGACAAGGCCGTGGCCCTGGCGTCCAGTCTCGACAAGAGCACCCTGTCCCGGGTCTACGTCAGCTTCGGCGTGCTCTACATCGGCGGCTTCGCGGACAACGCCAAGGGCCAGCAGAGCTTCATGATCGCGCTCTGCCTCGACAGCGCGATCATGGTCGACCCGCTGCTGTCCGCCCCCGAGATCGACATGCTGTTCACCATGGCCAGGAACCAGGTGAACCCGAGCCAGTGCCAGCAGACCCTGTCCACCATCGTCGTGCCGGGCCCCCCTCCGGGACCCGTTCCCGGCCCGGGCCCCGGCCCCACGCCGCCCCCGGTTCCCGCGGGCCTCGCGCCGTGCGGCCAGCACACCCCGCCGGTGGAGCAGCGCCAGAAGTACGAGCTGCCGGTCTACCTCGAGCTGGCCACCCAGATGCACGGCAACGTCAACCGGCTGGCGTTCAAGTACGCCTTCGACGGCGCCCCGAGCTACAACGAGCTGGCGATGAAGCCCGTGGGCCGCGGCTTCGGCGTGCAGATCGACTGCGACACCGGCCAGATCCGCGTCTTCGACCCGTCGTCCATCAGCTACTACATCGAGGGCTACGATCGGATGGGCAACCTGGTCTGCGGCCACGGGACCGCGAACGCGCCCCTGGTCGTGGCCATGACGCCCACGGCGGACCCGCTGCCGGCCCTGCCCGGTGCCGCCCCGCCGAAGGAGTGCGCCCCTTGTGCGCCATGGGACACGACCTGCCAGCAGGGCGGCCTGCCCGGCCTCGACGAGCCCTGCGATCCATCCACGGGCTGCGCCGAGGGCCTGGTCTGCGGCGACGCGGGCCTGTGCACGGGCGGCGGGGGCGGCGGCGCCGCCATCGGGCCGGGCACGTTCTACGTCAACGCAGGAGTCGGTTCCGGTGCAGGCTACATGTCTGTGGATATGGATTTCAATAAGGTTACTGATCCAGACAAGTCTGTTAGTGGTGATGAATACCTGGACCATGTGACAGACTCCCCCTCGGGCTTCGCATGGTCAGGCATTCCTGTGCAGCTGTCCTTCGGCTACTACGTGATTCCGAACCTCGCGATCGAGCTTGACGGCCGCTTCGACGTCAAGATCGACACCTTCTCGCAACCCGTGAGCTGCACCGAGGCCGCGGCCGACCAGGGCAGCGAGTGGGACGAAGTGTGGTGCTACGGCGACCCCCAGACCGAGGACGAGGCAAAGACCGCCATCGCTCTGACGGACGAGGGCGGGGATCCGGTCGAGAAGAAGCAGACCATGATCGCCTGGATGGCCCACTTGAGAGTTCGCTACGAGTTCTATGTAGACGCGGGCTTGCGCATCAGCGCCTTCGCCGGAGTAGGGTACGGAAGAGTGAAATATAGGGTTGCAGCAGGTGAAAAGCCGTTTTTCCCGATGCCAGAAGGAATAGACATCAAGCTCGGCGCGCAATTGATGTACTATTTCACGCCCAACTACGGCCTTGGCTTGGAAGTCGTACCCGCCGGTTTCATCATCGGTGTCGTCGAGCCGGGTTTCGGCTGGAACATCGAAGGAATCGTGATCCCCGTGAGCGTCGGCTTCTGAATGGTGTCACCCGAGACGATCGTGGGGTTGTTCCTGGACCGCGTCCGGGAGGCTCCGGACCGCCCGGCGCTGATGGAGCACGATCGCGACCGCTGGATCCAGCGCGGCTGGCGCGACTGGCACGACCGCTCCCGGGCCCTGGCCGCGGCCCTGGTCGCCGAAGGCGTGGGCATCGGTGATCCCGTGGCGATCCACTCCTACTCGCGGCGCCAGTGGGTCGAGGCCGACATCGCCGTGCAGATGGCCGGCGCGGTCACGGTCACGATCTACCACAACCTGAGGCCCGAGACGGTGCGGTACATCCTCGAGGACTCGAAACCCCGCGTCGCCTTCGTCGAGGGCCCGGTACAGCTTCGGTGCCTCTTCGGCGGCGATTCCCCGGCGATCACGGAGCCCCTGCGCAAGGTCGTGTACTTCCTGGACCGCCAGGCCCCCCCGGCCCGGCCAGGCGAGCCGCCGCCGGCGGAGCTGCGGGTCGAGGACGTCATCCCCCCGGACCGGCGGCACATGGTGGTGCGGTTCGAAGAGTTCCTCGAGGGCGGGCGCAAGCTGCTGGCCACTCACGGTCCCGAGATCGACCGCCGCACAGACGCCGCCGGGCCCGGGCGGCTGGCCAAGATCGTCTATACGTCGGGCACCACCGGCGAGCCCAAGGGCGCGATGCTGTCGAACCGGGCCCTGACGAGCGTGGTCGAGCACATCGGCGAAGAGGTCGGGATCCGATCGAGCGACCTCTGCCTGCTGTTCCTGCCCCTGGCCCACGTCTACGCCCAGCTCACCTACCATGCGGCCCTGCGCTGCGGCTTCACCATGGCCTTCGCCCGCTCGATGCTGACCGCCGTGGACGACGCCCAGGCGGTGCGGCCCGACTTCTTCACCTCGGTGCCGCGCCTGTTCGAGAAGATCCACGCCGGCGTGCTGGCCCAGGTCGAGCAGGCATCGCCGCTGAAACGCGGGATCTTCGACTGGGCCACGGGCGTGGGCGGCAGGGTCAGCGCCCTGCGCCAGAAGGGCGGCCGGGCCGGAGGGCTTCTCGGGCTCCAGGCGAAGGTCGCCGACCGCCTGGTGTTCAGCAAGCTCAAGGCGCGCCTCGGCGGGCGGCTGCGCTTCGCCGTCTCGGGTGGGGCACCGCTGCAAAAGCACCTCCTCGAGTACTTCCACGCGGCGGACATCATGATCCTCGAGGGCTACGGGATGACCGAGAACTCCTCGCTCTCGAACTTCAACCGGCTGGACCGCTACCGCTTCGGCACCGTGGGCCTCCCCGTGCGCGGGGTCGAGGTGACCATCGCCGCGGACGGCGAGATCCTGACGCGCGGCCCCAACGTGATGGAGGGGTACCTGAACAAGCCCGGGGACACCGCCGAGGCCGTCGATCCAGACAGCTGGCTGCACACGGGCGACATCGGCTTCATCGACGAGGACGGTTTCCTCACCATCACCGATCGCAAGAAGGACCTGATCGTCACCTCCGGCGGCAAGAACGTGGCGCCCGCGCCCATCGAGGCTGCGCTCACCCGCAGCCGGTTCGTCTCCCAGGCCGTGGTTTTCGGCGACGGGCGCAAGTTCCTGGTAGCCCTGCTGACCCTCGACCATGAGTACGCCGGGCAGTGGGCCGCGGACAACGGGATCCCGGCCCGGGGCGCGGATCTCGCCGCGGACGGGCGCCTGCGGGAGGCCTTGGCGGCCGAGGTGGCCGCGGTCAACCGCACTCTCGAGTCGTTCTCGACGGTCAAGGACTTCGCGATCCTGCCCCGGGAGTTCACCATGGACCGGGGCGAGGTCACGCCCAGCCTCAAGCTGAAAAGACGCGTGATCGAGGAGCGCTGGCGCGTGGAGATAGACGCGATGTACCCTCCAGAGTCGGGCAGATGCTGACCGTGAGAACGATGCCCGTATTGACCATCCGGGGACCATTTGGTAAGGCATCATCTCTTCGGAGCGCGGCCGGGGAGGCCGCCGGAAGGAAGGCACGTAGCTCAGTGGAAGAGCACTACCTTGACACGGTAGGGGTCAGCGGTTCAATCCCGCTCGTGCCTACAACACCCGGGGGACGGCCTTCTTCGAACCCGATCACATTCACATCGTGCGAAAGACCATGACGACGGAAAGCCACCGGTTCGAGCCGGGAACCGTGGGCGCGGCCCTCGCCGCGGCCGGATCCCTGCACAACGACACCCTGGCCGGCAAGGTCGCGGGAAGCCTCATCGACCTGATGTCCGCGCTGCCCGAGGGCGGGGCACCGTCGCCTGTCTCGAAGGCCGATGCCGAGGTGCTGCACCTGCTCCGCCACTCGGCGGCCCACGTGATGGCCGACGCCGTACAAAGGCTGTTCCCCGGCACCAAGGTCACCATCGGCCCGGCCATCGAGAACGGCTTCTACTACGACTTCGATCGGCCCGAGGGGATGTTCACCGACGAGGATCTGCCGGCCATCGAGGAGGAGATGCGGAAGATCATCGCCGCCGATCTTCCGTTCCGCCGCGAGGTGGTCACCCGCGATCGCGCCCGGGAGGTGTTCACCACCCTGGGAGAGAGCTACAAGCTCGAGATCCTGGACGGCATCCCCGAGGGCGAACCGGTCTCCCTCTACCGCCACGGCGAGTGGGTCGACCTGTGCGCCGGGCCCCACCTGCCGAGCACGCGTCACGTCAAGGCCGTGAAGCTGCTCTCCACGGCCGGAGCCTACTGGCGCGGCGACGAGCACAACAAGATGCTCTCGCGGCTCTACGGCACGGCGTTCTTCGACAGGAAGGATCTCTCCGCGCACCTCGCCGCCCTCGAGGAGGCCAAGAAGCGCGACCACCGAAAGCTGGGCAAGGAACTCGACCTGTTCAGCATCGACGACGTGATCGGCGGCGGGCTCGTGCTCTGGCACCCGCGGGGCGCCAGGGTGCGAGTCCTGATCGAGGACCACTGGCGCCGGGCCCACCTGCGAAACGGCTACGATCTCCTGTTCACGCCCCACATCGGCCGCGCCCACCTGTGGGAGACCTCGGGGCACCTGGAGAACTACGCCGACTCGATGTACGCCCCGATGGAGATCGAAGGCAACCCCTACTACATCAAGCCGATGAACTGCCCGTTCCACATCGGCATCTTCCGAAGCCGAATGCGCTCGTACCGCGACCTTCCCCTGCGCTGGGCCGAGCTCGGCACGGTCTACCGGCACGAGCGCTCGGGCCAGCTCCACGGCCTGCTCAGGGTGCGGGGCTTCACCCAGGACGACGCGCACCTGTTCATGCGCGAAGACCAGCTCGCCGGCGAGATCCGCCGGTTGATCCTCTTCAACCGGCGGCTGCTCGGGGACTTCGGCTTCGAGAACTTCGAGGTCAGGCTCTCCACGCGCCCGGATAAGTTCATCGGCTCGCCCGAGATCTGGGACCGGGCCGAAACCGCGCTGCAAGAAGGGCTCGAGGCCGAGCAGGTATCCTTCGAGCTCGACCCCGGGGAGGTCAAGCGCATCCTGGGTATCGGCTTCAGCGCCG
>CAYZAI010000356.1:0-5152 GCA_964476305.1 uncultured Myxococcales bacterium
GACACGGACGCGGATACCGATGCCGACACGGACGCGGATACCGATGCCGACACGGACGCCGATACCGATGCGGACACGGACGCGGATACCGATGCGGACACGGACACCGATACCGATGCGGACACCGATACCGATACCGATGCGGACACCGACACCGATACCGATACCGATACCGACACCGATACCGACACCGATACCGATACCGATACCGACACCGATACCGATACCGATACCGACACCGATACCGACACCGATACCGACACCGACACGGACGCCGACACCGACACCGGCACCGAGACGGACAGCGCCTCCGCGTAGAGCGCGTTCGACTCCCCGCTGATCTTGTCGGACCGCTGCTTTCCTTTCCATGACATCGCACCACCAGGGAGAACGAGCATGACCTCCTCCATTGCTCCACGAGTCCTGGTCCCGTTGCTTCTGGCCGCCCTGCTCGCCAGCTGCTGGGACACCATCGAGCACGTCTACGACGACGGGCCATGCGACTGCCAGGACGCGGCCAGCAGCGACGGGGACGCAGACTCGGACTCGGATGGCGACACGGACACCTCCCAGGGGCAGGGCAACCTGCCCCCGGGCTGGGAGGGCTTCGGCGCCCCGTGCGAGAACGACGGGGACTGCTCGGGCTACCCGGGGGAGCGCAGGTGCATCCACAACGTGATGGGGATCATCAACGTCCCGGGCGGCTACTGCGCGGCGTGTTGCGACTACGAGGAGATCGACGGCTGTGCCGACAACATCGACTGCGTGGGTGCCAACAACGCCTATGTCATTTGTCTGGCGCACTGCGATTCGAATGAGGACTGCCGGGACGCGCCGGAGTGGGAGTGCAGGCCGATCTACTACCTGGACGAGACTTTCACGGGGAACTACTGCCTGCCCAAGCCGGAGTACGCGGAGGTGGACACGGACAACCCCGGGCCCGAGGTGACCTGCCCCTGGCCCTGGACCTAGCCACGGTCTACGGCCCTCCGGCTTTCGAATAGCAGTAGGCACACCCGCCCAGGCAGCGATCGGTTTCGTAGCGACCGATATCCTCGCTCTCCACGCAGTTGCAGTGGCTGCGCTGGGACCGGTCGCGGCCGAGGGCGTCGAGCGGGGCGCGGGACGGGTGTCCGCGCTCGAGGTCGGCGCGCGGGACGCAGGCCGCGGGCCCGACCCGCGGGTCGAGGGCCAGGTTCTCGGGCTGGTTGCAGCTGAGCAGCCGCAGGTCGTGAGCGGCGGCGATATCAGCCAGGGAAGAGACGAACGGACCCTTGTCCTCCTCGCGCCAGCGCGGGATGCCAGCGGCGGTGAACCGGGGCGTGAGATCGCCGGCCAGGCTGCGGTACGCCGGGAACGAGAACGTGCAGGTCTCGACGCCAAGAGATCCCATGACCCGCGCGATGCGCTCGAAGACATCGAGGGAGGAGAGCCCGGGGAGCAGCGGGTCGAAGCGCCAGCGGACGCGGAACGCCTCGCCGCGGAAGGCGTCCACCAGGGCCGGCAGCAGCGGAAGAACCTCGTCGACGGCCGGGGAGCCCGGTTCCAGGGGCGAGCGCCCCAGGCCGGTCAGCGTCAGGTTCAGGTGCGGGTTTGCGATCTCGCGGTGCACGAGATCGTGCAAGGCACCGCTGGGCAGGAAGGCCGGGGGATGACGGGACCAGAAGACGACGCCGTGGAGCCACCGGGTGCGCAGCCTCGCGATGCGGACGCGGATGCGGCGTGCGCACTCGGCCGCGTGGAACCCGGGGAGGTCCGTGCGCCGGGACGCAGAGAGCACCAGGGGGCGTCCCGGGTCCGCCGGGAGGAGATCAAGGGGGGCCGGCATCGGTCGGGGGAGCTGGCACGCAGGTCTTCGTGGGCCGATCGCAGACCTCCCCGGCCCAGCAGTCACTGTCCGTCTCGCACAGGGGGGTCGTGGCCGACCAGATGATCCCCGTGAGCATCAGGGCGATCCCCGAGAACATCAGGACCGACGTGCCCGCCTTCTGCCTGGGCGAGTCGCCGAACAAGCCCTCCGAGTCCTCCTCGGGCAGCGACACGCGGTACCCGATCCCCCCGACGAACAGGCCCGCGCCCACCCCGGCCACGACGCCCGGCGCAATCTGCTTCTTGTTGCAGGCCGCTGGCAGCAGGAGCAGCAAGCCTGCGAGGAAGAATGCGCCTGTGCGTTCCATGACCGCCGACTATACCCCACGGGGCGCTCCGGAGCCAGTCGGAGACAAGCAGCCAGAGACAGACGGCCAGAGGCCCACAGCCGCCAATGGGCGGGGCGGCGATTTCGCCTTTTCACTTCTCCGTGCTAACAACAGGGAATGCACCTGCCCACCCTCCGCGAGCTGGCGCGGTTCGTCGGCGCGGCGACCGTCCTGCTGGTCGGCCTCGCGATCCCGGGTTCCACCGTCGGCGGCGAGCCGTGGGACGTTCCCTCCGGGCTGGTTGGCCTTGCGGGGGGGGTCGCCGTCCATTCCGGCCGCGCCGCCGTGGTGGACACCGTCTCCGGCGCGTCAACCAGGACCGACGAGGACGTCTTCCTTCAGCCTGCCTTCGCCGGCGGCGCATTCGCGGATCTCGGCTTCTCGCCTTTCAGCCGGCGCCTGCCTGGGACCCTGGGCCTGCGGACGTGGTTCGATGCCAGCGCTCCCGGGCCGTTCCTCGCGGTGGTGAGCCTGCTTCGGTACAGGCTGGAGCTGGCAATCGACGGGGGCCGGATCTCGAGAGTGGCTCCGTGGTTCGGCGCGGGCGTCGCGCTCCAGTGGGCGGACAGCCCGGACGGTGCGCCGTTCCTCTCGTTCCCGCTGTCCCTCGGCTGCGACCTCGAGCTGTTCACTCCCGGGTTCTACGCCGGCTTGCAGCTGGACGTGAGCATGATGAACCCGCTCGGCCCCTCCTGGTCGGAGCACGGCGAAGACGGCGACAGGCAATACGAGTCCCACTACAACGGCGGCGCGCTGAAGCTCGTTGTCTCCTACCGATTCTATTGACCTTCACCAGCGTTGTGGGGAGAAGAGGCGGTCGTCTTGACAGATCCTTTTGCGATGCACCGGCGTATCCCACGATCGTGACGATCGGAGGTGCCGGGGGAAGCGGTCACCGGTGAGCGGACGGGCGGACAGCAGAACGGACGAGGCGTTGATGCGCGACTGGGCGGGCGGGGACGTTCAGGCCTTCGATCACTTGTTCGAGCGCCACGGGCGAGTCGTCCACGCGTTCCTGTTGCAGCACTCGGGCAGCCGGGCCGCGGCGGAAGACCTGTTCCAGGAGGTGTTCCTGCGGGTCGTGCGGGCCAGAAGCGACTTCGAGGCCAGGCGCGGCTCGTTCCGTACCTGGGTCTTCACAATCGCGCGCAACGCGATCACCGATCGCTGGCGGAAGAGGTCCCGTGATCCGGCGACGGATGCGACGGCGTCACGCCTGGACCAGGCGGCCTACGCCGGGCCGGAGAGCAATCCCCTGGTCCTGTTGCGCGGCGAGGAGCTGAGGGCTCGCATCGTGGCGGCTCTCGAGGATCTGCCAACGGAGCAGCGCGAGGTGTTCCTGTTGCGGGAGCTGGTCGGGCTGCGTTTCGAGGAGATTGCCGAGGTCACCGGGTGCAAGGTACCAACGGCCAAGAGCCGGATGCGGTATGCGCTCGAAGGACTGAGGCGGTCGCTGGCGGAGATCGCCGGCGGCGAGAGGCGGGATTGAATCATGACCGAATGCGCACATCAGGACGACTGGCTGCTCGATCTGCTCGACGGCGAGTTGCCGCCCGCCCGGGCCGCCGAGATCGAGGAGCACCTGGCGATCTGTGCCGAGTGCCGGAGAGCGGTCGACGACTACCGGGCGATCATCGACTCGTATCGCAGCGCCCCCCCCGAGGAGCCGCCCGAGGAGGAGACCTCCCGGATCATCCGTTCGGCGGCGGTGGCGAGGGCGCGGGGCCGGCGCGGGACCTGGCTTGGCCTGGCCGCGGCGGCGGCGCTGCTCCTGGCCGGTGGGGCCGTGGGCGGCTGGTTGCTGCGGGACGCGAGCCGGGCCGGGACGGAGCCCGCGGGAACCGCGTCGGACCGGATGGCCGAAGAGGCCACCCGCCGGGAACAGGAGATGCTGCGGGCGCTCGCCGAGATGCAGCGGGAGCTGAAGCGGACCAGGGCCGAACAGGCCGCGGCGGCGGGGGATGCCGGGGTCACCGCCGCGAAGGCCAAGGTGCGGGCGGTAAAGGCCGCAACCGGCGACGCCGACGAGATTTCGGGCGGTGCGACGAAAGTGGATGGCCCGGGAGGCGGCAGCGGCGGTCTTGCCGCACCGCGCTGGAAGGCCAAGAAGAAGCTCTCGGACGATCCGCTGTCGGGAGATCTCGGCCTGTAGGCGGGCCCGCCGGCGGCGTCAGCGCTTGAAGCGCCGCAGCGAGACGTTCATCAGCAGACCGATGCAGAGCATGAACGACAGGATCGAGGATCCGCCGTACGAGAAGAGCGGAAGCGTCAGCCCCACGACCGGCGCCAGCCCCATCACCATCCCCAGGTTGATGATCACGTGCCAGAAGAAGATCGAGCCCACGCCAACGGCGATGACCGAGCCGAAGCGGTCCCGGGCCAGGGAGGCGATGCGGATGCACCACATCACCAGGGCCAGGTAGAGCACGACCAGCGCCGCGGCGCCGACGAAGCCCATCTCCTCCGCGAACACGGCGAAGGCGAAGTCGTTGTGCTGCTCGGGGAGGAAGTGATGGGGTCCCGCCGTGCCGTGGAGGTAGCCCTTGCCGAGCAGGCGGCCGGAGCCGATGGCGATCATGGACTGCCAGGCGTGCCAGCCGGCGCTGAGCCGATCCGCCTCGGGCGCGACGAACGAGTTCCAGAACGAGAGGACGCGCTCCTTCTGGTAGTCCTCGAGCAGGTAGTTCCAGCCGAGCAGGCCCACGATCGGGGTGCTGGCCAGCAGTGCGAGGATCGAGCGGGCCTTGAGCCGCGTGAGCATCATGATCGACAGGAAGACCAGCAGGCAGAGGAGCGCCGTGCCCAGGTCCGGTTGCTTGAGGATGAGCACCATCGCCACGGCTGTCATCAGCGCAGGTATCAGCATATCCTGGAGCGTCCGCCCCTCCACGCGAGGGTCATGGTGGAGGTACTTGGCGAGTCCGATCACCAGCAGCAGCTTGACCAGTTCCGAC
>CAYZAI010000357.1:0-5144 GCA_964476305.1 uncultured Myxococcales bacterium
TTCGATTTGGGTTCGCCTGCGGCCCCGAGTTTTGCTATGGTCCCCGGGTTCCGGACATCGAGGAGCAGCCATGGACACGAAGAAAGAGATTGTCGCGAAGGTCGAGGAGCGCGCCGAGGTGCTGCGCGTGATCAAGGAGGACCTCATCTCGCGCCTCAACCTGCCCTACCGCCCGGAGGACCTCCACGAGGACGTGTCCCTGCTGGGCTCGGGTCTCGGGCTCGACTCCCTGGACGCCCTCGAGGTGATCCTCGGCGTCGAGCACGCCTTCGGTGTCAAGGTCGCCGAGGACAACATCGCGATCCTTCGCTCGATCAACACCATCGCCGATCACGTGATCGCCGAGCGCCGCGACAACGAGGTGCGATCATGAGGCGCTCCCCGCTGCACGAGCTGCTGGCCTCCCGCGGCGCCGTCCTCGGCGAGCGCGCCGGCTCCGGGATCGCGCTTCGCTTCGGCGATCCCCTCGAGGAATACCGGGCCGTGCGCGAGGCCGTGGGCATCACGGACCTGTCGTTCATGACGCGCTTCTCGGTGCCCGAGGAGGGCCTCGACCTGCTCGAACGCTACGCCGCGGGCGCCGTCGCCAGCATCCGCTTCGGCCGCGTGCTGCATACCTTCGCCGCCGACGAGGGCGGCCTGCTCGAGTCGGATCTCTACGTCGCCAACGACGACACCCGCCTGCTGGTCCTCGGCGAGAGCCTGGTCGACGACCTTGCCACGGCGGCCACACTGGAAGGCCTCGGCGGACCCGATGCGGGCCTCGTCGATCTCTCGACTGACACCGCGGTCATCGGCATCGACGGACCCGCGGCCTTCGCCGTGGCGCGGGAGCTCTTCGGCGCGGACGTGCTGGGCCTGCCCTACCTGTCGATCGAGACCTACGAGCTGCTCGGCGAGGAGATCCGCTTGATCCGGGCGGGCAAGACCTCGGAGTTCGGCTACCTGCTGCTGGTCCCGGCGGCCCGCGCCGCCGACTGCTGGCACGAGGTCGAGCATGCCGGCTCGCCCTTCGGCATCCGTCCGGTGGGCGCCGAGGCCCATGCGGCCCTGCGCCTGGACGGGCGCTTTTTCAACATCCATGCCGAGGGCGCCGCGGTGCGCGATCCACTGCCACTCGGCCTGCAGTGGATGATCGATTTCGAGGGAGAGGATTTTTGCGGCCGCGAACCCATCATGGCGCGGCGCGAGGCGGGCCTCTCCCGCAAGATCATCGGTGTCATGCCGGACGAACCCTCCGCCGGGCTGGCGCCCAAAGATCCGATCCTGCTCGAGGGCGAGACCGTGGCCGAGGTCGTCTGCGCGGCCGACTCCCCGACTCTGGGCCGGCGGATCGGCCTGGCCCTGTTCGACATCGCCTGGGCCTATGCGGGGTTGACCTTCGGCGCCCGGGACGGAGGTGCGATCCGCACGATATCGATGCCCGCCTTCATGCCCCGAAGCCTGACCGTCAAGCTCGACGAGCAGTAGGAAGGCTGCCGTGGCCCACATCTGCACCCGCCGGCTGGACGTCGAGGTCGAGTTCCATCAGGTCGACATGATGCAGGTGGTCCACAACTCCGAGTACTTCCGCTGGTTCGAGAAGGGGCGCCTCGCGCTGCTCGAGGAGGTGCTGCCGATGCGCTGGATGATCGAGAACCGCATCGGCGCTCCGGTGGTGCTCAATCATTGCGAGTACCTCTGGCCGGCGGTCTTCGGCGATCGGCTGGCATGCACGACCCGGCACCGGCTCCTCGAGCGCTACGAGGGACGCCTCGAATTCGAGCACTCGATCGTGCGCTACCGTGGAAAGCTGGAGCTGGCCGGAGGCCGGACCGCCATCGCTCTGGTCGATCTGGATCGTCGCCGGCTCGTTAGGGAGCTTCCCGGGGAGATCTGGGACCGCTACCGGGGGCTCAGATGACCTCCGGTGGAGGTCCTCTTGCGCCCGCCGGGCGGGTTCGTGGTATGGTGCAGCCGCGATGAGGAAGCACTCCCAGATCGTGCTGTTCGTTGCCGCCCTGGCCGGCCTCGCCGCTTGCGAGGCCGAGATCGGTGACTCCTGCTCGTATGACATCGATTGCTCGTCGATGATGGACCGCAACTGCGACCGCACCCAGCCGGGCGGCTACTGCCTGATCATCGGCTGTGATCCGGACGGCTGCCCCGGGGAGGCGGTCTGCGTCGAGTTCACGACCCCCTGCGCGGACGGGACACCGGACGAGACCTGCGAGATCATCGAGCCCAACCGCGGACGATCCTACTGCCTGAGGCACTGCGGTGACGACGGCGACTGCCGCGGCGCCTACGTCTGCGTCGATCCCGCTGAGCTCCGTGCGACGATAGTCGACCTCGACCCGGCCGGCGAGAAGGTCTGCGTCCCCGATGTCTGAGGACGGTCACTTCCGGGGCTCGTCCCGGCCCCAGGCCGCGGTCGAGGTCCGGATCCACCGCCTGTGGGCCACCTCCCCGGAGCCGCTGCCGGCCTACACCCGCGATATCGGGATCGGCGGCGCGTTCGTTGTCACGGACGAATGTCTCGAACGCGGCGAGCGCGTGCGTTTGGTGCTGGCCGCGCCGACAGCCTGGCAGCCCCTGGCCATCGAGGCGGAGGTGGCCTGGTGGCGCGAGGGGGGCGACCAGGGCCCGGCCGGCGTCGGGATGCGCTTCGTCGCGCCGGACGATGATCAGGCGGTAGCCCTTCGCGATCTCGTCGCCGCCCTCGATTTCGAGGGCTGATCCGGCTCCGGACTCCAGAGTCTCAGTGCAGGGTGTGGAATCGACCGTCCACGACGACCTTGGTCCGCGGCGGGATGCCGCGGGAAGGCCCGGACAAGGAAGCGGGAGGGAGAGCCTCGCGAAGCTGCTCGAAGGTCTCGATCAGCCGCTGCACCGGTTCCTCCTCGGAGGCCATGGCCTCCAGCCGCCGGCGCTTGCGCCTTCCGGCCGCCACGACGGCGACGACGAAGAGGACCGTGATCACGCTCCACAGGGCGCCGGTGCCCGTGACGAGGGCGACCCAGCCGAGACCCCCGGTGAGGGACGCGCGCCATTCCCGCTCGACATCGTCCGCGGTCCGGCCGTAGACAGCGGCGAACGCATCCACGAAGGCGTCACCCCGCCGCATCCGATCGAGCAGCGCGCGGATGCCGGTCCAACTGCCGTCCCGAAGCAAGTGACCGACGAAGCCCGCGGCCTGGGCGTAGGCCAGGCTCACCCGTCCCGGCGACTCGGGATACCGTTCGATCGCGGACAGGGGCAACAGGGAGTCGCCAGCGTCGGCCCAGCGCAGGAGGCCGTCTCGAAGGAGGGACGAGCCCTCGGACTGCTGGATGGCGATTCCCTCGGAGAACCAGCGCGGCACCTGCGCACCTTCGGGCAGGGCACGGCGCAGGGCCAGGTGGCTCAGCTCGTGCTCGAGCACCACCCGCAGGTCCGAGGCCGGGCTGCCGTCCCGGTGGCGCAGGGCCAGGATCACGAGGTCCTGCTCCGGGTAGGCCACGGCCCCGGACCAGGGTGGCGGCGGCGCCCCGGGCGGTGCGGCATGGACCATCCGGGCCGGGTCGTCCACCAGCCGTACCTCGAGCCGGCCCGCGGCCTCGTCGCCGAGCGTCTGGCCCAGTTGATGGAAGATGCGGGGGGCTGCCTCGCGGCAGGTCTCGGCCAGCTCCCCGGACACCCCGGCGTTGCGCAGGGGCAGCACCAGCCGGCAGGCCCCGATCTCGAGGCTGGTGTGGCCCTCGGGGACGGGCAGCGCCGTCCGCGCGGACCCGGCCGGCAGCAGGAGCAAAGTCAGCAGTGCGAGCAGGGGAAGCGGCTTGTCCACGTGGACAGCGTAGACACGCCGGCATCCGCCATCAACCGTTATCCGCCGGAATTCTCAGCGCATAGGCCGGATTACCGCAGTTTCCCGGCCGGAGTTTCCCGGCCGGAGTTGACGGAATACCTGTTCTGCGACAGGTTTCTCACGACCCGAAGAGCCTAACAGAGCGGGAAAAAGTCTCAAGAGTCCAGGGTTTCAAGTCCAGAGTTTCAAGGCCGGAGGCTGGGTTGAGCAAGCCAGCTCGAAGTTGATCGAAGGGTTCTGACCTTCATCTCTCTCACGACCGGTTGAGCTGAAGGACGGCGGCCGTCGCACTCCCCTCGCTGCGGCCGACGAAGAAGGCAAGGCCGAGGTCGAAGTAGGCAGCCACGTGCGAGCCATCGTTCTCTTCCTGCCCAATGGGGTCGACCGAATCGTGGTAGAACGCGATCCCGTAGCCGAGGTGCAGGCAGACGATTTCGCCGAGGTTGAACTGCACGCCGCCTTGTAGCGATCCCCAGAAGGTGGTCGGCGTCGTGGAGCCGGTCGTGAGTTGAGCGCGCAGCCGCGTGAACGGCACGACCCTGTAATTGCGCAACGGCCAGCCGAGCCCGATTTCGAACAGCCCACCCTCGAACGGGCGCTGGTACCAGGAGCGGCCGTCCCATTCGCGGCCACCGGGGCACTCGACCGGGGCTGCGAGGGTTCCGATCCCCTCGGAAGTGCCGGAATAGTCCGTGTTGTCGCAGACGACGCCACCCACGCCGCCTCCTCCTCCGAGCGCGACATCTACGTCCAGTCGTCTCACGCGGTCGCTGCGGCCGTCCAGGACGATCCGGACCGCGCCGAATCCGGACGCAGACCGACGGTGCGACCACTCGCCTCCGAGCTCGACGCCCACCCGGTCCGTGACGCCGACTACGGCCTGCGGCCCGACCCACGGCCTGATTCCCGCTGTCGACTGCGGCTGGGGCCAGATCGCGCCGCCCCCCAACCCGACTTCGACCTCTCCCGCACCGACGCCCGCTGGCGCGCCGAAAGAGCCTGTGCGCAGAGGCGGCGAGTAGGTCGAGTGGCAGGCGGAAGTTGACACGAGCACAGCGAGAACGAGCGGGAGGAGCGGCAGTCGGCGGTCCATCTGGTTCACCGGTCGCAATTCGTTCCATCCTGTGACATTCCACCCACGAACCATCGCGAATAGTATCACGGCTGGGAGAAGTGCATCGATCGTTCCCGTTCGGTTTCCCGGTGAAGATGGCCGAGCGGGGTAGATGGGGGTCAGAACCCGCCACTTGACACTTGATCGTCCTACGCAGGCTGCGGCGTCAGCTAAGTGTCATATGGCGGGTTTTGACCCCTTCCA
>CAYZAI010000358.1:0-5139 GCA_964476305.1 uncultured Myxococcales bacterium
ACATGGGGCCAGCTCGGCTACGGACATACCCAGAGCATCGGGGATGACGAAACACCTTCGAGCGCCGGGGACGTGGATCTCGGCGGCACGACAAACGGAATTGCGACTGGCGGAAGCCACACGTGCGCCCTGCTGGACACCGGCGCGGTGCGCTGCTGGGGCCACAATGCCTTCGGGCAACTCGGCTACGGCCATACCCATAATATCGGCGACGACGAGTTGCCGGCCAGCGCCGGAGACGTGAATATCGGCGGCGTTGCCATCGGAATCACGGCAGGTGCCAACCACACCTGCGCGTTGCTGGAGTCCGGTGCAGTACGCTGTTGGGGCAACAACTACTACGGCCAACTCGGCTACGGAAATACCGAAGACATCGGCGACGACGAGCAGCCGTTCACTGTTGGAGATGTGGATGTCGGCGGTACGGTGGCAGCCGTCGCGGCGGGCGGAGATCACACTTGCGTCCTGCTGGATACGGGCGAGATGAGGTGCTGGGGCCGTAACCTCTTCGGTCAGCTGGGCATTGGCCACACGCGGGACATCGGCGACGACGAGCTTCCGTCCACCGCAGGGGACGTGGATCTCGGCGGCACGGCGGTGCAGGTCTCGGTGGGCCAGTATCACACCTGCGCCATCCTCGAGTCAGGCGCTCTTCGCTGCTGGGGACTCAACTGGTACGGCCAGCTCGGCTACGGGATCACCAGCTTCGTCGGCGACGACGAGCCCCCGTCCGCCCTCGGCGACGTGCCGGTGTTCTGATCTCGTCGAGCCTTCTTCCGAGCGGAACCGTGCCCCGTCAGTCGCCCGGTTCTTCCGCCTCGCCCAGAAGTGCCGCGACCTCGCTCAGGAGTCGCGGCAGGCTCGACTCGACGACACCCCAGACGACCTCGTCGGAGATGGAGGAGTACCCGTGAACGAGCCGGTTGCGGAAGGCGATGATTCGCCCGGCATCGGTGATCCGATCCGCGAGCGCAGTGTCGATGCGCACCGCCTGCCCCAGCGCCTCGCCGATGATCTCGAACTGCCGCTCGGTCGCGGACCTGATCATCGCATCGCCGAGGTACTCTTCCAGGCTCCTGTCGGCCACGAACAGCGAGACCAGTTTGCCCGCGGACCTGATGTCGTGAAGGTACTTGCGGATGTCACGCCGCTTCATAGACCGTCAGTTGCGTTTCCTCGATGGAACGCCTCATGTAGGGGTTGCGGCTGGCCGGTCCGCTCTCGAGCAGATCGATTTCGCGGCCGAACAATGCCTCGAGATCCCGGAGGAGGCCGAAGTATGCGTCCGCGCGCTCGCGCGGAGGCAGTTTCGCGAATTCGACGACGAAATCGAGATCGCTTCCATCCGGATCGAACCCGCCTGTGGCCGCCGAGCCGAACAGCGACAGCCTGAGCACGTGGTACCGGTTGCACAGGCCGGCGAGCTCCTCTGTCCGCTTCTTCACCGCCGGAATCATCGAGATGTTCCCTTCCACGGGTTGACCCGAAGCAATGATAACACAGGTTCGTGCGTGCGGTGACAGCCAAAGAGAAAGCCGAAGAGAAACCAGAAGAGATACCCGCGAAGAAATACCCGCTTGATATCGAGCGGTTGCGTTTTTTCCCGCCCCGGGCAGGAAACTTTTCCCCGAAACGGCCGATGAGCAGGGGGTGAATCGAGAGCACCCACGGGCAGCGCCGACAACCCCGCGACTCGCCGCCTCGGCGGGAGACTCGGGCGCGGTGATGGTGATGGCGACGTTCATCGCCCTGTTCCTGGTGGGCCTGGTCTACCACGTCGCCGGCGTGGGCCAGGCGGCCCTCGAGCAGCAGATCGTCCAGGACGGCGCCGACGCGGTGGCCTACTCCAACGCGGCGGCCAAGGCCCGGGGCATGAACCTGCTGGCCCTGATCAACCTGGTGATGTCCGCGGCCTTGGCCGTGCTGGTGGCCCTGCGCGTGCTCCAGGCGATCCTGGCGGTGGCCATCGCCGCGGTGGGCGTGGCCTGCATCGTCACCCAGGGCGCGGCCTGCGGCGCGATGGCGCCCCTGGGCCAGGCCCTCGACAAGGTGACGTCCATCGCCGACAAGGTGGAGCCGCGTATCAAGGACGTGCTCGACGGCCTCGAGAAGGCCGCGGACGAGATCAACGAGATCGTGCCGCTGCTGGCCCAGGCCGAGGCGGTCTACATCGCCGCCCGCGACGAGCACGACCCGGTCCACGCGGGGTTCGCCTGGCCCGTGACCGACCCCCTGCCGACGAAGAAAGGCCGCTTCGAGGACCTGTGCGAGCGCGCCGCGATGGACGTGGTGGTGATGTCCACCTTCTTCCTGCCGGGGGGCCTGCCGGACATGGCCAAGGACACTGTGGGCGAGCTGGTCTCGAGCTTGGCCGGCACGTTCTCGGGCTACTTCTGCGGCGGCAGCGACGCCTCGCCGCCGGACTCGATGACCCAGGACGTGCCCCTGCCCCTGTCCGAGCACACCGAGTGCGACGACGCCGCAGCGCGGCCGAGCGAGGTGGAGGGCTGCTGCGTGTCCGCGGCGTGCGAGCAGTGCTCGGCCTGGGGCTGCGCGGCCTGCATCGGGCTGGTGGACGACAGCGAGTACGTGGAGGGTCTGTGGACCCGGCGCGTGGACCGCTGGGTGGAGTGGCCGGACGGGGGCGGCGGGACGTCGATGTCGATCGAGGAGTCAGGCCAGCGCGAGCTGGTCTGGCTGGGCGGCGACCCCTGTGACGGCGAGGGGCAATGCGGCGCGTCGCAGATCTGCGCGGCCGAGGAGCGCGAGGACGCGGGCTTCGGCTATCCGCCCGGAGCCGAGCGCGTGACCCGGGAGGCCTACCTGGACTTCCACGGCTGCCTGGTCGAGCGCGAAATCGACACGAAAGTCGAGGGCGAACCCCTCGACTCGGACGAGTGGGCCAAGCCCCGGGTGCTGGACGAAGATCTGCTGCCCGAGGGCCTGCGGGTGCGCGGCTACGTGCTGGGCGGGAGCTTCGGGACCACGCGCCGGCGCAAGGTCGCCATCGCCGGCGGCCTCGGGCAGGGGGCGGGCTTCGGCGGGCGCGTGGCCTTCGCCGGGTCGGACTTCCTCTCGGCCGCGGGCGATCTGTGGCACATGGACTGGCGCTCCCGGCTGGTGCTGTTCCGCCTGCCGTCGGAGGGTGGGGGCCTCTCCGGGTCGTGTTCGGGCGAGTTCGCCGCGGACTGCCAGCAGGTAGGTGGCCAGGTCGATGGCCTCGGCGGAGGTCAGGGCCTCACCGGGTTGCTGGACGGTTTCGGCATCGACGGGTTCATCCTGCACTGAAGCGGCCCTGGTGGCCGCGAGGAGGCGCGATGCGCGGTCCGATGGCGATGGACGATCGGGGGACAGCGATGACCGAGGGCGTGATCGTCGTGCCGTTCTTCATCATCGTGTGGATGGGCCTTTTGGCGCTGCACCACCTGATGGGCGGCCGGCTGGAGGCGCAGCTGGCCGCGGGAACCGCGGTCCTGGCCGCTGCCGGCACGGGGGAGTGCGATGGAGCCGAAAAGAGCCTCGAGGATTTTCCCCAGACCGCCGACGTGCAGGTGGATCTGGGAGAGGAGGAGGAGAGCATGCTGGAAGCGATCGCGGGGTGCCAGCCCCTGTCCTGGAACCACGCCGAGGCCGCGGCGGACGTCGCCGTCCACCACGTCCCGGTGCCGCTCGGCGGGCCGGAGCGGACCGTGACCGGACGGCGGGTGCTGATGTGCAACATGAAGCCCGTGGACGGGCTGCTCGAGCTCGTGGCGGACGTCGTGACGACCGCTCTGGGGATTGGCGATGAGTAGGCCGGTCGTCATCGTGCTGCTGGCGGCCGGGGCCGCGGTCATCGCCTGGCGGGGCACCGCCCGGGCCTCGGATCGGGAGCCCGCGAGCCGGGTGATCTGTATCGAGACGGCCGGGCTGGCCGTGCGCCTGGTCGGCGAGGGAGGTGACGAGGACGCCCTGGAGGCGGCCAGAGGATGCTCGGTCCCCCTGCCACCGGCCGGACTGCCCGGCGAGCACCTCGTCTCGGCCCTGCTCGACGACGGATCCGCGCTGGAGTTGCGCCGGGTGCCCGGGGAGCCGACCGCCGTGGTCATCGCCGCCGGGGAAGCGCTGGAGCGGTCCGGCTGGACCTTGAGCCCAGCGTCGGCGGCGCTGCGGGGCCGGGCTCCGGGCACGGCCGCCGTGGAGTTCGAAGGGCCTGGCCGGGGAGTCCGGGCGATGGTCTGGGCGACCGGCGACGGGCAGGACGCGGATCCGCTACTGGCCGTGGCGATCTCCGGCGGGAGCGAGCCGTGAGCTCCGGGGCCCGCCGTTGGCTCGTCGCCCTGGGCCTGGGCCTTGCCGCCGGGGCGTTGCACTTCTTCTACCTGCGCGGCCTGGCCGCGGAGGCCCGTGGCGGGGTGCCGGTGGAGGTGCTGGTGGCCTCGGCGCTGATCCGTGCCGGAGAACCGGCCGACGAGGCGCGGCTCGGAACCCGGGAGGTGCCCGCGGGCTGGGTCGAGGCCCGCGCCGTGCCCGCCACGCGCCTGCAGGACGTGCTCGGCCTGGAGGTCGCCGTGAACCTGGAGCCCGGAGCGACCCTGGCCTGGACCGACTTCACCGAGCGGGCAGATCCATCCGCCGAGGATCTGGCCCGGCTGGTGGGCCCTGGCGAGCGGGCCATGGCCATCCCGGTGGACGGCTCCCTGTCCCTCGGCGGGATGCTGCGGCCCGGCCACAGGGTGGACATCCTGGGGACGTTCCAACGCGGGGAGCGGCGAGGGGAGCGCGTGACCGTCACCCTGCTGCAGAACGTCACCGTGCTGGCCACCGGGCGGGCCGTGCGCGGGGCGGGCGTCGCCGAGGAGGCGCGCTACCGCACGGTGACCCTCAGCGTGGGGGTCGAGGAGTCGCAGTTGCTGGCCTTCGCCACGACCCAGGGCAGCCTGTCCCTGGTGCTGCGTGGCCACCAGGACCTCGAGCTGCTGCGGGATCTCCCCGAGAAGGGGATGGACGACGTCTGGGAGGCCGAGCGCAGGAATGCCCTGCAGGAGCGCTCGCGCCGCCCGTCGGGCATCGAACGCCTCCAGGCCCGGTGACCGCATTCCGCCACGGTAGGGACGGGGTTCATCCCCGTCCGCAAACGGTAGGGACGGGGTTCATCCC
>CAYZAI010000359.1:0-5125 GCA_964476305.1 uncultured Myxococcales bacterium
TCGTGTTCCGCCTGATCGTCGACGCCAACACGCTGGGCATCGGGCTGGCCGTGGGAGCCATGGCCCAGCAGAGCAGGTTCTGCACCATGGGTGCGATCCGCGATCTCATCCTTTTCCGCCACACCCATCTGTTCGGCGGGCTGGCCGCGCTCCTCGTCGCCGCCTTCGGCACCAACCTCGTGCTGGGACAGTTCCATGCCGGCTTCGCCGGCCAGCCGGTGGCGCACACCCTCCACCCGTGGAATGCCCTGGGGATGACCCTGGCCGGCCTCGCCTTCACCCTCGCCGGCGGTTGCCCCGGCCGCCAGCTGTTCTTAAGCGGCGAAGGCGACGGCGACTCCGCGGTCTTCGTCGTCGGCATGCTCTTCGGCGCGGGGATCGCCCACAACTTCGGGCTGGCCAGCACTCCCAAGGGCCTCGGGCCCCATGGAGCCGTGGCAGTGGTCTTGGGGCTTCTGGTCTGTCTCTTCATCGGTTTCACCATGAGGAAGAAGCCGGTCTAGCGAAGGAGGATCGTCATGAGCGCACGGATCGATGCACGCGGGCTTTCCTGCCCGCAACCGGTCATCATGACCATGAACAAGATGAAGGAGCTCGGCTCAGGAGAGATTGAAATCATCGTGGATACCGACGCTTCGAAGGAGAACGTCTCCCGGGCTGCCGCCAGCAAGGGATGGAAGGTGGGGGACATCCGGGTCGAGGGGATTGAATACCACATCAGGATCGTGAAGTGAGCGCCGTGTCTTTCCTGGACGTTTTCAGGAGAAAGGCCGGTCCCGCAGCCGGACGGGACGAGGTCGATTCCGGCATACTGATCTTCGCCACCACAAGCGATGTGATCCGAGCGGAGAAGGCACTGCGGAAGGAAGCCTGGCCGATTCGCGTCATGGGACCTCCACCCGAGGTGCGAACCGGTTGCGATCTGGTCATCGAGTTCCCGCTGATCGAGGAGCTCGGGATAAGGAAAACCCTCGACCGCGAGAGAATCGGTCCCATCGACGTGGTTCCCGTCAGCTCTCCCTTGCTGAGGCCCGTGGATCTCTTCAACGTGAAGGATTTCGGGGCCTGGCTCATGGTACGCGCCGCGAACATGAAGATCACGGTCGACAAGAGCGACCTCAGGATCGTCAACATCTCTGGAGGGGGGTGTCCGGATGTCCCCTATCTCGCCTTCGAGATGACCGGGAAGAGCCTGGGAGAGGCTCCACAACCCCGGGATATCGGCCATACGCTGTGCGCTTATGCGCTTCAGCTCGCCTACGAGGAGCTGCGAAGAAGATGCTCGCCATAGTCGGAACCGTGCCAGTACGCGGCTTCCCGATCACCCACGGGCGGATAGTCCTCGATAACTCGGTCCTGTCGGTCGGCGGGACCGAGGTGGACTTGGAAAGGGGGACTCCGGCGCTCATGGCCGCTGCGGCGGCGACCGCCGGATTCCTCGGCGCAGAGTCCCCGTACGGATTCCTGGTGGGGGACATCGGCCATGGGAAAGGCAGCCGGGAACTCTACCAGTACCTCACCGAACACCTGTGCGAGTTCGACATGGGGGTTCTGACCTTCCACTACCTCCAGCCCATCGCCCACTGGCACGACCGGGTCCTCGCCGCCGTGAACGCACTGGGCACCCGCCCCCGGATGATCGCGGATGCCGGATTCATGTACGCCGCCAAGATGAGTGGCCACGCCCGGAGCTACGACCTTTTCACTCCCGACGCGGGCGAACTGGCGTTCTTGGCCGACGAATCCGCTCCTCACCCGTTCTATGCGCGCGGGTTCATCCTTCACGATGAAACCCGCGCCGAGGATCTCGTCGATCGCGCCTATGCCCACGGGAACGCGGCCCGCACCCTGCTGGTCAAGGGCCGGCATGACCTGGTGGTGGAGGAGGGCCGGATCGTTCGGACCGTCGCCGAGCCTGACGTGGGGGCTCTCGAGGCCATCGGGGGGACGGGGGACACCGTCACGGGCATCGTCAGCGTGCTCGTGTCCTCGGCGATGCCGATTCCCGAGGCCGCCGCGGCCGCGGCAATGGCCAACAGATTCGCCGGCCTGCTTGCCGAGGCGACGCCCGCGACGAGCGTACGGGGGATCGTCTCTTGGATTCCCCGGGCACTGGACGGGGTCCTGTCGCGCGATCCGAGAAAAGCGAGGGGCTCGCATGTCGAAAGATGACGTGGTCATCGACGGGACCATGACCGTGCTCGATGTGGTATCGCGGTATCCGGGCACGGAAGAGGTCTTCGGGAGCTATGACGAGGTTGCCGGGGAGTGCATCTGCTGCAACGCGCTTTTCGATACCCTGGCGGCAGTGACGGCGCGCACCGGCATCGATTTGGGCGAGCTGATCGGCAGGATTGTCGCCCGAGCATCCGAACGAGGGGCGGCGACGGTCGAGGAGTCGTTTTTTTCCCCGCCACCGCCGCGCCAATCGGCCGGCAAGGAGACCGCCATGAAACACGGAGCGAGAAACGCGATTACGGCGAAGGTCCGGTCGGTGAAGAAGGGCGAGGTCATGTCGCTCGTCAAATTCGACGTCACGACGCCGGCGACAATGGCCTCGGTGCTCACGACCGAGTCGCTGGAGGAGATGGAGTTGAGGCCCGGCGACGAGGTTTCCCTGGTCGTCAAGGCGATCCACGTCCTGCCGCTGAAGGAGTAGGCGTCGCCAGGGCCGGACCCGGATCATTCCGCCCGGATGAAGAGGATCCGGCATTCGCCGTCGCGCCTGATCAGGCCGCGCCGATCAGCGCCGCTCGTCCGGGCGGTACGTCATGGATTGCATCACACCCTCGAGGATTGGTTCGCGGCCCTGGGCTGCGCCCTGCACTGTTAAGGGGAAAGTCAATCCCCACGCCGCCGGTCACAGCTCCCCGAAGGGCCAGGCGAGCGCGCCGTCGCCGAGGGGCAGCTTCGCATCGCCGCAATGGACGAGGAATCCCCCCGCCGCGCGCTCGCCGAGGTCCGCGCGAAACGCCCGGAGGCCCGCGGCCATGCCCGGCCTCGGCGTGGCTGTCGCCTTCACCTCGACCGGGACCAGCCCCTCGCCGGTTTCCGCGACGAGATCGACCTCCACCCCGGTGGACGTCCGCCAGAAGTGGACCCGGGGCTCCGTCCCCCGGTGCCAGAGCGTGCGCATGACCTCGGTCACCACCGCCGTCTCGACGATCGCCCCGGCCATCGGGCCGTTCATGGCGTGCCCCGCGTCCTTCAGACCGACCAAGTGGCAGAGCATCCCCGTGTCCGAGAAGAAGACCTTCGGCGTCTTGACCAGGCGCTTGCCGATGTTGGCGTGGTACGGCCGGAGGATGAAGACCTGGTAGGTCGCCTCGAGAAGCGACAGCCACTGCTTGACCGTGTTCACGGCCACGCCGAGGTCGCGGGACAGCGCAGTCAGGTTCAGGAGCTGAGCGCTGCGGGCGGCGAGCGCCCGCAGGAACAGCTGGAACTGCCCGAGGTCGCCGATCTGCCTCAGGGAGCGCACGTCCCGCTCCAAGTAGGTCTGGATGTAGCTCGACCACCACAGGTCGGCGTCCTTGTCCGGATGCGCGACCATCTCCGGGTAGCCGCCGCGAAGGAAGGACTCCCAGAGCGCCGCCTGGGAGAGCGCCCCGTTCGCTGGATGCCTGCTGCCCGCCTCCCAGGGCAGGGGGGCTTGCGGCGTCTTCCGGCGTTCACGGTACGACATCGGCAGGAGTTTCATGAGCGCTGCCCGACCGGCCAGGGATTCGGTGACCTTTTCGTGGAGCAGGAGGTTCTGAGAACCGGAAAGGAGGTATTGCCCGGCTTTGTGCCGGCGCTCGTCGACCCGTTCCTTCACATAGGACAGAAGGTCGGGAGCGTGCTGGACTTCGTCCAGGATGACGGGCGGGACGTTCAGATCGAGGAAACCTCGCGGGTCCGTTTCTGCCGCCAGGCGGACGTCCGGCGTCTCCAGGGAAACATAGCGGTATGAGCCGCCGAAGAGGTGCCGCAGGAGTGTCGTCTTGCCCGACTGCCGGGGGCCGGTCAGGACGACGACGGGAAACTGGCCGGCGGCCTTCTTCAGAGCCGGCTCGAGCGAACGGTGGAGATAGCGCATGGAAACCCTCCTCGGCAGCCAGATTGTGCAATTATGCATTTGCAATGCAAAATTGCAAGCCTCGGCTGCTGCCGAATTGGTCCGGAGTCGCCCCAGACCGTCGCCGCCCTCGGCTGCGCGCTCTATGGTTCCGACGCAGGAGGCGGGATGTCGACGTCGATCTCCGGCGGTGGGGCGGGGGAGGGCGCCACCGGTGCGGCCGGCTCCGGCGGCCGAGCCGGCAGCGCGGGCGCCTCGGGCGTCGGCTCGGCCGGGAGCGCGGGCCCGTCCGGGGCAAAGGTGCGGAAGGTCGCCTGGTAGAAGGCGCGGACCGGCGTCTTCTCCATCAGCAGCACGAGAATCGCGGTCAGGGTGATGCTGGTCAGCACCACCATGTAGACCGTGCCCGAGACCCACTCGGCGTGTGCGAGCCCGTGCTGGGCCGGCAGGGTCGCCAGCATGGCCGCGGCCAGCATCGCCATCGCGACGATGAGCGGGTGGTCCACGACGTGCGACGGCAGCGAGCCCTACATGGAAATGACGGCCACGGCGGATCTCACTGCCGGGGTCATGTACACGATACACGTCTGCGACTACGAGTCGGGAACGTACTACGCGAACTACGAGTTCACAGTGACCCTGCTCTAGATTTCCTCGTTCTGGCGGCTGCCACGAATGTCTCCCCGGCGAACAAGGGTATTGTAAAAAACCTTGTTTTCCACCTACCATCGCTCTCAAGAGATTGAGCGAAGGAGTAGAGGGAAACGATGAGATACGATCACTCGAAGGGTCTCCGCGCATTCGCCGCGGTGCTGGCGCTGTTCTGGTCACTGCTGCTGGCGGCCGGTTGCTCGCTGATCGTGCCCGAGGCCGACGACGACGACGGCACGGGCACGGACGCGGATACCGACGCGGACACCGACGCGGATACGGACGCGGACACCGACACCGATGCGGACGCGGACACCGATGCCGACACGGACGCCGATACTGACGCCGACACGGACGCGGACACGGACGCCGACACCGACACGGACACCGATGCCGATACCGACGCCGATACGGACG
>CAYZAI010000360.1:0-5118 GCA_964476305.1 uncultured Myxococcales bacterium
AGAGGATCGGCAGGGTGAAGTGCTTCATGGGGACCTCCGGAAAGCGATTCTACCATATAACCGCCCGCCAGTGGGCGTCGAAGAACCCCCCGGCGAGGCACCCAGAACCGATATCGGTTGAGCCGGGCCACCCGAAAAGGTAATGCTCAGCAGATGTGGGCGGCGCTCCGGATCCTGGCGGACGTGGCGATCTTCCGGCTCAGGAAGCTGGAGATGGCCAACATGTTCGCGGCCGCGGCGATCATGCTGGCCCTGGGCCTGGCCTGGGGCGAGATGGCCGTGCGCTTCGGCTTCGGCATCCTGCTCAACCTGCTGGCCTACCTGACCAACGACTACTACGACGTGGACCAGGACCTGTCCTCGCCCAACAAGGACCAGCGCAAGGCGCGATACCTCAAGGATCACATGGGCGCGGCGCTTTGCGCGCAGATCTTCCTCGCCCTGTTCCTGGCCGCGGTCGCCCTGGCCTGGAGTCCTGGCCTGCTGGCGCCGCTGGTGCTGGGCGCCGGGATCTGCTGGGTCTACTCGTGGAAACTGAAGAGGCTGCCGTACGTCGACGTGCTTTCGATGATCGTCTGGGGCGTCACCATGCCGATGGTGGGCTTCCCCGTGGACAGCGTGCTCGGGTGGGTCCTGGTGGGGCAGCTCGCGCTGTTCTCGGCGTGCTTCGAGTCCATCCAGGTCATCCGGGATCACGACGAGGATGTGGCCTCGGGCGTGCGCACGACCGCCGTAAGGCTGGGCATCCCGGCCACCAGCGTCCTTCTGCGCGTGTTCATGGTACTGAGCGCGGCCTGGGCCGTGCTGCTGATCCAGCGCTGGGCCGGAGCGGTGCTGCTGCTGGCGCTGCTCGTGCCGCTGGATCGCGCCCGGGTGGATACCTACTGGAACCGGCAGCGCCTGCTGATGGGTGTCGCCTGGCTGGGGCTCGTCGGCTGGGTGTTCTGGACCGGCTCGACGGACGGCTGGATCGCCCAGGTGGGGCGCGACGCGGCCATCGGACCGCTCGCCTTCGCCCGCTAGGCGCTACCAGGGGACGCGGAGGGGACATGGCGCGAACGCTCCTGATCGCGAACGCCCGCGTCGTCACGGTGGACGGCGTCCGCGAAGGCGACGTGCTGATCCGCGGCGAGCGGGTAGCTGGCGTGGGTGCGGATCTCGCCGGGCGCTCGGTGGACGGTGTGATCGACGCTGCCGGCCGGCACCTGTTCCCCGGGCTGATCGATGACCAGGTCCATTTCCGCGAGCCCGGGCACACCCAAAAGGGCGACATCGCCAGCGAGTCGCGGGCGGCGATCGCCGGGGGCACCACCTCGTTCATGGAGATGCCGAACACCGCGCCCGCCACGACCACGCGGGCGGCCCTCGAGGCCAAGCACGGCCTGGCCGCGGCGTCGTCCAGGGCCAACTGGTCATTCTACCTGGGGGCTACCAATCACAACCTGGACGAGATCCGCGCCCTGGACCCGGCCGCCGCCTGCGGGGTCAAGGTCTTCATGGGCGCCTCGACCGGCGACCTGCTGGTGGACGACCCGCAGGCCCTGGCCGGCATCTTTCGCGAGGCGCGGGTGCCCGTGGCCACCCACTGCGAGCACACGCCGACCATCGAGCGCGAGCTCGAGGGATGGCGCGCCCGGTGCGGCGACGACATCCCGATGTCCGCGCACCCGCTGATCCGCTCGGCCGAGGCATGCTTCGCGAGCACGTGCCAGGCCCTGGAGCTGGCCCGCGAGCACGGGACCCGGCTGCACGTGCTGCACCTGACGACCGCGCGGGAGCTCGCCCTGTTCGAGCCCGGCCCGGTGGCGGGCAAGCGCATCACGGCCGAGGTCTGCGGCCACCACCTTCAGTTCGACGACGGGGACTACGAACGCCTCGGGACGCGGATCAAGTGCAACCCGGCGATCAAGACCCGAGCCGATCGCGACGCCCTGCGGGCAGCCCTGGCGGAAGGAAGGATCGACGTGGTGGCCACGGATCACGCGCCCCACACTCTGGCCGAGAAGGAGCGACCCTACCTCCGGGCGCCGGCCGGGCTGCCGTACATCCAGCACTCGCTGCCGCTGCTGATCGACCTCCACCGCGAGGGGGCGCTGACCCTCGAGCGCATCGCCGAGGCCGGCGCCCTCGCGCCGGCGCGACTCTTCGACATCGTGGACCGGGGCGCCGTGGCCGAGGGGTACTTCGCGGATCTCGTGCTCGTCGATCTCGATCGTTCCCACGCCGTGACCCGCGAGGGCGTGCTGCACAAGTGCGGCTGGTCCGCTTTCGAGGGGCACACCTTCTCGTCCACCGTGATTGCGACCCTGGTGAACGGCCGCGTGGCCTTCCGCAACGGCCGGTTCGACGACTCGGTGCGGGGCATGCGCCTGGAGTTCGACAGGTGAGCCGGATCGCGACCGGGACCGAGGCCGCGGCCTGGAAGGCCACGGCCGCGCGATTCTCAGAACTGGAAGTAGATGAACGGCGTGACCTCGACTCGCGCCAGCTGATGGAGCGCGAGGATCACAGCCACCAGGGCCGCGGCCTGGAGCGGCGCCGGCACCGCGTGGAAAGCGCGCTTCGCCCGCTCCATCCAGCCGGCCGGGAGCCAGTGGGTGGCGACGGCCGCGACGAGCACGGCGAGCACGGACCAGGGGAGGTTCTCGGTGCCGAAGTCCAGGGCCGCGATCGAGCGGAAGACCGAGGCGGCCACGCCGAAGTCCGGGGCGCGGAAGAAGACCCACGCGGCGCAGACCACGTGGAACGTGACGACGACGCCGAGCAGTCGCCGCAGGCCGGCAGGCACGCGATCCGCGAGGCCGGGCCTGGGCACGACGCGCTCGACCACCAGCGCCGCGCCGTGGATCGCCCCCCAGAACACGAAGGTCAGGGCAGCGCCGTGCCACAGCCCGCCGAGCAGCATGGTCGCCAGCAGGGCGACCACGGTCCGGCCCGGGCCCTTCCTCGATCCGCCGAGGGGGATGTAGAGGTAGTCGCGCAGCCACGTGCTGAGAGAGATGTGCCAGCGCCGCCAGAACTCGCGCAGGCTCGCGGAGCGGTACGGCGCGTCGAAGTTCGGTGGGATGTCGAAGCCGATCAGCGCGGCCGAACCGATGGCGATGTCCGAGTAGGCCGAGAAGTCGGCGTAGATCTGGAAGGCGTAGGCGTACACGCCGGTCAGGCACTCCACCGAAGAGTACATCGACGGGTCCGAGAAGATCTTGTCGGCCAGGTGGGCGCCCAGCCAGTCGGCGATGGCCATCTTCTTGATCAGCCCGATGCCGATCAGGAACAGGGCCCGGCTGCCGGCCTGCGCGTCGAGGACCGGCCCGCGGCCGAGTTGGGGGAGCAGGTGGCTCGCCCGCACGATGGGTCCGGCCACGAGCTGCGGGAAGAACGAGACGAACAGGAGGTACTCGGGGTAGCTGCGCACCGGCTCGAGCCGCCGCCGGTAGGCGTCGATCGTGTAGGACAGGGTCTGGAAGGTGTAGAACGAGATCCCCACCGGCAGGACCAGGCCCAGGTGAAACCGGTTCGCCTGGAACCCCAGGGCGGCCAGCAGGTCCGCGGCCGAGTCCACGAAAAAGTCGAAGTACTTGAAAACGCAGAGGACACCCAGATTCAGCACCACGCTGGAAGCCAGCAGCGCCTTGCGACCCGCCGGCGATCGGACCCTGCCGAGGGCCCGGCCCGCGAGGTAGTCGTGGCTCGACGACAGGAAGATCAGGCCGAGGTACTTCCAACTCCAGAACCCGTAGAAGACGTAGCTCGCCGCGAGCAGCAGCAGCGTCCGGGCGAGGCGGAAGCGCGAAAGCAGCCACACGCCGGCGAACGCGACGGTGAGCAGGACCGCGTACTCCACCGAGTTAAAGAGCATCGTCGTCCCGCGGCGGCGGCCCGCCGTTCATCCAGACCCAGACCGCGGCGGCCCAGGCCAGGCCCTGGGCGCGGGTGAGGTGGAACCGCCCGTCCTTCCGGGGCGGGAAGTCGAGCAGGCGCGTCTCGAAATAGCGGCATGGCGTGGTCGACTCCATCAGCGCGGGGTTGAGCCCGTGGCGATCCTCGATCAGCGACGGCGGGCCCAGCCAGAAGCAGCGGCTCGGGCCGATCGAATCGACCAGCGCGCGGTCCCAGTGGGAGAGCCGCCTGGGCTTCGGATGGCGGATGGCGTTCGTGCCCAGTGTGATGATCACCACCCCGGGCGAGCGCTTCCGAATCAGTTTCCTCAGCTTGCCGCTCTGTACCCACGAGCGGCTGCGGGACCCGACCCAGGTCACCGAATCGTACTGCGCCCCGGCCCGCCGCAGGTGGTCGCCGAGCCCCTCTGTGAGCCCGCGGGACACGTGGGAGTCACCGATGTGGAGCACCCGCATGCCGCGCCAGTCCACGGGTACCGGGTAGACCTCGTCCACGGGGAGCGGGTGGAACGGCTCCGCCGCCGGATCATTGGCGGTGCAGGGGTCGAGAATCAGGGTGGTCGCCGAGGCTGTGAACACCACCTCGGGCGTGTCCTGCATGTCGATGAGATTGTCGTTGTTGTCATCGGTGAGGTTGGCGACCACGGGCAGGCTGCGCACGTCATTGACGGCCGAGGAGAGCTCGAGCCAGCGCCATACTTCCCGAGCCGAGAAAGACCCGGAGGCGGCAAGACATGCGGGCACGAAGGGGTCTGCCAACGTGCAGCCGACATGGACAGCGGCTGGCCCATGACAGGCATTGCTCGTCAGGGTCAGCTCGGCCGTCTGCTCTCCGACCGCGCCTGACTCGCAGGTGAGCCGCAGCAAGAAGCTGTCACCGGGCGCCACGGTGGCGGAGGTGGGAGCGCGCAGGGCGATCGCGGGATCGCCGGAGATGGCGATGCTGGAGACACTCACGGCCGAGTTGCCAAAGCTGCTGCAAGCACGAGCCGAATAGGCGGGTTGGCCGGTGGGTTGCCTGCCGAAGCGGGGCCCGTCGCAGCGCAGCACCCGCTCGCAGTCCGGGGCGTTGCCGCGGATGAGAATCGTGACCAGCGGTGTGTCCACGGAGCCGGTGGCGACCAGCACGGCGCCATGATCGCCGTTGTCGCTGGCCGGCGCGTACTGCACTGCGATGTGCAGGGCCACGCCCGATTGCAGGGCGGGCAGTGGCACGTCT
>CAYZAI010000361.1:0-5113 GCA_964476305.1 uncultured Myxococcales bacterium
ATCCTCTGCCTCGAGCGGGGATCAGGCGACGCCGCGGCGGACTGAGGCCAGGGCCTCGCCGAACGCGGCGCCGGTGCGCTCGATCTCGTCCGCCGTGGTGTCGAAGGAGAGGCTGAAGCGCAGGGCGGCCTCGTCGCGACCGAGCCCGGCTTCCACCAGGGCCCGGGGCGGCTCGCGCCGGGTCGAGTGGCAGGCCGACCCCGCCGAGGCCAGCACGCCGCGCTGCTCGAGGGCGTGGAGCAGCACCTCGCTCTTCGCCCTGGCCACCGCGACGACGAGAATCCCCGGTGCCCGCGCCGCCGGATCGCCGAGCAGGCGCACCCCCGGCGCGCCCGAGACCAGCAGCCCGGCGAGCTCAAGGGCCAGGGCGCGCATTCGCCGGATGCCATCGGCCCGGCGCGCGGCGAGCAGGGTGATCGCTTCCGCGAAACCGGTGATGCCGGGCAGGTTGAGCGTGCCGGGTCGAAGGCCGTCCTGCTGATCCCCGCCCGCGAGCAGGGGTCTGGGCCGGACATCGGGCCTGAGCAGCAACGCGCCGATCCCCTGAGGCCCGTGGATCTTGTGCGCCGAGAGCGCCACCGAGCCCACATCCCGTGGGTAGTCGAGACGCTCGAGCTGGGCCAGGGCCTGAACCGCGTCAACGTGGAACAGCGCATGCGGCGCCGCCGCCGCGACCCGGCGAGCTGCCTCGGTCACCGGCTGGACCGTACCCATCTCGCTCGCCACATGGGCCAGGGCCACCACCGCGGTGCGCTCGTCCACCGCCGCGGCGAGCTCGCCGGGATCGACCACGCCCCCCGGCCCGGCCTTGACGCGGACCACCCGGCAGCCCGCCGTCGCCAGGCGCAGCGCACTCTCCTCGACGGCCGAATGCTCGACCCCGCTGAACACGATGCCATCCCGTTTCCCGCGAGGTGCGGAGCCGAGGATCGCCCAGGCGTCGGCTTCGCTGCCCCCGGACGTGAAGATCACGTTCCACTGGCCGCCGCCCACGGCAGCGCGGACGGCGTCCGCGGCCCCCCGTACGACCCTGGCCGCGGCCAGGCCGCGCCGGTGCAGGGAGGAGGCGTTGCCGAACCCGTCTCGCATGGCCCGCAGGACAGCCTCGTTGACCTCCGGCCAGGGTCGCGTCGTGGCGGCGTTGTCGAGGTAGATCTCGTCGGCTGACCCCGCGGTCATCCTAGAACGAGATGCCGAGAAGGATCTGGAGGGTCTGCGGGACCGTCAGGTCGGTATCCCGCAGGGAGTTGTTCGTGGCCGGGTCGCCGTCCGGGTCCCAGCTGCCCTCGAAGGAGCCGAGGGGGAAGAGCACGCCGTACTTCAGCCCGGCGTGGAAGTTGTCGGCCGAGACGTACATCACCTGGGCGTTCAGCTCGATGCCGATGTTGGCGTTGCCGTCACTGATCGTCGACTCGGCGAACACCGCGCGGCTGTAGATCACGTCGGCCTGCACCCCGAGGTTCTTGCCCATCGGGCTGCGCAGGAAGTCGTAGCGCAGCCAGGGGTGGAAGTAGTAGGTGCCCGAGACCGACCCGAGGATGTGGTGGTAGAGGATCAGGTCCGTGTTGTAGGCCGGGTTGAACGAGAACTGCGTGAACCGGGTATCGTCGGGACGGTTGGCCTGGTCGAAGGTCGTCGGCGGGTTGACGCCCTCCACGTGCTCGTCGCCCGACGCGAAGCCGAACTCGAGGCCGATCCTGAGCTGGTCCGAGAGCAGCCCGTAGTCCGCCTGGAGCACTCCGCCGAACTGGGTCAGGGTCAGCCTCCGCGCCGCGTCGAAGTCGGCCAGGTCCTGGTCCGGGTTTCCGACCTCGCCGTAGATCACGGCGACCTCCAACTCGAGGTGGAAAGTGTCGTAAAGCAGCTGGAACCAGTAGTCCGGGGCCACCGTCCACATGTCGCGGCGGAAGAAGTGCCCGTCGTCGAGATCCGCGGTGCGGGACGTGACGGGAAGCTCGAACGACAGGACCTGGGAGCGGTAGCTGAAATGCAGACCCGTGTTGATCGCGAAATCACCGCGCTTCAGCAGCGAGCGCTGTGCCTCTTCGTCGTGCTTGTAGGCGATGATCGCCACGAGCTGGTAGGCGTCGTCGAGCTGGGCCACATCGAATGGGCGCCCGGCGGAGCTCACCGCGGACACGCCCTCACTGGGGAAGTCGAAGGCCGGCGCCAGCAGCCAGTCGTTGATCCTGGCCGCGAACATCAGGCGGTCCACGGTGTCGCCGAAGTCCTGGTCGATGCCGTTGCCCGCGTTGTGCAGCATTCCCAGGCCCCAGTGGCTGCCCATCCGGCCGAATCGCAGCTGGCCCAGAGGCGTCATCACCTCGCCCCAGGCCCGGCGCACGACAATCATGTCCGAATCCGGGGGCCCGATGTTGTTGCCCTGGACCGTGCCGGTCTCGATCATCTCGCCCGAACCGAAGTTCTGGTAGAAGCGCGGGCTCGATCCGAGCATCACGTTGTCCAGGAAATCGATCTGGCTCTTGATCCAGACCTCCTCGCTGACGTTGATCGTCGGCTCGACGCGCAGCCGGAGGTTGGCACCGGCCAGGCTGTTGTTCTTGCAGGCGCTGTAGGAATTCTTGCTGCGGCAGTCCTTGCCGAGGTAGCCCGCGGGGTCGCTGTCGGCGTCGATGCGATGCTCCATCGGCCTCGTGAAGAGGGCATCGTCGTTGCGCAGGTAGAACTTGTGGTACAGCTCGGGCCTCACCCGGAAATAGCCGTGGAGCTCGAGGATCTCGAGATCCCGCTCGGTCCAGTCTTCGGTCGCCTGGGCTGCGGCCTGGTCCTCGGAGAGGGGACCGGGACCACCGAGATCGGCTTCGGGATCCATCGCGCCGAGGGCGTCCATGTCGAGTTCGAAACCGACCTCCTCCTCTTCTTCGCCCTCGCCTGCGCTCTCGTCTTCGTCTTCATCCCCGGAATCGAGGTCGTCCTCCAGGGTTTCTTCCTCTCCGGCCCCGCCATCCGGCTCCTGCCCGTCCTCGACCTGGTCCTGCGCCTGGGCTTCGAACGCGGGCGCGATTACGAGCGCAACGGCGAGCGCGATCGCCAGAACGAGCATCCGGCCTGTTTCCACGGTCGTCCTCCGCTTGGAAATCTCTGGCTGCACCGGTGCGTCCCGTCGGCGCACGGTGTGCACCCGTGCCTGTCAGGAACCGGACGTTAATCGATTTCAAGACGGACGTATAGGCCTTATGTCTCATGTCGATGAAGGGCCTGGAAAGGCCTTGTGTGACGCCAGCCCCGGTTACTCTGCCCATGGCGCGGGAAAGATGTTATAGTTGAATCCGTTCGAGGACGGAAAATGAGAATACACACACCGACATTCCCCCTCACGGCGCTGCTCGCGGCGGCACTGATCCCGATGGGATGCTCCAAGGGTCAGGTCTTCGTTCGTGGCGACGATGACTCGGACGGCGACGGGGGGAGCGATACTGACTCCGACTCGGGCTCCGACGGGGACTCCGACGGGGACTCCGATGGGGACTCCGACGGGGACTGCGATCTCGACGTCCTCGAGGACTTCACGGGGACAGAGCTGCCCGAGGGCTGGCACATCGAGGACTACGACAACGACGGCTACGGCCAGACCTGGGCCTGGTCCGACGCAGACAACACCACCGGCGGCGAGGGGGGATACTACTGGATCGATTCGACATCCCTGATCGCGGACTTCGACGACCGGTTGCTCACCGATTCCCACACGCGTGGTGACTGCTCCACGGTGGTTCTCTCATTCAACCACGACTACACGGATCGCGACACCACGGACTCCGGCAGGATCGACGTCCAGGCGGACGAGGGCGAGTGGCAGACCGTGAGCACGTACTCCGCCGACGCGACCGGAGCGACCGAGCTCGACATCACGTCATACCTCGGGTCGGGTTCCTCCTTCCGGGTCCGATTCCGCTACGTCGGAAACAACGACTACTCTTGGAAGGTCGATGACGTGCGCATCAGGGGCGAGCCTTGAGGTGCCGGGCCGGATGCGCGCCGGGCGCTCCACGGAGGAAGACCAGATGAAAACCACATCATTCGCCGAGTGGATTCTCCTTTGCGGCATGCTGGCCTTGGGTGCCTGGTCCTGCGAGGACGCGGGTGACTCGTTCGGGCCTGCGGACGGGGACTCCGACTCAGACACGGACGGGGACTCGGACGGGGACTCGGACGGGGATTCCGACTCGGACACCGACGGGGATGGAGATTCGGACTCGGACACCAACACCGACACGTTCTGCGACGAGCAGGACTTCGCCATCGAGTACCTGCCGGTGAAGCTGCTCGTGCTGCTGGACATGTCCGGATCGATGGTGATCCCGACCACCAAGTACGAGCATGCCCGCAACGCGATCCAGGGCTGGCTCACAGACTACGAGGGGCAGTTCCTGTTCGGTTTCGACTCGTACCCGGATGCCTGGTACAGCCAGAGCTGTTCCGTGGACAATCCGATCTGGTACGACACCGCGGCCGGGCAGGAGGCGGCCATCGGCGGCTGGCTGGACACGCACGCTCCGGCGCTGGGCTCGGGCGATCCGCTGGTGATGGAGATGGACAAGCTGCTCGACGACGCGGCCTATGCGCCCGGCTTCATGACCGACGCGCTGCCCGGGGAGCCCTACCTGCTGGTGGTAGCCGACGGGGACGACTGCTGCGGGCCGAGCGCGAGCTACAACTGCGGCATCGACTACGTGGCTGAGCTCGCGCAGCGCACGGGCTGGCTGCTGCAGGCCGGCGTGAAGACGATGGTGATCGGCTACACCGACAACGCGGACGAGACCGCGATGAACGCCATCGCCGCGGCGGGTGGCAGCCCGTTCACGTCTTTCGTCCCGGCCCTGGACCAGACCGCGCTGGAGGCGGCCCTGGCCACCATCGCCAGCACCATCGTGAGCTGCAGCTTCGAGCTGGAAGAGCCCGAGGCCTCGGCGGACCCGGACAACGTGAACTTCTACTTCGACGGCGAGGTCGTGCCCTACGACGAGGACTGCGCCGCGGGCGTGGGCTGGATGTGGTCCAACGCCGATCACACCGAGGTCACGTTCTGCGAGCAGGCCTGCGCCGAGCTCCAGGGCGGGGGCGTGGATCTCGTCACGGCCAAGTTCGGCTGCCC
>CAYZAI010000362.1:0-5082 GCA_964476305.1 uncultured Myxococcales bacterium
CACGCCGACCCCGACGCCCACCAAGACGCCTACCCCAAGACGCCCCAAGACGCCTACCGAGTACACGGATCGAAACGAGATTATTGAGGAAGAAGGCAGTTGATTCGGTGTGGATAGCAACGAACGGCAGAAGCAAAGACGACACTTGAGCATTGAAAAATCGGATAGACAATCCGAAATATCAATGTTATCTTCCCCGGGATGATTCGCCGCCCGGATGCCGTCCGCCGTGTCGAGACCGCCCTGTCACGGGCGCCGGTGACGGCCCTGCTGGGCCCGAGGCAGAGCGGGAAGACGACCCTGGTCAGGGGGGTCGCCGACGAGCGCGACGCCGCATTCTTCGATCTGGAGTCCGTCCCCGACCAGCGCCGGCTGCAGAATCCCGAGCTCGTGCTCGGGGCGCTTCGCGGGCTGGTCGTCATCGACGAGGTCCAGCTGATGCCGGACCTTTTCGCGGTGCTCCGCGTGCTCGTCGACCGTCCGGAAAACGAGGCCCGCTTCCTCGTCCTCGGCAGCGCGTCGCCGGACATCGTCCGAAGTGTCTCTGAATCCCTGGCCGGTCGCGTGGAGTTCGTCGAGCTCCACCCTTTCAACCTGGAGGAGGCGGGCGACCACGACCGGCTCTGGCTCCGGGGAGGCTTTCCGAGATCCTTCCTCGCGGACAACGAGGAAGGCAGCCTCGCCTGGCGCGAGGGTTTCGTCCGCACGTTCCTCGAGCGGGACATACCGCAGCTCGGCATCCGCGTCCCGGCGCCGGCCATGCGGCGCTTCTGGACGATGCTCGCCCACTTCCACGGCCAGACGCTGAACTCGTCGGAGATCGGCCGATCACTCGGCATCTCGGACAAGACCGTCCGCTCCTACCTGGACATCCTCACCGGCGCCTTCATGGTGCGACAACTGCAGCCCTGGCACGAGAACCTGGGCAAGCGCCAGGTGAAGTCGCCGAAGATCTACTTCCGCGATACGGGCCTGCTCCACGGCCTGCTCGAGATCGAGGACAGGCACGCACTGCTCGGCCACCCGCGGCTGGGGGCCTCCTGGGAGGGCTTCGCCATCGAGCAGATCGCCCGCCGGCTGGCACCCGCCGAGGCCTACTTCTGGGCGACCCATGGCGGCGCCGAGCTCGACCTGCTCTTCCTCAGGGACGGCCGGCGCTTCGGCGTCGAGTGCAAGTTCAGCGAGGCGCCGCGGATCACGAGATCGATGCGCGTTGCGAAGGAGGATCTGTCCCTTGCGCACCTGTGGATCGTTCATCCGGGACAGCACACCTACGCCGTCGAGGACGACATCTCGGTGGTCCCGCTCGGGGATTTCGTAACCGGGCTGTGACACGGCCCGGGCGGGTTCCGCCACCGAGGATTCCCGCGGTGTGCTACGATGATGGCGTTCGAACGACAACCAAAGGAGGGAATCGACATGACGAAACGGTTGATGCTGGCCGCCCTGGCGGCCGCGGTGGCCCTGGCCGGGCCGGCCGGCTGCGGGGACGACGACGACGACGGCGCCGCAAGTGACGCGGACAGCGACGCCGACACGGATGGGGATACGGACGCGGACAGCGACGCGGACAGCGACGCGGACAGCGACGCGGACAGTGACGCCGATGCCGACAGTGACGCGGACAGCGACGGGGACAGCGACGGGGACACCGATCTGTGCGCTGCCGGCACCTACTCGGGCAATGTCGAGATCGCCACGCCCGCGGACCTCGCCGCACTCGAGGGCTACACCGACCTCTCGGGCAGCCTCGACATCGACTGTCCGGCGTGCACGAGCCTTTCGAGCCTGGTCTGCCTGCAGACCATCACCGGCCACCTGTACCTGGACATGGGCACCGACTCGCTCGCCAACCTGGACGGGCTCGACAGCCTCGTGCTGATCGGCGGGTACCTCGACATCTGGGGCCTCGGCGCGCTGACCGAGGTGGACGCGCTGGCCGGGGTGACCTCCATCGGCGGCTCGCTGCACGTGGAGGCGAACGGCGCGCTGACGAGCCTGGCCGGACTCGCGGGCGTGCAGTCGATCTCCGGCGCACTCGACATCACGATGAACGACAACCTGGCCGAGCTCGGCATGGACTCGCTCCAGTCCCTGATCGGCGGCGCGTTCGACATCACCTTCAATCCGGATCTGCCCACCTGCCAGGCGACCGCCGTGCGCGATCAGCTGCTCAGCACGCCGGCCGATCTGTGCATCGTGGGCAACCAGGCCGACGCCTGCGACGACGACTGCTGAAGGCGGCGATCGGCCCTCACCCCCTCGTTCATTCGCTCTCCTTCCCGCTTCCCCCTCTCCCGCTGGCGGGAGAGGGGCAGGGGTGAGGGCTCGCGGCTCAGGCCGGGGGCGTGAAGGGGGGAAGCTCGATCTTCTCGAGGCGGATCCTGGCCGGGTCGGCGATGCCCAGGCCCAGCTGCTCGGCCAGGTGGAGGTAGGTGGCGGGCCTGCGAACCTGGGCCAGGGTGCGTAAGCGGTGGGCCGCGCGGTGCTCCTCGACCACCCGCAGGGCCACGGCGTCCGCGGCCACGGGATCCGTGGTGGCGAAGACCCGCTCGTAGCGGTCCGTGGTGCCGGGGTTCTGCTTGGGGCCGCCGTCGTAGAGGCAGTAGGACGCGTCGTCGATGTTCAGGCGCACCCGGCCTCGGATCGCCTCGAGGGCGTTGAAGTGCGGCATGCCGACGTGGATGTCCCGGTGCATGAGCTGCGGCTTCTCGACGCAGCCGAAGACCATGTTCTTCATCGCGCAGGTCACGCCGGCCAGGTCGTGGTCCTTGAGACACGGCACGTTGATCACGGCGGTGGTCCACAAGAGCGTCTTCGCCAGCCGCCCGCGGGCGCCCTCGGTCTCGGTCAGCACGTCATCGTAGCCGAGCACGTCGTGGTTGATCACGCGCATCTTCCCCGGCTTGTCCTGCCAGGTGTAGCGGGCGCCGCGCATGTTGCCGCCGAACTGGTCGAAGATCATGATGTTCTCGTCGGCCACGCCAGCGGCGAGCAACCCCTCGACCACGGGATCGACGACCTCTCTCATCGTCGAGGCCATCCGCCCTCCCAGGCAGTTGATCTTGATCCCGACCCGGTCGTCCTTGGAAACGAACTTCGACCACGCCCGGCCGAGATCGTCCTCGTCGGCCAGCGTGGCCACGGCCTTTTGGACCATCTGTCGGGCGGATTCCGCGTGGGGGAAGACCCTGCCCCACATGCCGGGCTGGTGGACCTCCACCACGTGCCCCGGGCCGGAGCGGGCCCCGGCGGGCCCCGCCTCGGCGTGGGCCGCGGCCGGAAGCCCGGCGATCCCGATGGCGGTCGCGGCAACGCCCAGCTTGAGCGCGTCGCGCCTCGATATTCCGCTCCGATCGTCTCTCCCTTCGTCGTGACGCATGGGTCCTCCTGGCTTCGACCGGAAAAGGCTACCCTCGGTCCGGGTCCGGGGCAAGGCCGAGCCGGACGGCGGAGCCTGATCGAGAGGGTCAGCGGAGGGGTTCGGCAGCTTCTAGACCCTTGGACGCGCTGGAACGGACCCGTGGGGAGGGATCGCCGAGGGCGCTGCGGAACCTGGCGGCAGCCTCCTGCGGCAACCCCGCTTCGAGCAGCATCCAGCCGAGCATGGTGCCGGCCTCGCCCGCACGCGTCGATCCCGGGAAGCGCGCGACGAACTCCTGCAGGGCGCCTCTCGCCCGGTCCTGGGCCCCGGCCCGGGAAAGGGCCACCGCCTCCCAGAATGCCGCGTCTTCCGCGATGGGATCGACGCCGGCCGCAGCCCGCCCGAAAGCCGCCGCGGCGTCCAGGGTCTTCCCCGAGCGCAGGGCGCGCCAGCCTTCCTCGAAGGCCTGCTGCTGGGGGTTTCCGGGTTGCGCCGCCGCTGTCGCGCCACCGATGGGCGGCTCCCCGTCGTTCGAAGAGGGTTCCGGAACCGGCGGCTCGAACGGACGCCCGGCGCCCGCCGTCCCGGGTCGCTCTTCCCGCGCGTCGAGATGTGCTGCCCGCTCCGGCTCGCGATCGGACGGCCGCGACCAGCGGTCGCCCGCAGCCAGCACCACCTCGCCTGCCCCGGCCGGCCGAACGACGACCTCGCCGCTGATAACGTTCACCGCGACGAGGAGGTCCCCGGCGGCCGTCACGTCGAACACCGTGCCGCGCACCTCGATCTCCGCGTCCCCGGTGATCACGCGGAACCGCTCTCCGGGCCCGAGGGGCGCGACCTCGACGGTGATCGTGCCCCCGCTCAGGCGGACGATCTCGTCTGGTTGCGCGCCGACGGCGATCTGCTCGGCTCCGGTGTGAGGATGGACGGTCGCCCGGTGCCTCGGTACGGCCTCGGGCCTCGTCGCAACGGATGCCCGGGCGGCCGCCGCTTCGCCGGCATCCGAAGCCGAGAGACCGAACGAGAGATAGCCGGTGAGCGCCAGCAGGGCGACGGCAGCCGCGACCGCCGTGCCGAACCGGATCGCGCGCCTCGCGATCCTTCGACGAGAAGACGCTTTCGCGGCGGAACCCAGCACCGCTGCGCGAACCGCGGCGACGTCCTGGTTCGAGAGATCGGGTTCGGGGAGATCGCTAGCCCGGGATGCCACCAGGGAGATGGAAGCCCACAGCTCCGCGCAGCGCTCGCAGACATCCAGGTGCGCGAGGGTGCCGGCGCTTGCGCCGGTCGAGAGCTCGCGACCCAGGGCAACAGGAGATGGGCACCTGTCCTTGACACTCATGCGGGTTTCCTTTCGATGGCTGCGGCCAGGGACTTGCGGGCTTCGTGCAGCCTGCGCCAGAGCGTCCCCGGGGGAACGCCGAGGGCCCGCGCCGCCTCAACGCCCGGGATGCCCTCGACGTCGCACAACACGAAGGCGGTGCGCAGGTCGTGGTGCAGGGCGGGCAGGGCGGCCGCGAGCCTCCTGATCTGCCGGGCCGTCTCGACCTCGCCGTCCGGCTCCCCGGATCCGCGCGCCGGGAGCTCGCCCAGGGACGCGACCATGTGCCGGTGCCGCGCCTCGCCGCGGAAGTGCCGGCGCGCGACGTTGGCGGCGATGCCGAGGATCCAGGAGCGCACCGCGGCGCGGCCGCGAAAGCGGTCCGCCGCTCCCAGGA
>CAYZAI010000363.1:0-5081 GCA_964476305.1 uncultured Myxococcales bacterium
TGCGTCGCGAAGCAGCGGGCCGTGGATCTGGAGCGGCAGCTCCGAGCCCGGCAGACGCGGAACCTGGAGCTGGAATAGGAGGTCGCGGACCTCTAGCGGAGGAGGAAAGATGGCGCATAGGACATCCCGGGCGGGAAAGGCGACCCAGGGCTCGCCAGTCTGGCCGGAGCGGGTGATCGTCGCGGGCTACCGCGCCGCCAGCGGCGAGCTCTCCCTCGGGTTCGAGGGCGGCCGGGTAGTGCACGTGCCGCTCCGTCGGCTCGGCCTTCCGGCGGGCTCGCCCTTCGTGTTCGCCGCGCCGGACGAGTTCGGAAGCGGCGTGGTGCTGTTCCGCGAGGACGGGAGCTGCATCGATTGCGGGGTCGACTGGGTGCTCCGGAAGATCGCCGCGGATGCCGAAGGAAACGGCGACGAACCGACTGCCGGATCGGATCTCGCCCGGCGGGTTGCCGCGCGACTCAAGGCTTTCCGCGAGCGGAGCGGCGCGACCCAGCGGGAGATGGCGTGCAGGCTCGGGATGGCGCCTCCCAACTACCACCGCCTGGAGTCCGGCAGACACCAGCCCTCGACGGACACGCTGCTGTCCATCGCCGAGATCATGGGCGTCTCCCTCGGGCAGCTCGTGAAGGAGTAGCAGCGCGCTGCGCGGGAGCAAGGAGCAAGAGCGCCATGAGCAGACTGTCCTGGACGATCCTGGGTCTGGCCGTCCTGGCCCTGGCCGCGCGGCCCGCCGCGGCCGAGGAGCCCGAGGAGGGAACGAGAGGCGTGGGGTTCCACGTGGGCGCGGGGCTGACCATCCGCCAGCCCGTGGTCTCCGACGTGCCCGTCGTCGCCCCCGACCTGGAGCTGGGCCTGATCGCCGCCGGCGCCGTGGACGTCTACCTGGCCGTGGGCCTCGACGTCCAGCGGGAGTCCTTCGAGGACGACAACCGCAAGTCGGTGAGCACGGCCGGGGCGCTGTCCACCGAGCTGGGGGCCCGGTTCATCGTCGGCGAGCCGCGACCGCAAAGCGCCTTCTTCTACGTGGGGATCGCCGTGGCCCCGGTGATCGCGATCGCCTCGTACGAATCCGACACCGGCGACGCAGATGCCGACGCCGATGCCGACTACTACGAAGAGCGTTCCCGCGAGTACCTGGACAGGTTCGACCTGGGAGTGACCCTGGGCCTGGAGTACCTCGTCTCGGCGGACTTCGGCCTGGGTGCGGAGGCCGGGTTCATGGTGTCGATCAACAACCTGAAGGGCACGGACCGGGAAGAGCCCGACGAGCACCTCGAGGTGGGCTTCTTCATCCCGTTCTCGATCCGGGCGGCCTACCACTTCTGATTGGTCAGTAGTCGCGGGCCGGCCAGCCCGCGGCCTCCGAGTAGAGGGTGTACGCCTCGAGCACGGCCTCGACGTACCCGGTGTTGAGCTCGGTGCAGCTCTGCGTGGTGCCGTAGGAGTTGTACTCGCCGATGGCCATCAGCGTGTACTGGTCCTCGGTGCAGCCCGGGAAGCTCTCCTTCATCCGCTCGCGGTTGCTCGCCACCCCGCGGATCCCCACCTCGATGTTGATCTCCGGGTTGTAGATCGACGTGGCCCAGCCCGGCATGCCCGGTTCGATGGTCAGGTTCGGGTGCCCGTCGTAGAGCCGGCCGAGATCGACGGTCGTTCCGCGGCACGCGGGCACGACCTGCATCACGCCGAAGCAGTGGCACTCCTCCTCGGTCCAGCCCCAGGGGATGCCGCAGGGCAGGTTCGGGCAGCCCGTGGCGCCGTGCTCGAAGTTCGACTCGACGTCGATGATCGCCTTGAAGATCATCGCGTCGGGCTCGCCGTACTTCCCGGTGAAACGGAGGATCCGGCAGTCGTACTGGTCCACCGGGACCCCGCTCCACTCGATGACGATGCCCGTGTGCAGGGTGTCCTCGCACGAGCGGTCCGTCTCGTCGCAGCCGGCCGCCCCGAGGAGCGAGATGCACAAGGCGAACGGGAATGCGGCGGCTGGGATCCCGGTGCCGGCGGACGCGACGATGGCCTTCATTGGTCGATTGTAGCTCATTTTTCCGCTGGCCGGGCAAGGGCGTTGCGGTCGGACGAATCCGACCTGCCGGACAGGCCGGACGCTCCGTCGCGGACGGGGATCGGGAAAGGCTCCCCCACCCAAAACTGGATTCCCGGGCCTTGCGGAAGCTAACGTGGGCCCGTGACACGTGCCTTTCCACGAGCGGCGCGGACGCACCCGTTTCGCGCCCTCATGCTGCTGCCACTACTGCTCGGCTGCGAGGCGCCGGTGGACATGCCGCTCGCCCGGATCGACGCGGTGCGGCCGGGCGTCATCGAGCCCGGCGACGTGCTCGTCATCGAGGGCGAGGGCTTCGTCGAGGGCCCTGCGCACCTGGTCTTCGAAGGCGAGCTGCAACCCTCGGGCGCGGGCCCCGCGGTCCGCTCCCGCTCCTCCCTCGAGGCCCTGGCCGTCTCGGGAACGCGGATCGAGCTTCCCATCACGGGGATCGCCATGGCGCGGCTCGCCCCCGAGCCGGCGACGTTCTCCGGCATGCTGGATGTCTCCTTCCCCACGGCCCTGGCGGAGAGCTCGGTGCGCGTCGAGGCCAGGCTCCATGGCGTCTCCCTCGAGCTTCGGCCCACCGGCGGAGCCGTGGCCGCGATCGCCCGCCGCACGCGTGAGGCGGAGGCCTTCGTCGACGACCTGGGTATCGGCCTCTCCGGCGACGGTGGGGATGCCGAGCTCGTCGTGGAACGGGTCCGACCGGGCTCCCCCGCGGACCGCGCCGGCCTCGATCCGCGGGATCGGCTGCTGGCGCTCGACGGTCTCGCTCTGGCCGGGCTCTCGGACCTCGCGGGTCTCGATTCCCTCCTCCCCCACTCCCTGTCCGTGATGTCCGCGGCCGGTACGCCCCGCGAGCTGGAGCTCGTTCCGGACGCGGCCGCGGCCTGGCCCCTGGACGAGTTCGCCGCGCTGATGCTCGCCGCCGTGGCCCTCGGGCTGTTCCTGGCCTTCGCCGCCCCGGCCCGGCGCCGCGAATGGACCGCCGGCGCGCCGTCCCCGGCGCTCAACCCCCTGGCCCGGGCGCTCGGCATCGCCGCCCTGTCCGTGCCGATGCTGGTGCTGCCCGCGGCGCTGATCGACGGCATCTCCGGGCCCGCCGTGACCCTGGCACTCTGCGGGCTGACCATGGCCGGGGCGACCGGAGTGGCCCTCTGGAGCACGGGCGGTCCGGTCTCGCGGGTCGGGTTCGTCGTGTGCGGGCTCTTGCCCCTGCTCGCCGCCCTGGGCATGGCCGGCGCCTTCGGCTCCTCCATCGATCTCGCCGAGGTGATCGCGAGCCAGGGGCACGCACCCTGGGGCTGGCACGGCTGGTCCAATCCCTTCGCCCTGGTGGCCATGGCTTCGGCCGCCGCGCTGGTCTGGCCGGTGATCGGCCAGCCCGGCACCCCGGCGATGGCGCGGATCGCGGCCTGGGTCACGGCCTGCGGCGGCTCGATGGCGCTGACGGCCTGCGCCCTCGGCGGCTGGCTGCTGCCCGGTACCACGTCGGAGCCCGGATCCGCCGGTCCGCCCGCGCTGCTCGCCGGGGCAGCCGTGTTCGCCGTCAAGTGCTGGCTCGTGCTGATCGCGGCCCGCTGGCTGGCCGGGGCCGGCCGGGTCGAGCGGAGAGGCCGGCTCGGCCGCCGGGCGCCGGCCCGGCTCGTGTCGGCACTGAGCCTGCTCGCGGCGCTCGGCCTGGCGCTGGCCTGGGATCGAGCCGGGCTGCCGGGCGAGATCGACACGGCCGGGCGCGTGCTGGCCTCGGGCGTGTTCGCCGCCCTGGTCACGGCGCTGATCGGCCGGGGCCTCGCCGACCTCGTCTCCCGGCGCGGCGCCGAGCCCCTGGATCCCGCGGCGGTCAGCGGTCCCGGTTTTCCGACATCTTCTTCCTGAGCGGGGCGGCGATCAGCGGCGGGACGAGATCGTCGATGGGACCCCCGAACCGGGCGACCTCCTTCACGTTCTGCGAGCTGATGAAGAAGTACTTCTCGGAGGTCATCATGAACAGGGTCTCGAGGTTGGAGCTGAGCTTGCGGTTCATGTTGGCCATCTGCAGCTCGTACTCGAAGTCGGCCACCGCGCGCAGCCCGCGCAGGATCGCCGTCGCCCCCCGACGCACCGCGTAGTCGATGGTGAGCCCCTCGAACGCGTCGACCTCCACCCGCGGCTCGGACGAGAGCACCGAGCGGATCATCTCGACGCGCTCCTCGGCGGTGAACAGGGTGCGCTTGCGGCTGTTCTCGGCCACGGCGACCACCAGCCGGTCGAAGACGGTGAGGCCGCGGAAGATGATGTCCAGGTGGCCGTTGGTCAGGGGGTCGAAGGATCCCGGGTAGATGGCGAGGTGTCCGGTCACGGTTGCTCCTTTTCCGGCCCCGTCCGGCTCTTTGCGCCCGGGGCGGCGAACAGGGTGAGCGCGGTGTCACCATAGCGTTTCGTCCACCGACATCGCAAGTCCCCGGCTGCTTCCGGGACCCGATCCCGTGGGTGCTCGATCACCACCAGGGCCCCCGGAGCCAGCAGCGCGCCCGCGGCCAGCCGGGCGAGGGATCGCTCGAGCAGGTCGGAAGCGTAGGGCGGGTCGATGAACGCGACATCGAACCGCTCGCCCGCTCCCTCCAGCGCCGCGAGGACGGCCAGGGCGTCGCGCCGGAGGATCCGGCAGGCGTCACCGGCGCCCAGCGCTGCGACGTTGCGCTCGACCGAGGTGGCCGCCTGGGCCGCGCGATCGACGAAGACCGCGGCGGCGGCGCCGCGGCTCAGCGCCTCGAGGCCGAGGGCTCCGCTGCCGGCGAACAGGTCCAGCACCCGCGCCTCGACGACAGCGGCGCCGAGGGCCGAGAAGAGGGCCTCGCGCACCCGATCCGCGGTTGGCCGCACGCCCCTCCCGGCCGGGGCTTCCAGCCTTCTTCCGCGCCACTTTCCGGCGATGATCCGCACTCCGAGCCTCCGTCCGCTGCGGCGCTCGCCCAGCCGAGGATACGCGGCCGGCTCGCGGATGTCGACGACACTCCGCCGATGGCGTATAGTGCCCCGGTCGGATCCCCTG
>CAYZAI010000364.1:0-5073 GCA_964476305.1 uncultured Myxococcales bacterium
CATGAACATCATGCTGGTCTCGGTCACCGAGCGCACGCGGGAGATCGGCATCCGGCTCGCGATCGGCGCCATCGGCTCCGAGGTCATGCTCCAGTTCCTGGTCGAGGCCGCGGTCCTGTCCGGCCTCGGCGGGTTCATCGGCCTGGTGCTGGGCAACGCCGGCGCGCTGGCCGCCACCAACGCGCTGGACATGCCGTTCGAGCCATCGATCCCGCTGGCGGTCCTGGCCTTCGCGTTCTCGGTGCTGGTGGGCATCGTCTTCGGCTGGCTGCCGGCGAGGCGGGCCGCCGCCCTCAACCCCATCGAGGCCCTCCGCCATGAGTGACGCGGGAAAGCTGCAGGCCGTCGCGCTGGTGGCGCTGGTCGCCGTCATCGCCGTTCCCGTCGGGGCCCAGGACCCGCCCCCGGAGCGGGTCGTGAGTTCGGCCGAGGTCGTGGATCTCGCCGCGCAGGGCAACGCCACCCTCGCCGCGACCCTGCTGGAGCGGCGTCGCGCCGGGGTGGAGGTCACCGCCGAGGAGGGCCGCCGGCCGTTCGTGTTGCAGGTCGACGGCGGGTACACCCACAGCTCCTCGCCCACCGTCGGGCAGGACGGCGAGGTCGACCACCACACCGGGGACCAGGTCGCCGTCGGCGGCCAGGTGAGCAAGACCGCGGCCGTGGGCACCCAGGCCGCGATCCGCGTTGAGGGATCGAGCCAGCCCGCGGCGAGTCCCGATCCGACCTACGGGATGTCGGCCAGGCTGTCGATCACCCAGCCGCTGCTCCGGGGCGCCGGGCGGGAGGTCGGTGAGGCGGGCCTGCGACAGGCGCGGGTATCCGAGGACGCGGCTGTCCTCTCCGCGCGGCGGAGCGCCAGCGCCCTGACCCGCGACGTGCTGACCGCCTACTGGGAGCTGTGGTACGCCGCTCGCGCCCTGGCCATCGACGAGCGAGCCCGAGAGCTCGCCAGGCTCGCCCTCGATGAAACCCGTGCGAGGATCGAGCAGGGCGCGGCCGCGGAGATCGATGTGCTGCAGTACGAGACACGGCTCGCCTCCCTCGACGAGACCGTGGTGACCTCCGAGGCGTCGGAGCGGCGGCTCGCGGTGCAACTCGCCGCGCTTACCGGCCTCGGCCGAGAACCCGTGCGGCTGCGGGCGGACATGGCCGAGAGCCCACCGATGACGGAGGTCGATCCGCCGCCGGACGAGGCGCTGCGGGCGGCCCTCGAGGGCTCGCCGGACATCCGGTCGAGCGCCGCCTCGGTCACCGCGGCGGAGGAGCGGGCCCGCATCGCTGGCGAGGAGCTGCGGCAACGGCTCGACCTCGTGGGCTGGATCGGCGCCCAGACACTCGGCAGCGGCGAGGTCTCGCCGGCGCTGACGCAGTTCGGCGAGGGCGCGGCCTACGCCGGCTATGTCGGCCTGGTCTACGAGCTGCCGCTCAGCGACACGCGCAAGGAGGCGCAGAGGGCCTCGGCGAAGCTCGACGTCGAGGCCGCCAGGCAGCGCCTGACCGCCACCGGGGACCAGGTCCGCGCGGACGTCGCCATCGCCCTCGAGAAGTGCCAGAGCGCCCGGAAACGACTCGCGCTTTCGGGGCTGACGCTCGAAGCGACGCGGAAGCTGGCCGAGGCCGAGAGGGCGCGCTACGCCCTCGGCGCGTCAATCTACCTCCAGGTCCGGGACGCCGAGGAGGCCGAGCGCGAGGCCGAGCACAGGCTGGTGCGGGCCCGGGTCGATTTCGCCCTGGCGCGCATCGAGATCGACCACCTGACCGGCGCGCTGCTGGCGACCGGCGGATCGGTCGATTGATGATACCTTCTGCGTCCTCTGCTATCATCCCCGAGGGATGACACCGGACGGGCAGCGCACGAACGACGCGATGAAGCGGACGACCCGCTGGTGGCTGGTGCTCGCGCTGCCGCTGGCCGCATGCGGGGGCGATGGCGGTGCGCGCGTGGACGCCGGTACCGACGCGGACACGGACGTCGATGGCGACGGGGATTCCGATTCGGACACCGATTCCGACACCGACACCGACGCCGATTCCGACACCGACACCGACACCGACGCCGATTCCGACACCGATTCCGACACCGACACCGGCGGCGGCAAGCTGGTCTGCGTGTTCGACATCGACTCGACCCTCACCTGCCAGTACGCGGCGGAGGCCGTGGCCGCGTGCCAGGACCTCGGCGCGCTGCTCGCGGTCAACACCGCCGAGTCCCGGGAGACCGCCCTCGCGAACAAGGCCGGCACGGGCTACGTGGACTGGGCCTCCCTGGGGTTCCCCACCGTCGGGCCGGCCCTCGACATGGAGCACGGCGCCTTCATCTTCGGGCTGTGCTACACGGACTGCTCCTGCTCCGAGGAGTTCGGCGGCGCCCCCGGGGACTGCGAGATGTGCGCTGAATGCCTCCTCCCGGACTGTCCAGAGACCTACATGGGCAAGGCCTACGGCATGTCCCGGATCGCAGCGTACTACGGCATCGAGGACGAGCCTTGCCTGGTGCTGTTCGACGACCTGCTGACCAACACCGCAAAGGTCGAGGCCTTCGGCTACTCCGCCTATTGCAAGGGGACATGCTCCGAGGGCTGGGGCAGCCCCGGCGCGTACGAGGCCGTGCACGACTTCCTGACCGGCTCGGCCTTCACCGGGTGCCAATGAGGCTCGCCCGGATGAAGCTCGCCACGGCGGCGGCGGCGACGCTGCTGGCCTTTCTCGCGCTCGAGATCGCCTTGCGGATCCACGCGACCGTGACAGACACGGGTCGGCTCGAGGACGCCTGGGCCCACCCGGAGTCGCCCCCCGCCGGCAAGCGGGTGGAGCTCGGAGAGATGATCCGGCCGAGCCCGGATCCACGAATCATCTACGAGCTCAAGCCCGGGCTGGATGTCGAGTACCACGGCGCGAGGGTACGGACCAACAGCGCGGGCTGGCGCGAGGAGGAGATCCCAGAGGCAAAGCCGGCGGGCACGGTGCGGATCCTGGGGCTCGGCGACTCGCACATGTTCGGTTGGGGCATCCCGGTGGAGCAGCGCTGCATGGATCGCGTGGAGGGCCTGCTCACCGAGCGCCGGCCCCATCTCCGCTTCGAGAGCATCGTGCTCGCCGCACCGGGATACAACCTGGACATGGAGCTCGCCGCCCTCGAGCGCTACGGCCTCGCCTACTTTCCGGACCTCGTGGTCTACCACATCGTGGGCAACGACCACTGCCTGCCGAGCTTCGTCTACCCGCGGGTATCCCCGTGGTCCCTCGAGATCTTCACCCTCGCCTACCTGCGTCGCGCGCTCGTCCCGCGGCCGGATCCCGAGAAGGGGATCGCTCCGCTGGGCTGGTACGAGGGCGTCGTGATGCACGACATCTGCTCGCCCGACCAGGCGCCTCCGAGGTACCGGAACGCGGTCGGCCGGCAACGCTATCTGCGGGATCTGCTGGCGCTGGATCGGCTCGCCGCGGACCGCGGGTTGCCGGTGGTTGCCCTCGTCGATCTGCGAGACCAGCTGAACCCCAGGCGCATGGCGCGGGTACGAATGGCCGCCCGGCTGTTCAGCCATCTCACCGTCGTGGAGTCGGCCGCCGGGATCCGTGCCTGGCTCGCGGCTCAAGGACATTCGACCTACGAGGATTCGTCGTTGGCGCTCTCGCCCGAGGACCTGCACCCCTCGTCCCAGGCCCACGAACTGCTGGCTGGAATCCTCGTCGACGCGCTGGAGCGCACGGGGATCCTCGATCGGATCGTCGCCCAGGCACGGTAGGCGCAACCGCTACTCCTCGCCGGGCGTGCCCGACCAGACGGGCAGGAAGTCCGAGCGGTTGTGATCCGTATCGATGGTGCCGGGCCGGAAGAAGCACGTGCCGTCGGCGCGATCGAGCGGGTCCCCCTCCCCGTACTCCCCTCCCCCGCCAACCAGGAGCGCGTCCAGGGCATCTCCGCCCTGGAGCAGACGGACAGCGAACGACCCGCTGTCGGGCAGCTCGGCCACGGCGTGGGTCAGGTCCGCCCCGATCATCGACGCGCCTCCGATGACGAAGGTGCCCGAATCCCCGGCCACCTGCCCGGCGAGGGCCAGGCTCGCGAGCACGAGCCCGCTGTCGCCGTCCACGAGTTCGACGGTCAGGGAGTCGAGCGCGACCCCGGGCGGCGCCAGGATCTCGATGAACGGCCCGTCCGCGGCCAGGCAGATCTCGCCTATCACCGCCGCGCGCCTGAAATTGAGCAGGTAGGATCCCGCGGTGCCGAGCTCGCCACCCACGACGAACTGCTCGCCGTCCGCGATACCCGCCGCGAAGAGGCGCGGGTCGGCGAGCGGCGCTCCGGTTTCCCGGGCCAGCAGCGCGTTTCCCGCGCTTCGGCGCTCGAGCCAGCAGTCCGGCGTGTCCCAGGGCCGATCGGCCAGGAAGCGGGCGATGACCACGGCCGCCAGGTCGCACGTGGACTGGTCCAGCTCCACCCGATCCGCGTCCAGCCCCTGTCCGATGGTGCCCGAGAGCAGCACCGCCGCGGCGCAGGGGTCGCCGACGGGGAACGCCTCGGATGGCGTGTCGTCGGGCTCCGCGAGCGCTGCGGCGAGATCCCCGTAGGACCGCACGGCGAGGGAGGACACGATGCCCCCCGGGTCGCCGGCCGGGATCACGACCACCTCCGCGCTGGCCTCCTCCGTGACCCAGAGCAACCTGTCCGGCGGGGCATCCGCGACGGCGATCAGGCCTCGTCCGTCAACCAGGGACGCCTCGATGTCTGCCTGGGCCGGAGCGCCGATCCCGGGGAGCACCGCCGCGGGTGGGGTGCCGGGATCGACGATGACGAGTCGCGCCTCCCCGACGGACAGCGTACCCTGCCAGGCCAGCTGCCCGCTCGCGGCGCCGGTGGGCAGCGGCGTCACGTCGAGGAACCCGGCATAGGCGCCCTTGGTCGCGGTGACGAGGACCGGCAGCCCTTCCGGCCCTGGAGTGAACCCGTGGGAGAGATCGAGGAGGATCCGGGCCTGCTGCGGGCCGAGGATCTCCCCCACCGAGGCGAAGGCCCCATCGGCTCCGGCGCTGGCGGTGGTGAAGACCTGGTCGAGCCCGGCATACCCCGAA
>CAYZAI010000365.1:0-5050 GCA_964476305.1 uncultured Myxococcales bacterium
CCTGTTCCTTCTGCAGCTTGGCCATCTCGCCCATTTCTTTTTCCATCTCGCGGATCTGGGTCGCAGCCTTGTTGCACGAGGCGATGCGCGCCTTGGCCTTGTTGACCCAGGAGATCTCCGGGCCCTTCTTCCCGTCGGGATCGACGTCGTGCAACCCGGGAACCGCGTTCTCGATGAACTTCTGGAAGACGCCGGCAGCTTTCTCGTAGCCCGCGGGCGTGCCGTCGTTCAAGTAGTCCATTTCCAGCAGTCCGAGGTTGAAGATGTAGTCGGTCCGCTTGGGGTCGATCTCGGCCGCCTTCTTGTACGAGGCCTTGGCCCCCTCGAAATCTTCCAACCCCCTGAGCGCCACTCCGAGACCCATGTGGGCATCGTAGTTGTCCGGCCTGAGCGCAATCGCCTTGTCGAAGGCTCCGCGTGCGGACTCGTAGCCCCGGAAGTTCAAGTTGATGGCGCCGAAGGTCATGTACGCCTCGAACAGCGTCGAATCCTTCTTGAAGGCCGATTCGAAGGCCTTGAGCGCCTCTACGAGTTCCTGCTTCTCGAGCAGCACCTTGCCCAGCGCGTGGTAGATCGGGCCGTACTCCGGATCGAGTCGGATCGCCTGCTGGCACACCAGTGTCGAGAGTGTCAGGAACGACGGCTTCTTGTCGGCCACCGCCTTGTCGTAGTACAGCATCGCGAGTTCGTAGAGCGCCGGCAGGTACTTGGCCTCGATGGCCAAAGCCGTGCGCAGGCTGCGCTGAGACTTGGTGAAATCCTCCCCGTCTTTTGTTCCGCGGAAACGGTTGCGCAGGATCGTCCCCGCAATGGTGTAGGCGGGTACGGCCTCGACCGTGTTACGACCAGCAGCCACCGCCTTGCTGATCCATTCCTCGGCCACGTCAGCCTTTCCCGCTTCCAATTCCATGACCGCCAAATGGGTCATGGAGAGTTGGTGTTCGGGATAGAGCTTGAGGGTCTTCTCGAAAGCCGCCCTGGCCTCGGACAGCTTGCGGCAGCGCTTGTGGACCACACCGACGTTGTACAGCGCCTCTGCCATGTTGTTGTGCCTGTCCGCGACCTTCTCGAAGGCTTTTACGACCTTGGCACAGTTCTCCTCGTTCCACCCGACTTTGGCCGCTTCCTTGTACTTGGCCGCGGCCTCGTCGAAGTCCTCCCGGGCCTTTGCCGAGATGATCGGCTTGCCGTCCGCATCGTACTGGGTCTTGCCATCCCCGCCCCCCGCGTGGATCCCCGCGCCGCCACAACCGAGAACGAGCAGGGCGGCCAGTACCCCAGCGATCCCGATGATGAATCGTGTTTTTGTGATCATGGGTTACTCTCCTTCATCCTACTCGCTCGCGGCTTCTTTGCCGCCGAGAGCATCAGCCGAGCTCGCCAGTTCTTTGTCCCGTTTCTGCGCCTCGCTCTCGAGCTCCAGAATCGGCTCGGGAGCCGTCCAGAAGGTAAGCTCCGCCTTCGGCATCACACGGATCTCCTCGGACAGCGGGTACTGGCGCGGCTCGAGCTTGTTGAGCTCTCGCTCGCACCGCAGGCTGTTCTCGTTGAACCAGCGCAGCTTGGTCGAAACCTCGAGGCAGTGCTTGAACCCTCCGACGGACCCTTCCCGGTACGGCTCAGCCTTCTCGTCCATGGACTGCCGGTAGATGTCGAGCAGTTCCTGGTCGTCCTTGAACGCCGGTGGAACCGGCGCGTCGTACAAGGACTGCATGAACTCGTACTGCATGTCGCCGGCGCGGGCAGCGGCCGCCATCTCCCACTCGGGGATGGTGATGGGCAGCTTGGTGATGAGACCGAAGGCCTCGTTCGCCACCTCGAGCGCAGCGCCCTTCTTCTCGTACCAGGGCTTGAACTCGTGCTCGAGCCAGTATTCGAACTGCTTGTTGGCGTCCTCCTTGATTTCCTCTTTCTTGACGTCCTTGATTTGCTCCTTCACCGACTTGCTCTCGTCCCAGTATCCCCAGCGAGCCAGACGCTTGCGGTCCTTCTGCCACTTGTCGAGCTTCTCGAGTTCGCCCGGAGGCTGCTTTCCCCGCCACCATTTCTCGACCTTGTCTGGAACCTTGCGCTGCACGGTGAAGTCCGGGAAGGTTATCTTCTTGAATTCGAAATATTTCGTTTCCGCGATCTGGTACTTGGCCTTGGCGATCGCGATCAGCATCGCCGCCTTGCGAGCGGGTTCAGGCACCTTGTCGAGCCCTTCCTTGTCGAAAAGCTGGATCGCCTTGAGATAGGACTTCACGGCCTTTGTCTGATCCCGCTTCTTCCCGAACCAGTACGAGTCGCCGATGAACACGTGGGCTTGCACCTGCTCGTCGAGCAGTTTGGCCTTGCTGTATTTCTTCAAGTATCGGTCGTAGTGCTTGCGCACCTTCTCCCAATTCTCTTCGTTGACATAGATGTAGCCCGTACCGAAGACGACCGAAGCGGTCTCGACAGGCATCCGCGCCGCGTACTGCTTCTCGTAGGTGGCCACGGTCTTCAGCGCCTCGTCAGTCTCTCCGAGGCCGATGTAGAAGGTCACGGCGTTGCCGAGTGCCTCCGGGGCCTCCTTCTCCCCCGAGTACTTGGTGGCGAAGGCGCGGTAGTGGTCGGCCGCCTGCTTGAACGACTGGAGGGCGTGATAGTTCTGGCCGATGTAGTAGGCCGCCTTCTTGGAGTGCTCACAGTCCGGGTACAACTCGATCATCCGCTGCCGGACCTTGATGGCGGACATCACGAGTCGTGCCGACTCCATGTTGATGGCGGTGTTGAAGAGCACCTCGCACATCCCGCGGTCGTCATAGACCCCCTTGTATTCGCGGAAAATGACCAAGTAGATCTCCGCTGACTCCTTGAACCTCCCGCGCTGGGTCAGCGACTCGGCCTTCTTGCGCAGCACGCCGACCTTCAGCGACTTGATCTGTGCCGCGAACTCCTCGTCCTTCATCAGGTTGACACCAGGAGTCTTGCTCGTGTCGATGAAGACATCGACAATATCCGACAGACTGTCGTAGCAGGCCGGGATCGGGTTCTCGGTCATCGAGCCGAGCACGTTCAGGCAGTCGAGATAGAGGTTGGCCGCGTAGACCGCAATCTCGTTTTCCGAGTGGTTGATCGCGATGTCCTTGAACAGCACCGAGGCCTCGGCGAACATGCTGGCCTCGTAGTAGATGCGAGCCCGGCGATACTTGATGTTGATCATGTCGCCCGCGTCTTTTTTTACAAAGCACACGTAACGATCATAGGATTTCAGGATGCCTGCCTCGAGTTCGGTCAGCTCCCTCGGCCGGAAGACGAGCTTCTCACTCTCGCACTCCTTGTTGCACTTCTTCTTGGCCGCGCCCCGAAGCGACTTGCACTTCTCCTGTCTGCAGATCTGGCACGAGTCGTGGCACTTGTCGTCCCCTTCTCCAGTGTGGAGCTTGTGTTTGCGGGTCTTGTCGTCAGCGCCCCGATCCGCGACGTAGACCTTATTGTAACAGAGCACGGCGGCATACGCCGCGTCGGCGGTGTAGACACCCTGGGGGTCCATCTCGACCACCGCGTCGAAAGCCGGGCCGCAAGCCGCCCAGTTCTCCATGTGCCAGTGGAGCTCCGCCTTGTAGTAGGCCACGCGGTACCGCGTGGGCTTGGTATTCTCGTCGAAGCCTTCAACAACGAGTTCGTCGAGATTCGGGTAGTTCCCCATCACCTCGTCGTACAAGGCGATGGTGAACTTCATCGTGGCCGGGTCCTTGGTGCCTGGCGATGACTCGCTACCCACTGCTTCGAGGTGCCAGTGGGTCGCCTGGTCCCAGGCGATGGTGATGGCGTCGGCATCGCACTTCTGGACCTTCAGCTTGTCGTGGTTGCCCTCGGATCGGAACTTCTTTGACAACCTGATCTGGCGCTGGATCTCCTGGAGTTGCTTCTCCTTGGGCTGCGAGCTGATCACCGCGTTGGTGATCATCACCTGGTACTCGCACAGATCGTTGCCGTTGTTGTTCAGGTAGTTTTCCAACTCGAGCTTCTGGAGCTTCTGGAAGACCACTATCGTGTCGGCCCACTGGCCTTCGTCGAAGTAAAGGTTCGCCAGCTTCTTGAGCATGGAATGGGCTTGGTCACCGCCGATCTTCTCGAAAAACTCCCAGGCCTGAGCCGGGTTGCCGATCTTCGAAAACGAGTCGACGAGTTCCATCCGGGCGCGCTTGGCCACCACCTGGGCCTCGCGGTGTTCAGGGTTGTTGGTGGCGTACTGGATCACCCGGTTGAACTGGTTGATGGTCTTCTTGTACTCCTGCATGTTGAACAGGCACCATGCTTGGTAGTACATGGCGACCACGTAGTTCGGATTGTTGTCCTCCCCCCACTCGACGACCTTCTCGTAAGCCTTCATCGCGCGATCCACGTCGCGGGCCTCGTGGAAGTAGTACTCGCCGAAGGCCATCCATGAGTGCGGGATGAACCGGGACCGCGGGTAGTTGCGGATCAGCTCCTGATAGAAGCCGCGCGCCCGCTCACGATACGTCGACTTGAGATCCTTCTTCTCGGAACCCAGGGCCGTGGCCATCTGGTCGATTTCGTAGGCGATGGCGAACAGGATCTCGTCGTAATCCGGGTAATCTGGGAAATTGTTCTTGATCTCGACGTAAGCCTTGATGGATTCCTTGCGGTATTCATCGGCCTTCTTGTCAAGAGCCTTCTGTTGGGCGATCATCTTGGCCATCAACTGCTTGTCGCCCTTCTGCTTGGCCTTGTAGATCTTGTCGTCGAGTTCGCGGGCCAGGAAGTTCAGCTGGTCGAAGTACTCCTTGTACGCGTCGGCCAGCCGCTTGAGGATCTCACCCTTCTCGGGGTTGTCGTTCGGCGTCTGCTTGGCCAGCTTCTTGATAAGATCGATTTCCTTCAAGAGGATATCTATCTTCTTTTTCTCGCGCTTGCGTTTGAATGCGGATTCGGTGATCTCCCTCACCATGGCGCGATCGAGGCTCGGCCCTGTGACCTCGGTCTTCTTCTTGACCTCTTTCTCGACGGTGCTGGTACCCACCTTGGCCGCACCACCCTTGAACTCGCCCATCTTGAAGCC
>CAYZAI010000366.1:0-5026 GCA_964476305.1 uncultured Myxococcales bacterium
ACACGGATGCGGACACGGACGCCGACACGGATGCGGACACGGACGCCGACACGGATGCGGACACGGACGCCGACACGGACGCCGACACGGACACGGGTTCGAGCCTGTCCGTCGTGAGCGGCACGGCGACGAGGTCGGTGGAGCCGGTGGAGGACGGGATCGGGACCCTGTGCGTGGGCCTGTTCGACAGTTGCCTGGAGACGTTCGTCAGCGAAATCGCGTACGTCACCGGCGAACAGGTCCTCGGAGCCGACATGTCCGCCGAGGGGAGCGATGTCGGGTTCGCGATTTCCGACGTCCCGGACGGCACCTACTCGGTCGTGGCCTACCTGCAGGAGGCGGGCGGCGACTGCCTCCTGGACTTGACCGAGGGCGACCTCGTGACTCTCGGCGATTGCCCCGAAGTGGTGGTGAGCGGCAGCGACGTCGGCGGCGTCGAGGTGGACCTGAATGCGGTCTACCTGACGGCTTCGGTGAGCGGCGTGGTGACCCGCTCGACCGCGCCCGCCGGCGACGGCCTGGGCACGCTGTGCGTGGGGGTGATCGACGCCTGCCCGAGCGCCTCGAACCTCCATCCGGCGATCGTGGCCAACGTCGAGATCACCGGTGTCGACCTGTCGGGCGCGGCGACGGAGATTCCGTTCACCGTCGGCGGCGTACCCGATGGGACCTGGGACGTGGGGGCGATGCTGCTCGAGGACGGCGGCGCCTGCACGATCGGTATCGACTCGGGGGACATGATCTCGTACGAGAACTGCCCCGGCATCACCCTGGCCGGAGGGGAAGACCTGAGCGGGGTGGAGGTCGATCTCAACCAGATCGTCCCTTGAAAGAAGCGAAAGGGACGTTTCCTTTTCGCCGAAGGGAGGTGAGGGATGCGCGGCAATATCGGTGGAGCAATGATCACGGGGGCGGTGCACGTCCTGGTGGCGTGCCTGGCCCTCGGCTGCGGCGACGGCGACAAGAAGAAGTTCAACCCCACGTGCGAGGACCTGGGCGGCAGCGCGTCCGTGTCCGAGCCCGAGTTCGTGCGGAACCTGCAGATCGGCAACACCGGCTGGTTCTCGAGCCCGGCGGTGGTGGACCTGGACGGCGACGGCGAGCGGGAGATCGTCGCGCCGTTCTACGACGTGGCGATCTGGAGCGCGACCGGCGAGCTCCTGGGCGTGGCCGCCGCGGGCGAGCACCACGAGGGCCGGGTCTACGCACCGGCCGTGGTCGCGGACCTCGACGGCGACGGCGTCACCGAGATCGTCGTCGCGGCCGGGGAGGGCACGGTGGCGGCCTACGAGTGGACCGGCACGGCGCTGGCGATCAAGGAAGGCTGGCCCGCCACCACCTGCATCGCGGGCTCGTGCTTCGAGAACCGCAGCCTCTCCGCCGGCGACCTGGACGGCGACGGGAGCATCGAGGTCGTCGTCTCGTCGACCCGCAGCGAGGAGCCCGAAGGCTACGAGGGCACCAACCCCCACGTGTTCGTGTTCCAGTCGGACGGCTCGCTGCGGCCCGGCTGGCCGCGCTACGACACCCGCACCGGCGTCGGCGCCGACCTGCCCGGCGGGCCGGACTCGAACTGCTACGGCCACAGCGGGTACGGCTCCTACGGCCTCAACACCGGTGTGGGGAACATCGACGACGACGAGGATCTCGAGGTCCTGGTGACCTACGACAACCACCACATCCAGGCCTTCAACCCGGACGGCACGACCCTGCTGGCGGATCCCTCCTACTTCACCCGGCGCGGCGACGACGAGTGCGAGGACGAGCCCATGAGCTGGGGCCAGTTCATCCGCTGGCTCGATCCGGAGGTGGAGGACGACCACTACCACCTCCACACCGGCGAGTGGCCGCACCCGAGCTGGACGATGTGGCTCCAGTGGACCCAGTCGCCTCCCAGTGTCGGCGACATCAGCGGTGACGGGCGAAACGAGGTGATCGGCTCGCCCAACGTCGAGATGGACGAGCCCTACCACACCTATCACCACGCGGTGATGGTGCTCGAGGGCGACTACGACGCCACCGGCCACCGCTCGGCGAGGCGCCTGGCCGGCTGGGAGGAGCTGCCCCTGACCGAGGAGCCGCTGTACAACGACGACTGGTACCCGCCGTCCGTGGTGCCGTCCCCGGTCCTGGCCGACATCGAGGGCGACGCCCGGCCCGAGATCCTGGTACCGTCCGCGGACGGCTTCGTCTACGCCTTCGCGCCGGACGCCTCGATGCTGTGGCGTCACGACTACGCGGCGGGCCTGGCCCTGGCCTACGCCACCGAGCCGACCGTGGCGGATCTCAGCGGCGACGGCCGGCCCGAGGTGGTCTTCGGCGTGTACGGCGAGCCCGGCACCGAGTCCGGCCGCCTCGTGATCCTGGCCAGCAACGGCGAGCGGCTCCACGACCTTTCTCTTCCCGGGCAGAACCCGGACAGCGGCAACGGGGTCGGCCCGTGCGCCGCGCCCACCATCGCCGACGTCGACGGCGACGGCGCCCTCGAGATCCTGGTGCTGACAATAGACCACGGCCTGGACGTGTTCACCGTGGCGAACTCGGCCTGCAACTGCGTACCGACCGGGGCGGATCCGGATCTCTACTGCGGGCCGTGGATCACGGGGCGCGGCTCCTACCTGCGGGACGGGCGCGTGCCCGGGACCTGATGGCGCGCACCGCGAAGCCGTTCTTCCTCGCCATGGCGCTCCTCGCCGCGTCGAACGCGACGGGGGAAGAGGCCGACGGCGAGACCCCGGTCATCGAGACCGGCCTGGACGGGTTCGTGCACCCCCTGCGGGCCGAGGCCGGGCCCGTCATATCCCCGGCCCTGTCGCCGCTGCCGCGCACCGAGATCTTCGGCGGGGTGGGGTTCGCCTTCGCCCGCGAGGAGGTGGGCAGGGCGCGCTACACGACGCTCCAGGGCGCGCTGCTGCTGGGGGGCGCCTGGTCCCCCGAGAAGGTGCCGGACCTGGGACTGGGCGGCGACCTGGTGGCCCTGCGGACGACGTTCATCCACACCGAGGTGCCTCCGGCCATCGACGAGTGGGCCAGGTTCGCCGACCTCGGGACGCTGCGGGTGCACGCGCGTTACACGGCCTGGCGGCGGGAAGGCGGGGATCACGGCCCGGCCATCGCGCTGACGCCGCTGCTCAGGCTGGGGCTCCCGACCGACACCGGGCGCCTCAGACCGAACCGCCGGATGCCGGTGCGGTACGTCGTCGATCCCCGGGTCTTCGAATCCCCGTGCGTGCTGGTGGAGCCCGGGGCGTCCCTGGCCGTGGTCTGGGGGCCGGTGAGCTTCTTCGTCCACGAGGCGCCGGTCTTCGCGCCGGTCGTGGACTCGGTCTTCCACTTCTTCTGGAGCAGCCACGTGGGCGCGGGCATCCGCCTGTGGAGGCGCCTCGAGGTGGCGCTCGAGAGCACCGCCCTGGTCCGCACGACCGGGGACTACTCCGGAGAGCGCTTCGCCGCGTTCACCGTGGATCCGGGCCTGCGGCTGTGGCTCGGCGACTTCGCCCTCGAGCTCTCCACGCGCATCGGCCTGACCGACGACGCCGGGCGCTCCCACGGAGAGCTGACGAGCTTCCTCGGCCTCGCCTGGGCGCCGTGAAGCTCCACTGGTTCCCGTTCCATGAACGACGGCCTCACCCCAACGCCACGTCCAGCGTCATCATGACCGCGAACCCGACGACGGCCCCGATCGTGGCCAGGTCGTGGTTCCCCTGGCGCTGGGCCTCGGGGATGACCTCCTCGACCACGACGTAGATCATCGCGCCGGCCGCGAAGGCCAGGGCCCAGGGGAGCAGCGGCGCGGCGTGGACCACGGCGAAGGCGCCGAGGACCCCGGCCACGGGCTCGACGATGCCCGACAGCTGGCCCCACCCGAAGCTCCGAAGCCGGCTCATGCCCTCGCGGCGCAAGGGGATCGAGACCGCCGCCCCCTCGGGGAAGTTCTGGATGCCGATGCCGAGCGCGAGGGCCATCGCCCCGGCCAGGCTGGCCGAGGGGAGGTCGTGGGCCACGGCGCCGAAGGCCACGCCCACCGCCAGGCCCTCCGGGATGTTGTGGAGGGTGATCGCCATCACCAGGAGGACGGTCCGGCGCCAGCTGGACGGGAGGCCCTCCCTCTCGTCGCTGAACCTGTGGAGGTGGGGCAGCAGCGCGTCGGCGGCGCGCAGGAAGCCCGCCCCGATCAGGAACCCCCCGGTGGCCGGGACCCACGAGGGCAGGGGGCCGCCCTCGGCCATCTCGATGGACGGCGCGAGGAGGGACCAGAAGCTGGCGGCGATCATCACGCCCCCGGCGAAGCCGAGCATCCCGTCCAGGAGCTTCTGCCGGATGGTCTTGAAGAAGAAGACCATGGCCGCGCCGAGCGCGGTCACCAGGTACGTGAAGCCGGTCGCCAGAAGGGCCTGGATGACAGGGTGCTGCCCCTCGAACCACTCCATCGGCATGAACGCCCTCCCGGCCGGATTCCGTCTTCCGCGGTATTCTGACGGCGTTTCGGGCCAGGCGCAATTCCCGTGTCGTCGATTCGAGCCCGCCTGCGCACGGAGATCACCGCAACATTCGCCGGGCGGACGATCGGCGGATGTGCTAGTCTTCGGCCGGGAGCCGATTGCGGAGCCCGCGCGCTCCGATCTCAAGGAGTAGACGGATGTCCATTTCCAGGATCGCCCTGTCGCTCGTCGTGGTCGCGCTGGCTTGCGCCGCCCTGCCGGCGATCGCGGCCGAGCCGCACACGTCGCTCGAGGTGCTGGAGGCCAAGGAGGCCGCCCTGCCGCCCGGCGTGCTGCCCGCCTGGCAGACGACCCGCGAGCGGGACGCCCTGCCGTTCCTCGAATACGCGCCCCCGTCGGATGCGCCCCTGCCGCCGCCGCCCGCGGCGGGCTACCGGGCCCCGGCCGAGTTCGAGCCGGTGGGGGCCTTCATCGTGACGCGGGGCGACTGGTCGACGGGGTGGAACCCGAGCATCGGCATGTTCTACGACATGATCATCCAGGGCACGGGGGACGGCGGCGCCGGGGCCCTGGTGCTCTGCGAA
>CAYZAI010000367.1:0-4998 GCA_964476305.1 uncultured Myxococcales bacterium
AAAAAGGGTAATAAGATATATTCATTTACTGGTCCCGGTGGAACGATAGAATCCTACGATAAAGATGAAAATCTAAAATGATATAAATATTGATTTGTTAATTGCAGACCTTTTTCACAAATGTATCCTGTCCTTAAAATAGAACATCGCATAAAATCATTCATCCTTATAGCGATTATTATTGCTGCGATTATTTTGCTATACAAAATAAATCCGTCTACTTCATCTTTTTTTCCTTCTTGCCCTGTTTATACAATAACCGGTCTTTACTGCCCGGGTTGCGGGTCTTTGCGTGCTTTACATCAATTGTTTCACGGCAACATATCAAATGCATTTGGATTTAATCCATTAATGGTTATTGCATTACCTTTTATTGCATACAGTTTTTTATCTTACATTCTCGACGGGATTACAGGTAAAACACTTCCAAAAATATTTATTCCTGCTTTTTATATCTGGTTAATATTGGGGATCATTTTATTGTTTGGTATTTTAAGGAATATTAGAATTTATCCAATTATATTATTGGCGCCATCTTGAATCTTTTACCCTGTTAAATCCTTTAGTTTCTCAAGGTAAGATTTATAAGGATAAAATCTTATTTAACAGGGTGAACCCAGTTAAATCCGCATAGCGTGATGCGGAGCATCATTAACAGGACGATGCCGTTTTTGAGTACCGGGGAAACCAGGTGTTTTTGATTTGAATTATTGGGAAATGTCCAATGTCAACGTGCTGACCCCGATTTGTTCATAAATTTGGCAGCCCTTAATAAAACTGTCAAGCCACATTAAAAAAACCGTAATATATCGGTATCATATTCTTTATTATTGGTTGTTCCTGAAGGTCCAAACCGCCTGCGAGTTTTTTCTTGACCAACCCGTATGTCCTGATATAAACATATGGCGTATATATATCATTTATATGTATAAAGATGTCGTTCCATCCTGTCAAGAATTATCGAAAAGGAGGCCAGTCATGAGGAAAAGGACCTGTCGGTTCGGCCTGGCGCTGTTGCTTCTGCTGCTCCTGACGGCAGCGATTTCATTCGCCCAGGAGGAAAAGATCACGGTGTATAATCCACGGGGGATCCAGCCCCCGATCAGACTCATCCCTATGCCGGAACGAAGCGGCATTGAAGGTAAAACAGTGTATGTCGTGGATACCAAATATCCAAATACAAAGCCGTTTTTTAATGAACTTTGCAAGATTCTAAAGGAACGCTATCCGAAAACCAATTGGGTGCCCAGGGAAAAAATAGGTATTTATACGGATGATGATCCGAAGCTCTGGGCAGAAGTAAAGGAGAAAGCCGCAGGCATGGTAATGGTTGTAGGCCATTGAAGCACCTGCACGCCGGCGGTCGTCGGCCACTGTATAACCGTTGAAAAAATTGGCGTCCCCACAGCACCCATCGTGACAAGCAGATTTGTGGAACTGGCCTCAAGCATTGCCTATAAAAAGGGCATACCCGGCATGAGGATTGTGTATACGCCCCACCCCATCACCGATGCCTCGGCGGATCAATGCCGCAAATATCTCAACGGAAATGATCCTCATACAGGCAAACCGATTTTAGATGAAATCATCAGTGCCATATCAAAACCTTTATCCAAAGAAGAAAAGAAAACAGGCTTTTTGGAAAGAGAGCCCAGACTGAGGTTTCTGCCCCCTGACACAGCAGATAACCTGCAGCTGTATTTTATGGCAAACAATTTTTCAGATGGTGGACCGATTATTCTTCCTACAGAGGAGAAGGTTGCCAAAATGCTGGAGGGCACAAGCCATGATCGGGAAGAAATCGTTGGAACAATGCGCCCATCAGGCCCTCATGAAGCATGGAAATACAATGTGGAGATGGTCGCGGTAAACGCTGTCATGGCGGGTGCCCTGCCCGAATATTTCCCCGTAATTCTTGCGCTTGCATCCACCGGTTCCCCATCCCTTTTCAGCTCTACCTCCTCCTTTGCAAGGCTTATGGTTGTTAACGGGCCTATTGTGAAGGAAATAGGCATGAATGCCGGAATAGGCGCCCTGGGTCCCTTCAGCCAGGCCAATACCACCATCGGCAGGGCCTGGACCTTAATATCCAAAAACCTGGGTGGATCGGGGAAGCCGGGGGAGACCTTCCTGGGTACCCTGGGGAATCCCCTGAGCTACAACAACATGTGTTTCCCTGAAAACGAAGAAAACCTGCCCGAAGGCTGGAAACCATTCCATGTCCAGAAGGGCTACAAAGAGGGAGACAGCGTTGTCAGCGTTTTTAGCGGCTGGAGTTATAACAATATCGCCTGGTATTCGAAGCTGCCCGCTCAGGATGTTATGAAGAACTGGCTGTCACACTTCTTCTCTTTCGGAATCAATGAGGCCACTCTTATGATCGATCCGGTAACAGCCGAACAGATCTATAATAACGGATTTGATTCAAAAGAAAAGCTTGCGCAATATCTTGCTGAGAATTCTACAACGCCTGCCTGGCTGTATTGGCAGGGTAGAGAGAAGCAGATGGAAATGGGTAAAAACGGAGTGGAACCCTATGCAACTTATGTGAAGCTGGGTCCGAACGCAAATATTCCCCAATCCCGTTTTGTCCCGCCGCCACCGCATGAACGGGAAATCGCCGACACCATCATCGCATCCGGCATGAGCGCCTTTATGGATGAATGGATCAATAGGGATAACTCTATTGAAATTATTGTTGTAGGAGGAGGAACCAACACCTATTGGGGCGGTGGCGATTTTAGTTATATGTCCAGCGCACTCGTGGATACATGGCGTTAGACAGAAATGCTGAAACAGCCGCCTTGCATTCCCTAACTGACCGGGAATGCCGATAATGAGTAGAGAATCAAAATAAAGAAGATCCTCAAGCATCTTGGATTATGGGAGCGTAAAGCAAGACCGCCTCCCAAAGCAGTTTTGCCGGTAAAAACATTTGATGTCTTATTTTAACAAGAGGGGTAAAGTTATTTGATTATTTAAGGGTTGTTTCCTAGGCGATGATATAGAAGTGATAATGTGAAAGTTATGCACGTTCTGCACTAACGTCCCCTTTTACGTAAGGAGGAAAATAATGAATCCCAGAAAAAAAAGCAGCAAACTTGAAGGCAGAAGACCTTTTATCGGGATCCCTGCGACCGGAATAATATGTCTTGCCTTCCTGTTTAACCTGGCATGCGACAGGAAAACAGAGACCTCACAGAAAGAGGTTATGATCGAGGTGCTGGATCCCCGTGGCAGGCTCGTCTCGCCAGAGGTGGCAGGGCTGTCCAACCCGCGGATAAATGATCTGAACGGAAAGAAGATCGCATTAATGGCTGATAAGCCGGATGCGATTTTATTTTTCAATTCCATGGAGAAGCTGTTTAAAAAGGCCTATCCAACCGCAACAATACTTCGCTTTCCTTCCCCGGCCAGTCCAATACAGGCTGATAATACTGCAGAAGTAGCCGCAGCCTGCGATGTGTGGCTGGAGGGAGTTAAAACGGCAACTTCGGTGGAGACCGACTATGATATCAGACTGGAGAAACTCGGCAAACCCGGAGCAGCCTTCAGTGTAAACAGCCTTATACCACAGCGCAGAAGCCTGGCTGAAATTAACGGTATGCCGACCATTCGTATAATATCCCTTCCGGACAAGGCATATCTCAAGGCCAAAGCAAACCAGGAACTTATGGATAGAGTAGCATCCGAAGTGTTCGATGATACAGTAAAAGCTTTAACAGCACCGCTGACAAAATCGGAAAAAGAACCTGTTCCCTTTTATCATGATTATTCTACTAAAAAGTTCACCGGAAGCAGCTTTTCTGAAGCGATCGAAAAATATCAGCAATATTGCCATGAGAATTTTATGAGTGACGGATTACCCGTAGTGCCTCCAACCAGAGAAGCAGTTAATGAAATGCTTGCCGGGACAAGCCTGAAGCCTTCCGAGGAAATCGGGATCATGTACCCCAGAAAAGGGATGGCAACTGTAGAAAAAATCGCAATAAATTCAGTAATGGCCGGAGCAAAGCCCGAGTATCTTCCGATTATTATTACGGCGATAGAATGTATTACTGATAAAAATTTTTGCCAGTATCATATCGTTACCGGGCCGTTACCGGTGATATGGATTAGCGGACCCATTATAGAAGAGGTCGGTATGAACAACAATATAGGTTACCTGAGTCCCGGTTACAGGGCAAACAGCACTATTGGCAGGGCGATAGCCATGTGTATGATAAATATAGGCTGGCGTGAAATGAACATTTACGCTATGCCGGGAGGTCCGGGTACACCGATCGCTTATACAAATTATTTGATCCCCGAAAACCAGAAGGAAAATCCCTGGGAATCCTTTTCTGTCGAGCACGGATATAAGCCGGAAGAAAGCACTGTTTCTGTAAATGAGACACTCTGGGTTTCAAATGGGCCGGGAGAGACATTAAATTTTCAGACATTTGAACAATCTATGGAATCGCTGGCAAACCTTTTTATCCCCTCCGGTTTTTTTGGCAATACAGCCTCAAGTGGCTACAGGTATGAATTAGTTTTGCATCCGACAATGGCCAGTCAACTGGCAGATGCCGGTTTTACAAAACAATCTCTGGTGCAGTGGATTTATGACAAAACCTCGGTTAATTGGAACAAAATGGACGAGGAGGAGCGGAAACGGTTTAAAGAATCAGTAGCCCAGGGACAAAGGAGAGGGATCAGGCTGGAAGACTGTAAACCCGGGCTTCTTATAGAGCCTTTTGTGGATCCAAAACATGTAGCAGTTATTGTAGCCGGTAATGCGGTTGGTCAAACAATGGTTTATACAACGGCTGCAGGCTCAACCACCCCGAGGGCAGACAGTCCCCCGGATTTTGTGGAAAGGCCGTTTATGACCAAAGTTATCAGAGGTGCCACATTGACCAAATCAGGACGATAAAAAGGGGTAATACCGAGTGACATAAAATTCAACTTATAGAGAGTAAAGAGTAAAAAGGGACGCTCTTTATTAATTTAGTTGAC
>CAYZAI010000368.1:0-4977 GCA_964476305.1 uncultured Myxococcales bacterium
CGGAGAACGACGCGCGGGGCATGGGTGGCAGCTCCCCGGCGCCGGCGCGGGTCAACAGGTACGTCAGGCCCGCCACCAGCGCGAAGGCCAGCCCCACCGCCGCAAGCGGGAATCTCCGCGCCTTGCCCGGCAAAGTCCCCGAATCTCCGGAAGCCGCAACAGATCCCACCTTTTCTCTGCTTTGATTCATGCTAGACTGCCCGCCGGCTCGCGCCGCGATGGGAGCGTCCACGATGACCAACAACCGCAAACACGCCAGGATCGATTTCGATGCACCGGTCGAGATCGTCGTCGATGGAGCGAGTCTGCCCGGTCGATCCATCAACATCAGCCGCGGCGGGATCTTCATCAGGACCGAGCCCGTCCCGGCTTTCGGAGTCCGCCTGCAGCTCCGCATCCACCTGCCCGGCATCCCGGAGACGTGCTCGATCCCCTGCGTCGTGCGCTGGTCCAACCCGGGCGAAGGCGCGGGTCTGCAGTTCGAGATGCTGCGCGCCATCGAGGTCTGGTCGCTGAACAAGCTGCTGCGCGATCTCGGAACCGCCGCCTAGCCGAGGATCCATTCGAGGTTCTCTTCCTCCCACCGCTTCGCCTCCTCGTAGCGCTCGAACCCGCGCTCGAAAGCCCGGAACGCGTCGGTGTGGTAGCGGTTCCTGGAGCCCTCCCGCTCCACGGGCAACACGTGGTGCAGAAGCTCGTGGAACACGATCCACTCCACGACGAAGCGCGGGACCTTGTGCGAATCCAGCACCGGGTTGACGCGGATGGTGCTGTCCTCGAAACAGTAGGTGGCAAGCGCCCGGGTCCGCGTCCGTACCCTTCCGGAGTGCCGCCGGACGGCCCGGGCCCAGCGGATTCGAACGTCGATTTCGCCGCCGAAGTAGCGTGTCACCACGTCCCCGAGCACGTCCTCGAGGTCATGGACCGCCGATCGCCTCTCCGCCGCTGGACGCCGGCTCCCGCCGGTCGCGCGGCCACGGCTCAGTGTTCGCTTGTCGATTTCGTCCCTGTGGGCCGTGATGAACCGATCCAGGCGTCGGGAGGCCAGCCGATCCCCGCGGCCGAGGAACCGCGCCAGCGCGGTCAGCACGTCGTCGTCAGCCAGGCGAAACATCCGATGCAACCGCACCTCGAGCCGCCCGCTCCGTGAGCGCTGCGAGACCATCGTCGAGCGGTTCTTGGTGAACACGACATCGACCGGCTGCGGCAGCACCATCGATAGCAGCCCCGAGATGCGCCGGCCGTGGTCGCTCTCGCTATCGGAATCCTCCCGCGCCGGACGGGGCTTGGCCGGGAAGAACTCGAACCGGAGCTGGCGACCGCCGTCCATGCTCCGGACGGTACGGGCCACCTGAACGAGTGTCAAGCTCCGGGCGAGCGGGAGGAGGTGGGGCGGACGGCCGCGGCGCGCCCTCGCGAGGTTGCCTGGACCGGCACGGTCGGATATGGCTGGACCGTGACGATGCGCCGGCCCGAGGTACAAGCCGCAGGTTCCCTCGCACAGGCCCCGCGTGCCGTGGCGCTGGTCCTGCTGGCCCTGGCCGCGACAGGCGCAGCAGGGGCCGACGAGAACGCCGACGAAGGCTGCCAGAGCCTCGCCCGGCCCACGGTGGGCCTGCCCGAACAGCCCGTGTGCCGACCCGGGCCCGTGCCCAAGCTCCCCAAGAACTACCCGCCCGGAGCGCCGGCACCCACCCGCCGCGGTCTCGACCAGCCCGTGGCGACCCTGTTCAACGTCCACTCCCGCGAGGCGCTGACCGTCTTCCCGGGCAGGCTTCCGGACGAGGGGCGGCTCGCGGAGCTCTTCCGATGCCGTGGCTTCGGCGAACCCGGGCACCTCGATCCCCGGCTGATCGAGTCCGCGCTGGCCGCGGCCGCGGACCTCGGCGCGACCCGGGTGGAAATCATCTCGGCCTACCGTTCCCCCAAGTTCAACGACGCCCTGGCCAAGAAAGCCAGGCGCGTGGCGGCCGAGAGCCGCCACACCCGAGGGCAGGCCCTCGATCTGCGCCTCGAGGGGATCCCCGCGACCCGGCTGGCCGCCTGGTTCTGGGAGCATTTCGAAGGCGGGGTCGGAACATACGTCGGTGACGACTTCGTCCATATCGACGTCGGGCCCAAGCGTCGCTGGCGGGGGCTCTGAGCGTCATGGCAGCTGTGGCGCCATCGAGGATCGCGTGGATCGATCGCCTGCGCGGGCTGGCCGTGCTGGGGATGTTCCTCGTGCACTCGGGCCCGCCCTGGATCGCCCCGGAGCACGCCGGCGGGGCCTACGCCCGGGTCATCGGCCAGATCGCGGGAATGGTGGCGCCGGTGTTTCTGTTCCTTGCCGGCGTGGCGGTGGCCATCGTCGCCCGGCGGGCCGCGGAGACCTCGCGGGCGCGGCGGCGGGTGATCGTCCGCGGGCTGCAGATCGTCGCCGTGGGCTACGCCATGCAGCTCCTCTTCTGGGCGGGCCGGGGATTCACCGATTTCGCCCGCGTGCTCAAGGTCGACGTGCTGCACTGCATCGGCGCGACCATGGCGCTGATGGCCCTCGCAGCATGGCCGAGAGGCCGCTGGAACCCGGCCGCGATCGCGGCGTTCCTGTTCCTGCTCCTTTGCGCCCAGGTCACCTGGCGCCTGCCCCTCGGCGACGTGCTGCCCGAACCCCTGGCTGCGTACCTGACGCGCTACGCCGGACACTCGCTGTTCCCGATCCTGCCCTACGGCGCGTGGATCGCCCTGGGCCTGTTCGTCGGCCCGCTCTGGCTCGCGTCCCGGGACGCGAACCGGGAACGGCGCTTCCTCGCCGGCCTGGGACTCGTAACCGTTGCGCTGGTCGGGCTCTCGCATGTCACCGAGCTCGCCGAGGGCATCTCGGGCCTGGCCGCCCTGCCGGCGCCTGGCGGCCGCCTCGTGGGCACCACGGTGTCGTTCTTCCTGCTCAAGGGTGCCTTCGTCTTCGCCCTGCTGCTGCTGGCGCGCCTGCTGGAGCGGCCGCTCTCGTCGTGGAAGCGCGACCCGCTGCTGCTCTGGGGCCGGACCTCGCTCTTCGCCTACTGCGTGCACCTGGTGCTGGTCTTCCACGGCCTGGGGTGGCTGCTGGGCGATCGCCTGAGCCCGCCCGCGCACCTCGCGGCCACCGCCGGTCTCGCCGCCGTCATGTGGGCCCTGTGCCTGGGCTGGGAGCGGTGGGGACGCCGGCCGAGCCGGGCACTCGCGGAACGGCGCAATTAGCCTGTCCAATTGAAAACGTCATTTTGGATCGGCCAGGCCAATCGAAAACGGCTCCGCGAGATGTATGCAACCGAGGGGACGGAAGATCGGAACCCTCTTCGGTCCCCTGTCCATAATAACATCAATGATTACGAAATGATCCACGCAGTCCGTGCGGTTTTTTTAGGTGAGGAGAAGCAATAGAAGCCGAAACAGACTCCGACCAGCGGGGTGAGCAACATCGAGACAAGGCCCGTGAGGCCATTCGGGGAATCCCCGGACGCCTGCGAGAGGGTCTGGAAAGCGTTTGGGGAATCCCCAGGTGCTTTCACGGGGGTCATCAGGGCGGCTCGACGGTCGCAAGGAGCATTCCCAAGGCTCGCGAAGGCGTCTTCGCACCGGAAAAACGGGGTCGAGAGGGTTCTGAAGGCGCCTGGGGAATCCCCAAAGGCTTTCGCAAGGGTCTGGAAGGCGCCTGGGGAATCCCCAAAGGCTTTCTGTAGCCTATTCGACCGGGGCGATGTCGCCGGCGACCTCGGCGCTCTGGCCCGAGCGGCGGGAGGAGGGGCGCACGCGGCGGGCCAGGTCGCGCTCGCCCGCGGTCTCGAGCAGCGCGCCGAGCATCTTGGCCGTGCACGAGAACGCGTCGAGTGTGATGATCACCGAACGGCTCCAACCGTGGACCTCGACGGGATCCACTGACCAGAAATCGTCCAGGAAGGTCGCGTCAGTGTGTCTTGATGGGGGAGAAACGGTCCAGGGAGTTAGCAGGTGCTGGCGATATCGGTCGCGAGGTCGGCGCACTCGCCGGCGTACTTCTCGGTGTCGAAGGTCATCACGTCGCCATCGCAGCCGTAGCAGTCACCAACGCAGTTGTAGTAGTCGGAGTAGTCGCAGGTGTCGTAGTCGGCGTAGGAGTCGCACATCATGTCGACCTCGCCGCCCTCGGGCAGACACTCGAGGCCGTTGATGGTGTCCTCGAGCTCCTGGCAGGCAGCAACGTTGTCGATGGCGGCGTCGTCGTCATCGTCGCCGCAGGCGGCCAGGGAAAGGGAAGCCACCACGAACAGGGAAGCCAGCATCACAAACAGTGCCTTTTTCATTGTCATTCCTCCTTCGGAATCGGTTTTGCGCTTGGACCGACTTCGTGGCCAAGCTATTCACAACTAAACGAACCACGAAACTATTTTTCCTTCGAGCCGCTGTGTGCTTCGTCTTTTTTTGCCTTCGCCTCCTTCACGACAACGCCCGGGCTTCGACCGGCAGACGTTCATCGCTCCTTGCGAATGCACATACCATACTCAGATAACTTTTTTTTTCAACTTCTTTTTTGGCCTCGCGGGAATCGACGGTCGGGCGTGTCGTCCTATTCAACCCGCGCTCGACGCGCTGCCCTTTCCGCCCTTGTTCTTGAAGCGGTGGTAGAATCCCAGCACCTTCCTGATGTAGCCCCGGGTCGAGGTGTAGGGCGGGACGCCGTCGTACTTCTGCACGGCGCCCTCGCCGGCGTGGTAGCCGGCGATCGTCAGCACCATGTCCCCGCCGAACAGGTTGGCGAGGTAGCGCAGGTAGCGGGTGCCACCCATGATGTTCTGGTGCGGGTCGAAGGGATCGGACACGTTCATGCGCTTGGCCGTGCCGGGCATCAGCTGCATCAGCCCCTGGGCCCCGGCCACCGAGACCACCCGGGGATCGTAGTCGGACTCGACGCGGATCACGGCGCGGATGAACGCCTCGGGGATCGAATAGCTGCGCGAGGCCTCGCGTATCGATGCGTCA
>CAYZAI010000369.1:0-4967 GCA_964476305.1 uncultured Myxococcales bacterium
CGAGGATCTCCCCCACCGAGGCGAAGGCCCCGTCGGCTCCGGCGCTGGCGGTGGTGAAGACCTGGTCGAGCCCGGCATACCCCGAAGGTGCCGTGCCCACCACCGGCGAGGCACTGGCCCCCGGCTCCAGCTCTGCCGGAGAGAGCTGGAGGGTCAGCGACTCGTCGGCGCCCGCGATGTGGAGGGGGAACACCGCCTGGCTCACCCCGGTCTGCAGCAGCACGCCGATCCACCCGCCGGGGCCGCTGGGGTCGACCACCAGGGCCAGCTCCAGCGAGGTCGGTGACAGGACCGTCACGCGCTCGACCTCGACCCCGATCCCGTCGAGGACCTGCGCCACCGTCGCACCGAACGCGCCGCCATGGAGCGTCACCTGGACGAGCTGGTCGCCCGAGACGCCGCGCACCACTTCGTCGGGAACCGCGGTGGCCACCCCGGCGGCGCCGGGCAACTCGCGAAGGGTCGCCGCCGCGCGCGCGCCGTCGGCATCGGTCAAGTAGCCCACTACCATGTCGCCGCGCCCCGTGGGGGACACGTCCACGACCATCGACAGCCGCCCGGGCTCTTCCACCTGGACGAAAGACGCGTGAAGGGCCGGGTCGTCGAAGGCGACCTTGACCGGTCCGGCGGTGAAGTCGAGACCCGTGGCGTCTGCCTCCAGCACGACCGTGCGCCTCCCGGGCAGCACCAGCTGGGGCGACAGGGTGACGCCGGGCACCAGCCCCGACGGGGAGACATCCACGAAGGTCTCGTAGACGGCGTCCGCGTCCGTCACGCGAAGCAGGCCCGGGCCCAGCGGGGCGTCCGAAGCGACCCTGAGCTGGACCGTGAGCGAGGTCCCGTCCACGGCGGGGCTCTGGTACGAGAGAAACAGACCCGAACGCTCCAGGACGTCCGCGTGTGCCGCCGGCGAGAAGGCTCCCTCCTCCTGGAAGGTGAGCACGGCAAAGCCCGTGCCGCCCTGGACGAAGCTCGACGGCTCGGGCGAGGCCAGCGCGGTCACCTCCGGGTCCTGCACGGCCACGTGGACCGCGACCTCTTCCGTGCCCGAGGTGATGACGAGGATGTTGCCGTCGCCCGGGAAAACACTGCTGGCCTGCGCATAGATGGCCATCGATTGGGGCGGCCCCGTGGAGGGCAGGACATGGAAGTCCTCCACCTCGCAGCCGGGCTCGACGAAGGACACCTGGAGCGGCTCCTCGAAGGCGAAGTTCACGGTCTGGGCCAGGAACAGCGCGGCCTCGGCCCCGCGGACGATGTGGGGCGGGTGGATCGTCAGCACGGGCGTGTCCGGTGTCACCAGCACCGTGAAGTCCGTCACGGCAACCTCCTCGCCGGTCGTCACCGTGAGCGGCGTCGGGCCGATGATGGCCAGCGAGTCGACGAGGATGTTCACCGCAAGCGTGTCCGCGCTGCTCACCACCGTGGAGGTGACCGTGATCCCCGGGTTGTCCGGGAAGCCCACCACGGTCCCCGGGTCTTCCTGTTCTTCGTCCGCAGCGGTGAAGTTCACCCCAGTGCCGACCACCGTCAGCGTGGCCTGGACCGCGGGATCGCCGACCGCGGGCCGGTAGGCCGAATCGGGGAAGGCCAGGATTGACGGGTAGATCCGCTCCTCGATTGTGAAGCTGCCGCGGGCCACCTGGCCTCCGGTGGTGACCGTGACATCCATCGGGCCAAGAGGCGCCCCGGGAGCGATGTCGACGGACGCCGTCAGCTCCGTGGCGCTCTCGTAGATCTGCTCCTCGACCGTGACGTAGCTGCCGGTGCCGAAGGCGACGTGGCTGGCTCCGGGCACGAACTCGCCGCCCTCCACCTCGAACCCGACCTGGAGGTTGGTCGCCCCGGCGGCGGCCGCCGCCGGCGTGAGCACCAGCGCCGGGTCGTCCTTCCGCTCGCGCACGCGGAAGATGCCCTCGATGGGCGCCGCGCCGCCACAGACGACGTCGACCCCGTAGTCGCCGGGAGCCGCGTCCGCCGCGACGGCAATCTCCACCCGCAGCACGAACGCACTCATCGGCTGGGCCACGTAGACCGTGATCCCGCCCGCGCCGACGGGCGGGGAGAACACCACGGACTCCACCGCGCTTAGCGGATCGAGCAGGTTCCCGCAGTCCTCGAAGCGGACCCCCTCGGCGCTCATGTTGACGACGAGGACCGCCCCCTGGAGTGCCGAGCCGGGGTCGAGGGTCAAGAGCGGAGGCCGACTCCGCCCGCCTTCCGGCGCGCAGGAGGAAAGCAGCGCGGCGACGAGGAACGGGATCGCCTTTTTCGACGACCAGCGCCGCCTTGCACGCGGGGGCGAACCTGATATTCTTCCCATGGCAGACAGCAGTCTAGCCCAGATCCGGCTGGTGCGAAACCGGATCGGGAGAGAGGAGCTGCGGGATGTATCTTCCGAAGGTCGAAGAGAAGCACTACTTCTGTTTCAAGTGCGGGCAGGAGATCGATTTCAATCGCATCAAGATGGCGCGCACCGACACCTGCCCCCACTGCAGCTGGGACCTGCACTGCTGCCGCAACTGCGAGTACTGGGATCCGGGCTACCACAACCAGTGCCGCGAGCGGATCGCCGAGTACATCACCGATCGGGAGCGCCTCAACTACTGCACCAATTTCACCTTCCGCGACGGCAAGCCCGAGGCCAGCGACAAGAACGCCGCGAAGGCCAAGCTCGACGCGCTCTTCAAGTAGCGCCCGCGGGTCCGTCCCGGAAGCGGCGCGGGCGACCATCGTACGCTCCGCATCGCCGACGAGGTTTTTCGGATGGCACTGATGAGCATGACGGGCTTCGGACGAGGCAACGCCCCCTTGGCCGGAGGCTGCCTGGCGATCGAGGTCAGGACCGTCAACCACCGCTTCCTCGAGGTTCGCAGCCGCGCCCCGCGGGAACTGCTGGCGGCAGAATCGCTGGTCGAGAAGCTGCTCCGCAAGACGATCCGACGCGGGTACTGTACGGTGCACCTGTCCTGCGAGGGCCCGGGGGGCGGAGCCGCGCGGATCGACGAGCGAGCGCTCGGGATCCACCTCGAGCGGCTGATCCGGATCGGACAGGGGCACGGACTGTGCCTCGCCGATCTGATCCCGGTCCTGTCGGCGGCCCCGGACCTGTTCGCTCCGCCCGTCGATACTGCCCCGGGCGATATCGAGACCGCGGTGCGCGCCGCCTTCGCCGAGGCCGCCGATGGGCTCCTCGCCATGCGGCGTGAGGAAGGCCGGGCAATGGCCGACGAGCTTCGAAACCTGCTCGCCGGGACCCGCGGGATCGTCGAGCGCATCGCCGGGCTCGCGGAGGATCAGCCCAGCGCAATCCTGGAGCGGTCCCGGGAGAGGATCGCGGCGCTGCTCGCGGGAACCGACATCGCCATGGATCCCCGGCGGATCGAGGCCGAGGCGGCGCTGCTCGCCGATCGCGCCGACGTGAGCGAGGAGATCACGCGGCTGCGCAGCCACTGCCGGCAACTCGAGGAGACCATCGGCGGGGACGCACCCGCCGGGCGGAGGCTCGAGTTCCTGATCCAGGAGATCGGCCGCGAGGCGAACACGCTGGGAGCCAAGATCAGCCTCGGCGAAGTGACCCACCTCGTGGTCGATCTGAAGGCCGCGCTCGAGAAGCAACGGGAACTGGCCCAGAACGTGGAGTAGCCGCGACACGGGCGGAGGAAAACCGTTCATGACACTTCACCTGCCGATCCTGCTCATCGTCTCGTCGCCGTCCGGCGCCGGCAAGACGACCCTGTGCAACATGCTGCTCAAGGAGTTCGCCGACGTCCGGTTCTCCGTCTCTCACACGACGCGCCAGCCCAGGCCTGGGGAGATCGACGGCAAGCACTACCACTTCGTCGGCAACGCCGAGTTCGACCAGATGGTCGAGGACGATCTCTTTCTCGAGTGGGCCCAGGTCCACGGCAACCGCTACGGAACGGCCCGTGCCGAGATCCGGTCGGCGGCCGCGCAAGGTCTCGATCTCGTGTTCGACATCGACTACCAGGGCGCACGACAGATCAAGCAGGAGTACTCGGAGGCGGCATCCGTGTTCGTACTGCCCCCATCGCTCCCGGATCTCCAGCAGCGCCTCCGCACCCGGGGAACCGAGACCCCTCAGTCCCTCGAGCGGCGGTTCAAGGCGGCCCTCGAGGAGATCTCGCACTTCGCGGAGTTCGACTACCTGCTGGTCAACGACGACGTGGAGCGGGCCTACCGCGACGGCCTGCGGGCGATCCTGCTGGCCGAGCGCATCCGTCGCGCCCGCGCGTCCCGCCTGGCCGAGGATCTGCTGCGCTGAGTCGGCGAACCTTTCAGATCAGGATTGAGAGCAGGCGTGCGAGTCTCGACGGCTCGCGGGACGGTCCCGTGGCGTGACAGATGCAACCGCCCTCGTCGGTCCCGGAGCCGGCATCCGGGGTCCCGGAATCGACCTCGGTGTCGTCCTCGTAGGTGCCCGTGTCGTCGTCCGTGTCCTCTGGGCAGGTCTCGTCGCGCGGCACACAGATGTTCCAGAGTGGATCGCAGACGCCCGAGGCGCAATCCGCGTCGCTGACGCAGTCCATCATGCACAGGCCGAACTGCATCTGCGCCGAGACGTAGACCCAGCAGCGGTAGCCGGTCGGACAGTCCGACGAGCAGAAATCGAAGGACTGCGTGTCCGGGACATCGCCGCTCGGACAGCCGGAGAATGTGATGCAGCGGCGCAGGCACAGCCCGCACTCGCTTCCGCTGGGCTCCATGCCGCCGTACCAGTATGGGTAGGCCCAGCAGATGTCCATGGTCTCGTTCTCGCAGTTGCCGTAGGCCGGTGCGCCGAGATCGTCGTACGTGCACTCGCCGCCCATGGCGCCGGTGCCCGGGACCTCGCCCTCCGAGTAGCCGTTGCAGCCCGAGAGGGCCAGCACCTCGACGTCGCCGCCGTCGTCGAGGCAGCAGGGATCGTTCGAGTTCGCGCACTCGTCGCTGTCGGCGTCCGTGTC
>CAYZAI010000370.1:0-4938 GCA_964476305.1 uncultured Myxococcales bacterium
TACCAGATGATGACGGGCCGCTTCTGGGTCCACGATCAGGCCGGGCTGCCGGCGCTCCAGGACTACGAGTGGGGTGACCCCTTCATGGTGCTCGCGCCCCCGGCGGGCCAGTACCTGAACCGCTACGTGTTCACCACGGACAACGTGTTCGATTTCGAGTACGACCGCATCATCGTCGTGCGCAAGGCGGGCTACGCCGTGACCCTGGACTGCCTCGGGGTGCTCTCGGACGCGGGGTTCCAGCCGGTGGGCTCCTCGGAGTGGGAGGTCGGCTGGTTCAACATCGACCAGCCCGGCGGCGTGGCCGGCTGCGAGGACGGCGCCCACCGCATCGAGTCCGACGCCGTCTTCGGCCTGACCGTGGTGGGCGAGGACTACGCCCTGTCCGTGGGCTACCCCGGCGGCATAGGCGTGTACTGGATCAACCCCGTGATCGTGGAGTGACCCATGACCAATCGCAAATCCATTGCCCTGTTGGCCGTTCTCCTCGCCTCGCTCGCGCTGACGGGCTGCCCGAGCCTGCGCGTGGGCCAGGTGCGCCTCGCGGCGCCCCCCAAGGCCGGCAAGCTCACGCTGCTGGCCGACGTGGAAGCCAGGTACGAGGGGAAAAACCCCGGCGAGGTTTCCGGGAAGGCTATCGTCGCCGTCTGGCTGCCCACGGGCTGGAAGGCGGCGGCGGTCCGCATCCGCCCGCCCGGCCAGGACCAGGCCGAGAACACGTCCCCGGTGCCTGAGCTCGCCCCGGAGTTCCCGCCGACCTTCCCGTACCGGCCCGGCGCGTGGTGGCCTTTCGTCACCGGGGAGTTGCGGCTTGCGGCGGAGGAAACGACCGTCTTCCAGGTCGAGGTCGATGTGGAGGGCCGGGCCAAGGCGAAAGCCCTGGTCCTCGGCGTCGCCCTCGGAGCCATCGACAACTGCGAGGTCAACCGCGAGGTCGGATGGGACTACAAGATTGATCCGCCGACCGAGATCGCCGTGGATCTCCGGAAGGGCAAGATCGAGGTCCGCGAGAACCCGCCGTCCGTCGAAACCCAGCTCCCGGGGTGCGTGAAGAAGGCCGAGCCCGAGCCGGACGCCGGGCCCGAACCGGACGCCGGGCCCGAGCCGGATGCGGGACCAGCCCCGGACGCCGGGGTCAGGCCCGGCGAGGAACTGCCGACCTACGACTGCAACTGCCCGGAGTGCCCGCCACCTGTGGAGCGCGGCCCCCGCGGCTGCTCGTGCGATACCGCCGGAAGCACGGCGGAAGCGCCCGGCCTCGTCGCGCTGCTCGTCGGCCTGCTGCCGTAGATCTCACGCGCTACTCCGCCAGCCCCATCTCCTCCAGCAGGGCCTGCGCGCCGTGGACCTTGTCCGCCAGGAACAGGGCGTACCGGATGTCCAGCACGATGGAGCGCTGCTCGTCCTGCAGGAACTGCCAGTCGCTGAGGACCGACTCAGGCGTGCCGTCGAACAGAAGGCCCACCAGTCGCCCCTTGGCGTCCAGCACCGCGGAGCCCGAGTTGCCGCCCGTTGTGTCGAGGGTGCAGGTGAAGTTCACGGGCACATCGCCGATGGCGGCGTCGACGAAGCGGCCCTTGTCCTCCGCCGCCGCGGCCTTCAGCCCCTCGGGCGCGCGGAACGGGTACTCGCCCTTGTCCTTGGCCAGCACGCCGGCCAGGTCGGTGAGGTAGCGGTGGGTCTTCCCGTCCTCGGTGGCGGTGTAGTCCTGCACCGTTCCCCAGCTCAGCCGCACCTGGAAGTTGGCGTCCGGGTAGCGCGGCTCGAGCAGCGTCGCGTAGGCCGGGCGAAGCTCGGTGTCGAAGGTCTCCTCGACGGCGCGGAACGGCCCGTCCTCGATCCGTTTCAGCTCGGCGGCGATCCCGCGGGCGAAGTCGAGCAGCGGGTCCTTGACGCGCCGGAAGTACTTCTCGTCGTGGTAGAAGAGGCGGCGCCGCTCGAACAGGGCGCGATCGCGCTCTTCCGGGTCGTCCGAGCGGGCGAGGAGCGCGGTGCGGGCGTACATCAGGTCCAGGGCCGTGGCCGCCGCGTCCGCCGAGGGCGCGACCCCGGTCAGCGCCCGGTAGTGCTCCTCGTAGCTCCTGCCCGCGGCGCGGGCCTCCCGTTCGATCCGCTTCGCCTCGGCCCGGCCCCAGGCCAGCAGCCGGTCCACGGCCCTTATCCTCTTCCCGGCCGGGAGCTTGCCCGCCTCGGCGAGGACGTAGGCCAGCAGCGCCTTCTCGCCCGCAACGGTGATCTGGTCGTCGAGGTTGTCGGAACGATCGGTGACCTTGTACATGTTCTTGGTCTTGTACGCGTCGTCTTCGCGCTCGGCGTCGGGCTTCAGCCGCTCCTCGTTCCAGCGGACGGCGTCGTGGGCCACACCGACGCTGCGCGCCAGCCAGGCCAGACGCTGGAGCATCAAGTGCTTGGGGAAGATCGCTGTGTACCGGCGGTAGATCCGCTCAATCCCGGGCAGCACCCGGCCGCTCGTCCGCTTCAGCCCCGCGTCCGCCTCGATCCGCGAGGCCAGCGCGCGGTCGCGCTCCTCGAACCGGGCGACGACCTTCCACTGCTCGAAGCCCCGGATCGAATCGCCGTAGTACTTGGTCGCGTTGTTCAGCGACGCGTCGAGCCCCTGGTAGCGGCGCGCCGTGCGCTCGTCGTTCTGGCCGGCCTCGGAGAGTGCGGCGAGCAGGCCCTGGTAGAACGCGGAACGGAGCGGCATGTCGGTCTCGACGGCGAAGCGCGCCGAGGTCGCCGGGTAGTTTCGCCGGGTGCGGGCCGGGAAGCCGAGCACCAGCACCAGGTCGCCCCGGCCCACGCCGTCAGGAGAGACCGTGAGGTGCGCCGCCGGTCGGTAGGGGACGTTGTCCGGCGAGTGGGGGGCACCCTCCCCCTTCGCGTTCACGTAGGCCCGCAGGAACGAGAAGTCCCCCGTGTGGCGGGGGAACCGCCAGTTGTCCACGTCGCCGCCGAACTTGCCGATATCCTTCTCGGGGGCGTAGACCAGCCGCACGTCGCGGATCAGCCGGTAGACCGCCATGTGGTAGGCCCGGCCGCCGTCGAGGGCCTCCACGTCGCACAGGCGCCCGGTGCCCTGGCCCTGGCAGCGCGTCTCCAGCTCGTCCATCGCCCGGCGCAGGGCGAGGAACCGCCTGTGCCCGCGCAGCTTCTTGCCCACGGCCGCGGCCATGGCGGCCGTCACGTCCTCGACGTCCTCGACGACCATCAGGTCGTAGCCCGGACAGGGGATCTCCTCCTCGCGGGTCTGGGCGGTGAAGCCGCGCTCCATGATCCCCCGGTGCGCGTCCGTGCCGTCGAGGCCGGCGATGCAGCGGTAGGCCACGTGGTGGTTGGTGACGAGCAGCCCCTGTGGCGAGACGAACGAGCCGCTGCCCCCTCCCGCCACCTTGGCCACCGCCTGGCGCAGGGCCAACACGTCCGCGGCGGGAACGGCGAGCCCGGCCCGCTCCATCTCGGCGACGGGCCACCCCCCCGTCCCGTCCAGGGGAAACATCCCCTCGTCGGCCGCGGCAGGCGCGGCCGCCAGGACGAGGCAGATGGCGAGCGCCATCGCCCTCGGATCGCTCTTCGGTGACATGGGTACCTCCCTTTTCGCGGTAACCGGCTCAGAGCTCGTGGGTCTGCCCCTCGGGTGTGTACGACAGCCAGCGGAAGTTGTCGACGATGACCAGCGAATCGAAGATGCCGTCGCTCTCGTCGTGCACCGAGAAGGTCAGGAAGAACGTCTCCCCGGGCTCGATGGGCCACTCCGTGCGGTACCAGCCCGTGGAACCCCCGGCGAACTCGTTGATCGACTGTTCCCATCCGAAGCCCGTGCCCGCGAGGTTGGTGAGAGGCGGGCTCTCGAAGAAGTCGGCGTTGACGGAGATCTCCTGGTGGTAGGGGTCGAAGGCGATATCCGTCGTCGCCCCGCCGTTCGTCGAGGCCGCCTGGAGGATGGCGTAGAAGGCGTCATTGAAGTCCATGCCGACCCACTCCGGGTACTCGGTCGTCAGGTAGATGAAGTCGAACGAGAAGCCGTGGGCGTTGGCCGGGGCGAACATGGCGACCCGCAGCTTCCCGTTGTCGGTGACCACGTTTCCGTCCGGGCCGAAGGGCTGGTAACCGATGTAGGACGGCGCCGGATCCAGCGTGTTCCACCCACCGAAGTCCGTGCCGGGCTGGGGGCTGGTGGAGCCCACGACGCCCGAGGACAGCACCGCGTAACGGCAACCCTGCCGCACGCCGAGGTCGTTCGTCGGGGAACCCAGCCGTGTGATGACGGCGAGCGCGCCGATGGCCAGGGGATCCGGGTTGGGTCCCGAATACCAGGCGTTGGGCGAGAAGTAGAATCGCGTGTCGCACAGGCCGATGCCGTCGACCCAGTCCGCCTGGGACGTGCAGTCGCAGGGCATCAGCGGCTCGTCCATCACGCCGTTGCAGTTGTCGTCGACCCCGTTACCCGGCAGTTCGATGGCATAGGGGCCGATCTGGTCGTCGCAGTCGTTGCAGTCGCCCTGGTTCTCGGACCAGCCATCCCCGTCCCAGTCGTCGTCCAGCGTGCCGCAGACCGTGGGCCCCGTGTCGGTGTCGGAGTCGGTGTCCGTGTCGGCGTCCGCGTCGGTATCGGTGTCAGCGTCCGCGTCGGTATCGGCGTCGGTGTCGGCGTCGCTCGCGCCGCAGTAGTCGTTCCCCTCCTGCTCCACGCAATCGTAGAGGCAGTCCACGTCGAGGTAGCCGTAGGCGCAGTCGCCGCCCACGCACTCCCCCTCGTCCTCGTAGTCGCGCAGGGTTTCCTCGTCGAGACAGAGATCGAACGGCGGCTCCACGCACTCGATGCCCTCGCAGGGATCGCCGGCGCAGACGTCGGGACCGGTCTGGATCGTGCAGCCGAACGTGCAGGCCTCGAGCGACGTGGGGTACTCGCAGTCGCCAAGCACGCAGACGCCGTCG
>CAYZAI010000371.1:0-4896 GCA_964476305.1 uncultured Myxococcales bacterium
TGCCCAGAGCGCACAAGGACGCGGCGTCGATGGTCTCGGCCAGCTCCTCGATCAGGGTGATCGTCTCCTCGGTGCCTCGGCCCTCGGTGATGTCCGTCACCAGCTCGTGCAGCCGCCGCAGGCCCTCACGACACGTCGTGCACTTCCCGCAGGACTCGAACTTCAGGAACCCCAGGAAATACTTCGCGACGTCGACCATGCATGTCCGGTCGTCCATCACGATCATTCCCCCGGAGCCCATCATCGACCCCTCCTCCCAGAGGGTGTCGAAGTCCACCGCCAGGTCGAGCTTGGCCGCCGGCAGGCAGCCGCCCGAGGGCCCACCCGTCTGCACCGCCTTGAACTCCCGGCCGTTCGGAATGCCGCCGCCGATGTCGAAGATGATCTGCCTGAGCGTCATCCCCATCTCCGCCTCGACCAGCCCCGTGTTGTTCACCTTGCCCACCAGCGAGAAGATCTTCGTGCCCGGCGAACCCTTGGTTCCCTTCGACGTGTACCAGTCCGCTCCGCGCTCGATGATCAGCGGCACGTTGGCCCACGTCTCGACGTTGTTCAGGTTGGTCGGCTTGTTGTGCAGCCCCGCCACCACGGTGTGGATGTGCTTGGCCCGAGGCTCGCCCACCCGGCCCTCGATCGACGCCATCAGCGCCGTGGACTCTCCGCAGACGAACGCCCCGCCGCCGCGGTTGATCCGGATATCGAACGAGAAGCCGCTGCCCAGGATGTCCTTCCCGAGGAAGCCGCAGTCCCGGGCCTGTTGCAGCGCGACGGTCAGCCTTTGGACCGCCAGCGGGTACTCGTTGCGTACATAGACGAAGCCCTCGTCGGATCCGATGGTGTAGGCGCCTATGATCATCCCCTCGATGACCCCGTGGGGGTTGCCCTCCAGGATCGAGCGGTCCATGAACGCTCCCGGATCCCCCTCGTCCGCGTTGCAGATCACGTAGCGCTTGTCGGACGGCGCGTTTCTGCACGTCTCCCACTTGCGACCCGCCGGGAACCCCCCACCCCCGCGACCCCGCAGCGTCGCCTTCTTCACCTCGTCCAGCACCTTGTCGGGTCCCATCCCCAGCGCCTTCACCAGTGCCCCGTACCCCCCGCGGGCGATGTAGTCGTCGATCTCGGTCGGATCGATCTCGCCGTTCTGGCCCAGGATCAACCGCGTCTGGTGCTTGTAGAAGGGGATATCCTTTTCGTACTCGTGCTTCTGCCCCGTCGCCGGGTTGTCGTAGAAGTGCTGTTCGAGGGCCTCGCCGCCCTTCAGCGTCTTCTCCACGATCTCGGGCACCGCCTCGGGCTTCACCCGTTGGTAGAGTCGCTTCTCGGGGTGCATCAGCACCAGGGTCCCGCGCTCGCAGAACCCATGGCACCCCGTCGGCTTGATCTCGTAGCGATCCGAAAGGCCCTGCTTGTCGATCTCCTCACGGAAGGCCGCCGCGACTCTCGTCGCGCCCGCCGCGTTGCAGCCCGTGCCGCAACACACCGCCACGACCTTCTTCTTGCCGGCCTTCAACCCGTCCAGGAGGCGCTGCCGGTGCGCGCCCAGCTCAGCCGGATTCGCAATCCTCGCCATCACTCGCCTCCTTCCTCTTTGCGTATCCCACGCACCAGCTTGCTCAACCGGTCCGACGTCATGTTGCCGTGGTACTCGCCATCCATGATCACCAGCGGTCCCAGCGCGCATGCACCCACGCAGTTGACCTCCTCGATCGTGAACGACATGTCCGGCGTCGTCTGCCCGGAGGCGATCTCCAGATCCCGCTCGGCCTGCTCCACCAGCCTCTTCGCACCCCTCACGTGGCACGCCGTGCCCACGCAGACAGTGCAGATGTGCTTCCCACGCGGCTCGAGGTGGAAGGCCTCGAAGAACGTCGCCATCGAGTAGATCCGCGACAGCGGGACCTGCAGCCGCTTCGCGATATGGTCGACGGCCTCCCGCGGCAGGTAGTGCTCCGAGCCCTGAACGTCCTGAAGGATCGCCAGCAGCGCCGTCGCGTCTGCTTCGTATCCGTCGATGATCGTATCGACTTTGCTCAGGTCCATCATGTCAGTTGTCCTCCTCGGCGGTCATCCGGACCTTGGCCTCGAGCCGGTGGTATTCCCTGTGGAGCCTGTTCTCGATCGAGGCGATCAGGTCGTCGGTGAGGTGACGGAAGCGCCCCTGGGGCTTGAGGTAGTCCTTGAGCGGCCGCAGCTCGGGTATCGGCTCGGTGATGCGATACCTGCCGTGCTCGACCTCGTACAACGGGAACACGCCGGTCTCGACCGCGAGCCGGCCGATCTGGATCGCCATCTCCGGGCGCATCCGCCAGCCCGTGGGGCAGCAGGAGTAGGCGTGGAGGTAGGCCGGCCCGGGTGTCTCGGCGGCCTTGCGGACCTTTCGGAACAGATCGAAGGGGTAGCTCGGGCTGATCGTGGCCACGTAGGGGATGTTGTGGGCGGCCATGATCTCGGTGACGTTCTTCTTCCAGGTCTGCTGGCCGGTGCTCGCCTTGCCCGCCGGACTGGTGGTGGTGGAGGCCCCCAGCGGCGTCGAGCTCGAGCGCTGGATCCCGGTGTTCATGTAGGCCTCGTTGTCGTAGCAGACGTAGATCATGTCGTGACCGCGCTCCATCGCGCCCGAGAGGAACTGCAGGCCGATGTCCGCCGTGGCGCCGTCACCGCCGTAAGCGACGAAGTTGATCTTGCGCTTGGGATAGCGTCCCTTGCGCATCAGCGCCTTGTAGCCGGCCTCGGCCCCCGAGATCACGGAAGAGGAGTTCTCGAAGGCCACGTGGATCCACGGCACCTTCCAGGCGGTCTCGGGGTAGGGTGACGAGATGATCTCCATGCAGCCCGTGGCCGAGGCGACTATCGTGTTGCGACCCAGGGCCTTGTGCACCAGGCGCATCGCCAGCACCTCGGCACAGCCCTGGCAGGCGCGGTGCCCCGACGCGACGAAGTCCTCGCGAGGCAGAAGGCGCGCGGCGAAGACGTTAAACTTCTCCATAGTGGCCTCCTCTGACCTGGATCAGCTCGAACGGCGGCACTGGCGCGCCACCCAGCACCGCCTGGCACCTGTCGTACATCTTCCGGAAGTCGTCGGAGCCGATGTCGCGGCCGCCCAGGCCTGCCACCGATTCGACGATCTTCGGGGCCCCCGGGTCACCGTAGAGCATGGACTTGATCTCCTGGGCCACCGGACCGCCGGGGCCACCGGGGGAGAAGTGACGATCGACGACCGAGAGCACCTTGGCCCCACGGATCGCCGCCTTGAAATCGTCCACGGGCAGCGGCCGCCAGAGGCGGAAGCGTACCAGACCGACCTTCTCGCCCCGCTGCCGCTCGGCGTCGACCCAGGTCATGGCGGTCTCGGAAATGCCGCCCATGGTGACGAACAGGATCTCGGCGTCCTCGGCGTGGTAGGTCTCGATGGGATGATAGGTGCGGCCGAACTCCTTGCCGAAGGCAGCGAAGGTCTCGCAGACCGGGCCGTAGGCCTGTCGCAGCACGTGCTCGGCCACCATCTTGTTCTCGGTGAACACCACCGGCATGCCCACCGGCCCCATCGAGATCGGGTTGTCGATGTCGAGCCGGTGGAGCGGCTGGAAGTCCGGCAGGAAGCGCTTGATCTCGGAGCGTTCGAGGATCTCGATGGGCTCGATGACGTGGGAGAGGATGAATCCGTCGAAGTGCACCATCACCGGCAGGGATACCCGGTGATCCTCGCCGATGCGGAAGGCCTGGATGACCAGATCAGCAGCCTCCTGGCCGTTCTCGGCGAAGATCTGGACCCAGGCCACGTCGCGCTCGGTCATCACGTCGGAGTGGTCGTTCCAGATGCTGATCGGCCCGGACAGCGCCCGGTTGGCGACCACCATCACCATCGGCAGCCTGAGGTTGGCGGCGATGAACAGGATCTCGTGCATCAGCGCCAGGCCCTGGCTGGCCGTTGCGGTGAAGGTCCGCGCCCCGGCCGCGGACGCTCCACAGCAGGCGGACATCGCCGCGTGCTCCGACTCCACCGGGATGAACTCCGCGTCGAGGTGGCCGTCGGCCACGATCTCGGCGAGGTGCTCGACGACGTGGGTCTGGGGCGTGATGGGGTAGGCGGCGACCACATCGCAGTCGCAGGCCGCGGCGGTCTCGGCGATGGCGATCGAGACCTCGATTCCCTTGCGCTCGGCCATCAGTCCTTCTCCTCTTCCATGTGGATGCACCCGGTCCAGCACTCGGCGACGCAGATGCCGCAGCCCTTGCAGTACTCCATGTCCGCTTCCGGGTAGCCGTCGGCGCGCACGGCGATGCAGCCCTCGGGGCAGAACACGGTGCAGACGCCGCACTTGACGCAGGCCTCGAGGTTCCACAGCGGCCGGCTCGAGCGCCAGTCGCCGGTGCGGTTGTACTTCGCCGAACCGGGCTCGATGATCGAGCCGGCAACGGCCAACTCCTGCCACCTTGGGGCCGGGGATTGCTGTCTTGCCACGGCGTCCTCCCTATGCCTCGACCGCGCACTCGTCGTAGGCGCGGTTGAAGGCCTTGATGTTCCCTTCGGCGATGCGGCCGAAACGGTTCCGGATCTCCGCTGCCAGCAGCTCCCTGTCGATCAGGTCGGTGGCGCGAAGCAGGGCGCCGAGCATCGTCGTGTTGGTGATCACGCGGCCGATCTCCTCGGCGGCGATGTGGTTGGCGTTGACGGTCACGAGCCGACCCTTCAGTCCAAAGGACTCGCGAAGCTCGGCGGCGGGCCGCGTCGTGTTCACCACCTGCACCCCGCTTTCGGCCAGCCCATCCGAGGTGTTCACGATCTTCAAGATGGACGGGTCGAGCACGATCGTGACATCCGGTGTCGTCACCGCGGTTCGATCGCGGATCTGCTTTTCGTCGATCCGGGCGTAGGCCATCACCGGCGCCCCC
>CAYZAI010000372.1:0-4886 GCA_964476305.1 uncultured Myxococcales bacterium
TCAACCGCCAGGTGGGCTACTATCTCGAGGACCTGCTCGCGGGCGCGGGGTACGCCGTCGTTTTCGCCGCCCATGACATCACCGAGGAGGCTATCTTCGACCCGGGTTTCGACAATGACGGCACCTCCGAGCAGGCGCTGCTGATTCCGGTGACCAACGCCGAGCGGGCGGCGATCTGCAACGACGCCGGCGCCGACTACCTGATCTCGATCCAGCACAACTCCGTGGCCGAGACCGCGACCAATTACACCCTCGTCATGTACGGCGAGACCGAGGCCTTCGCGCCGCTTTTCCCCGAGGCCGACACCTGGGCCGCCGGGACGGGGGACGCGCTGTCCGTCGCGATGCAGACCACCGGCCTCAACGTGAGCGGAGATCGCACGTGGCTCTCCAGCGAGGGACTGACCGTGCTGCAGGGCACGGGCATGACCGGCATCTCCTCGTGGGCCTCGTTCTTCTCGAACCCCGACGAGAAGGCGCGGCTCGACGACAACAGCTACCTGGAGGGCGAAGCTGACGCCCTGTTCGACGCCTTCATCACCTTCGTCGAGGGAAGCTGAAGGGTTTCACCCGCAGGTGATCCTGGTGCCCGTCGCGCGGCCGAGTGCAGCGAGGCGCACGGCTTCCGGGTCGGTCATGCGGTAGACCAGGGCCTCGATGCCGTTGTCGCGGCAGAGGAGCGCCGCGGTCAGATCCATCACGCCGAGGCGCCTTTCGATCATCTCGTCGAAGGAAAGTGTCTCGAAGCGTTTCGCTTCGGGGTGGACTGCCGGGTCCTCGTCGTAGACGCCGTCGACCTTGGTGCCCTTGAGCAGCAGGTCGCAGCCGAGCTCGGCAGCTCGCAGGGCCGCGGCCGAGTCCGTAGAGAAGAACGGGTTTCCGGTGCCGCCCGCGAGGATCGCCAGGGCGCCTCTGTCGAGCAGTGCGCGAGCCTCGTCGCGGACGTACGGCCGGCCGATGGGACCGAGGGGGCGTGCCGTGAACAGCTCCGCGGCCCACCCCGCCCGGCGCACCGCGTCGCGAAGGGCCAGCCCGTTGATCGCGGTGGCCAGCATCCCCATCTCGTCGGCAGTGACCCGGTCCATGCCCCGCGCGGCCGCGCCGAGGCCGCGGAAGATGTTCCCGCCGCCGAGCACGGCTGCGGCCCTGGCGCCTTCCGCCATGGCCCTGGCCAGCCCGTCGGCCACCGTGGACAGCACCGCGGCGTCGATCCCGAGCCCGCCGTCCCCGGCGAGCACCTCGCCGGAGAGCTTGAGCATCACCCGCCTCGGCTCCCCCTTGTCCATCGCCGGGGTTCCTAGGCGCCGGTGATCTCGGCCACCTCGGCGGCGAGATCGTGCACGCGTTTCTGCAGACCCTCACCGACCTCGAAGCGGGCGAAGCGCCGGATCGTGATCTTTTCGCCGGTCTTGGCCGTGAACTCGGTGACGATATCGTTTATCGTCTTGTCGGAGTTCTTCACGAACGCCTGGTCGACCAGGCAGTTCTCCTTCTTCCACTTGGCGACCTTGCCCTCGACGATCTTGGGCACGACCTTCTCGGGCTTGCCCTCGGCCTTGACCTGCTCGGTGAAGATCTCGGCCTGCTTGGACACGTCCGCCCCCGGGATCTCGCCGTCGTGGACGTAGGTCGGGTTCATTGCCGCCACCTGCATCGCTACGTCCTCGCACAGCTCCTTGAAATCCGCGCCGCGGGCGACGAAGTCGGTCTCGCAGTTGATCTCGACCATCACCGCGATCTTGCCGCCGAGGTGTACGTAGCTGCCGATCAGACCCTCGGCCGCGATGCGACCCTGCTTCTTGGCGGCCTTGGCAATTCCGCGCTTCTGCAGCTCCTCGACCGCCTTGTCCATGTCCCCGCCGGTCTCGGCGAGCACGTTCTTGCAGTCCACCACGCCGGCGCCGGTGCGCTCGCGCAGCTCCTTGATCATGTCCATCGTGACGTTGGCCATGGGTGTCTGCTCCTTCCTGCCTACCTGGGGTCCTTGTTTTCCGACCTGGGTTTGCGGCCACCACCGGCGCCGCGCGGCCGGCGGGTCACCTCCACCCGCGGGCCGGCCACGGCCGGTCCGGAGGTCGCGATGTCCTTTCCCATACCCCGGCGGCGCTCGGCGCCCTCGAGACAGGCATCGGCGATCCTGGAGGTGATCAGCTTGATCGACCGGATCGCGTCGTCGTTGCCGGGGATAGGCAGGTCGATGGGGTCGGGGTTGCAGTTGGTGTCTGTCAGGGCGATCAGCGTGATCCCCAGCTTGCGGGCCTCGGCCACGGCAATCGATTCCTTGTTGGGATCGACGATGAAGACCACCGCCGGAAGCTGGGACATGGCGCGGACGCCGCCGACGAACTTCTCGAGCCTGGCGCACTCCTTGTCGAGCTTGAGCCGCTCCTTCTTGGTCAGGCTGTCGAAGGTCCCGTCGGTGCGCATGCTCTCGATGGAATGCATGCGCTCGATGGTGTTCTTGATCGTGCGGAAGTTGGTCAGCGTTCCACCGAGCCAGCGGTTGGTCACCGAGTGCATCCCCGCCCGGGTCGCCTCCTCGGCGATGACCTCGGTGGCTTGGCGCTTGGTGCCGACGAAAAGCACCTGCCCGCCGCGCGAGACGCTGCTCACGACAGCCTTGTAGGCCTCGGTGAACAGCTTCTGGGTCAGGCGCAGGTCGAGGATGTGAACGCCGTTGCGTACGCCGAAGATGTAGCGGCGCATCTTGGGGTTCCAGCGTTTGGTGTGGTGACCGAGGTGCACACCCGACTCGAGCAGGTCGCGCAGGGACACGACCTCGGGCTTGGGGGCGTCACCGGTCAGGGCCTCCGCCACCGTGACGCTTTCGGTCTCGACGGTGGCGCCTTCGGTCTCGGCGGTGGGGGTCGGGGGGGTGACGGCCGGTTCGGCCGCCCGCGGGGTCTCTTCCATGGTTTCCTCCGGGTTGTCGGGCGATTCCTCGCCCGCCTCCGCCCCTCCGCCCGGAACGGACCCGCCGCCGCCATCGGCTTCGTCGGGCACCCTCGTTCCGGCCGCGGCCGTGCCGCGGATGGGGCGTGTGCATTCCCCGGCCGCATTGCCGAGGGAGGAGGTGCATAGCACGGCGGCTTCTGGCGGGCAAGCGGCTTTCGGGCGGCCCCGGGCGAGCGCGGCACACTTCGTGCCACGCTACGATGTCATCGTTCTTCCTCCTGTCGGGAGGGTCTGCCTTCACCGAGCATGGCGCGGACGCGAGGGTTGTCTGACAGTGCCGGAAAGCGGCCCGAGGCGAGCAGTGACCTCAAACGATCGAGCCCGCCGTTACCGCGGACACGGATCAGGCTTTCGACGATCTCCACGGCCTCGTCGACGCGACCGGTGGAGGCTTTGAACTCGACGAGGTCCCACTTGCCCGCGATCACGGACGGGCTGTCCTGGGCGGCCTGGGCGAAAGGCCCGTCACCAGGGGGGATCGCCGGATCCGCCCGGGGCGCGGCAGGGTCCGGACCGGGTTCGTGGGGATCCCGGTGGATGCCGGCGATCCCGCGACCCGCGATGCCGAAGGCGCCGACCAGCAGCGCGATGCGCCAGCAGAGCCACGCCCCGAGCCCGGCGGCGAGGATGATCGCGACCCAGCCCCACACCCCGGCGAAGAAGCCCTCGGGCCCGAAGAGCAGCGCCACTGCGAAGGGGATGACCACGGCCAGCACCGTCACCAGGAACAGGTTGCCAGTGAACGTCGCCACACCACTGCCCAGGGTGCGCCTCCTGCCGGCCAGGGAAAAGCCGACGACGCTCACCACCAGCGCGGCCAGGCACGATGCGCCGAGCCCGATGGCGGCCACACGGATCTCGCTCCAGGGGATATCCATGTCGCGATTATCCTGCGAAGCCCACTTCCGGTCCAGGGTTTCCGTGGCGACCCCCGGGCCGACCGTCCCATTGACATCGACGTCGGCGGCCCGGGCGGGTAGACTGACAGCCGATGAACGGTGATGCCGCCCTGTCGTTTTCCGTCTCGGCCACGGACGGCCAGGCCCGCGCCGGAGTCCTCGAGACCGCACACGGACCGGTGCCGCTGCCGGCGTTCATGCCCGTGGGCACCCGGGCCGCGGTCAAGGCCGTGGACCCCGAGGAGGTGCGCGGGAGCGGCGCCTCGATCCTGCTCGGCAACACGTACCACCTGATGCTCAGGCCCGGCGAAGAGGTGATCCGCCGCGCCGGGGGGCTGGCCCGGTTCATGGCCTGGCACGGGCCGACCCTGACCGACTCGGGCGGGTTCCAGGCCTTCAGCCTGGGCGAGCGGGTGAAGATCTCGGATGACGGCGTGATCTTCGCCTCGCACCTGGACGGCACGAGCATCTCCCTGACGCCCGAACGCGCTGCAGCGGTGCAGGGTGCCATCGGTGCGGACATCGCCATGGCCCTCGACGAATGCGCGCCCGGAGACTCGGGAAGGGACGCGGTCGCCCGTGCCATGGAACGCACCACGGCCTGGGCCAGGCGCCAATTGGTCGTGCCAAGGCCGTCGGGACAGGCCCTGTTCGGCATCGTCCAGGGCGGCACCCATGAGGACCTGCGCCGCGCACATATCGAGGAGCTGGCCGACCTTCCCTTCGATGGCCTGGCCCTGGGCGGTCTGTCCGTGGGCGAGCCCGTGGCAGAGATGGTCCGGGTTCTTGGCGCAGTGGCCCACCTGCTGCCCTCCGATAGGCCGCGCTACCTGATGGGCGTGGGCACGCCGGCGGACATCCTCGAGGCCGTGACGTGCGGCGTGGACATGTTCGACTGCGTTCTGCCCACCCGCAACGCGCGCAACGGCCAGGCCTTCGTCCGCGGTGGGCGGATCAACATCAAGCAGGCGCGCTACGCCGAGGATGCCCTGCCCCTGGATCCCGGCTGCGCATGTCCCTGTTGCGCCCGGT
>CAYZAI010000373.1:0-4159 GCA_964476305.1 uncultured Myxococcales bacterium
CGTGCGGTGGGCTTCGGACAATGCCCTGGACGTGACGGCCGTGGACGAGGCCGGAGAGATCACGAAGCGCGAGAACTTCGAGTGGGACGTGGGGATCCATTACCTCGGAACCATCCACGAGCGGGCCGACTGGTACCTCCAGCTCATGGCCCTCACGGAGGGACGGATCGATTTCGAGCCCTTCGGGCCCGTGACGGACCGCATCTCGTTCCCGGGGTTCCGGATCGACATGCCTCGGACGTACGAGGAGTACGCCGAGATTCTCGGGGACAACTTCCCCGGGGAGCGCGACGGCATCCGCGACTACCTGGCCAAGATCGCCCGGACCCGGGAGGGCCTCACGGGCTACTTCACGTCTTCGTTGCCGCCCCGGCCCATCACCAGGCTGGTGCGCCGCACACTGGTCCGCGGCAACCACGAGGCGGCGATCACGACCACCGACCGGATGATGGACCGCTACATCCGGGACGAGCACCTCCGGGACGTCCTCGACGCCCAGTGGGGAAACATCGGCATGCCCAGGCGCGAGTGCTCGTTCCTCGTCCACGCGGCGATGCTCGGCTACTTCCTCGAGAACGGCGGGTACTACCCCCGCGGCGGCTCCTCGGTCTTCGCGCGGGAACTCGGCCGGACGGTCGAGGAGGCGGGCGGCACGATCCGCCTGCGGGCCGATGTGGATCGCGTGCTGGTGCGGCGCGGACGCACGGTGGGCGTGCGCCTCGCGGACGGCGAGGAAATCGAGGCCAGGATCGTGGTGTCGAGCATCGGTCTCAAGAACACCTACAACCGACTGCTGCGCGACGAGGCCGCGGTCGACAGGGAGCGCGCGGAGATCTCCGGGCTCGACCTGGCCTACGAGTACATGAACCTCTTCTTCGGCCTCGATGTCTCGCCTCGGGAGTTCGGCATCGGCCGCGAGAACCGCTGGATCTATCGCGACTGGGACACGGGAACGAACGTCTTCTGGAACTTCGCGGACGACGAGCAGGCCGTGGGCCCCAAGATCATCTTTCTGAACTCCTCGAGCCTGCGCGATCCGGAGTTCCGCGAGGGGCGTGACGGCTACAGCCTGCAGGTGGTGTTCATCGGCGCCCAGGGCGCGTTCGACAGGTGGGCCCACACGAAATGGAAGGGGCGCGGCGACGAATACGCCGCGTTCAAGGACCTCGCCGGGAGCCGGCTCATCGCGGCCCTCGATCGACACTTCCCGGGCATCGCAGGGCACATCGTCCACACCGAGGTCGCCTCGGCCCTGTCCTACAGGACCTTCACGTCCCACGCCGGAGGGGTACCCTACGGCATCGCGGCGGTACCGCGCCGCTTCGCCTCCCTCAGCCTCCGCCCGCAGTCGCCGATCAAGGGGCTGTTCCTCTGCGGCCAGGATCTCGTGCTGCCCGGGGTATCTGCCGCGTTCGGGTCGGCGATCATGTGCTCGTCCCTGATCCGCCGGCGCAACATCGGGAACCTGCTGCGACGGAAGGGCCACGAGGTCCTCGACCTGCGCCAATCTCGCCAGTCGACGCTCACATGAACAGCAGCACCAGCCCCAGTACCGCGGCGACGACGATGATCGCGCCCACCAGGATCAGCCCCATGTCGCTGCCTTGTCCCAGATCCGGGCGCGGAATTTCCCGGGTCGTGCGCTGATAGCCGGGCTGGCCGGGGTAGGCCAGCGGGTCGGCGGGGCCCACGCCCACCTCCGCGGGCGGGGGGGGCTCTTCCTCGGTGGGCTCTCCCTCGAGCCGTGGCACGGTGGGCTCCGGCGACGGTCCCGCGTTGATGTCGACGAGCGGCGAGTAGGACGAGGTGTCCTCCTCCGGGGCCGAGAGCACTGCGGAGAGCGGGCCGTCCAGGGGGTGCTCGAGCAGCAGCGTCGTGCCGCCGACGACGAAGCTCTCTCCCGGCGCGACGACGGTCCCGCCCACCCGCTCGCCCCCGAAGATCACTCCGTGGCGGCTGCCGAGATCGCGGATCGTGACCGAGCCGTCCCGGTCGACGACGAGCTCCGCGTGCTCTTGGGACACGTCGGGGTCATCGAGCCGGATGCCCGCGTCCCGCGAGCGTCCGATGAGCAGCGCCGCTGGCGCCGCGGGCAGCTCGTACCGGGCGGCCCGAGCCGGACCGGAGACGACCAGCAGCGCCGGCGACAGTGCTCCAGACCGCGAGCGCGCGAGGATCGTGGCCAGCATCTCCCGAGCCTGTCGCCAGGACATGTCCCGAGGCTCGGCCGGCCCCGGAGAGACGCCGAGCCGGAACCTGAGGACGTAGCCGGCCACCGCGATCTCGTCGCCGTTCCTAAGCGGTTTGGGCCGGTGGGCCACGAGCCTGCGGCCGGCGACCCAGGTCCCGTTCAGACTGCCGAGATCGACGACCGCGTAGTCGGTCCCGTTGCGCCGGATCTCGGCGTGGCGGGTAGACACGGCCATGTCGGGCACGCACACGTCACAGTGGTGCGCCCTGCCGATGACCACGCGGTCCAGCACGAAGCCGCGAACCCTTTCCTCCCCGGGATCCTCCGGGTCGATGATAGTGATGCGGATCGCCATGGCCGCCTACGCTACCGGCCCTCCGGGGCTTCCGGGAATTGGTAGACCACCTCGCTCGGCCCGATCAGCCCCAACTCGTCCCGAGCGATCTTCTCGATATAGCCCGGGTCCGAGTGGAAGGCGCGGATCTGCTGGCGCAGGGCGTCGTTCTCGCGCCTGAGCACCCGGTTGGCGTCCTCGATCGACTCGAGCTCTCCGGCCAGGCGCCGTACGCGATCGAGCCCCTTGGGACCGTAGATGCCGAGCGGAACGAGCACAGCGGCGACGAGCAGGAGTGCGATGGGCAGGGCCCAGCGCGTGAAGCGGGTCAGGGCTTCCATGTATCGTTATATAGGTCGCCCGGCCGCGATGCGTCAAACAATCGACCAGCGCCGAAGCGGCAAGCCGCGGCCGGCCTGGCACCTTCGCCGATCGGGAACGGGCGGCGGAGTGCCGGCCAGCGCGTTGCGGATGCGCAGCCGGTCGAGGGGATGCGGGTCCATGAAGCGCAGCCCGAAACCGGGATCCGCGAGATCGCTCGCCCGGCGCATCGGGTTGACGCGCACGACCTCGGCGAACAGCTCGAACGGCCGGGCCAGGCCCAAGGCGAAAGAACAGAAGACGTGGTCCCCGGGGTCGGGCAGCAACTCGCTGATCACGTAGGTGCCCCGGGGGCTCAGGTCGCGGGTCAGGAAATCGATGGGCTCGTCCCACAGGGACGAGATCACCTCGATCCCGACGGACGCGCCGCGGCGCATCTCGAATCTGGTCATCTGGTCCTCCTCACCGGCTTTGTCAGCGCCAGCCCATGGCTCGGGTCAGGGCGTTGTCCCGTTTCCGGGACGGCAGCCCCGGAGGCGAGCGCCGAAGCTCGCTTCGGATCATCAGGCGCTCGATGGGCCTGGCGTCGATGAAGCGCACGCCGAACCCACCCGGCGCCGTGTCACAGGCCCGTCGCCCGCGGCTGGAGCGGGTCACCTCGCCGAAAAAGCAGAACTCGCGCAGCCCATCGAAGCTGAACGCGCAGACGATCTGCTCTCCGATCCGGGGTTTGGCGTCGCTCATCAGGAACGCGCCGCGGGGGCTCAGATCCCACGTCACGAACGTGACCGGCAGGTCCGAGCGGGCCGAGATCACCTCCATCGGAACTCCGACGAGCCGCCGTACTTCGTTTCGCTTGGCCATGTTGCCCTCCTGTATTCTCCTATCTTACTTTATACTACATTCACTTACCCTTCGCAAGTTCTTCGCGGGCCAGTTCCGCCATCCCCCGGGAAGCCCAATAAAAACGTAATGATCCGTGTAGTCCCTACCTGTTGGGGGTCTTCCACTACCCGACCCTGGCCGAGTGCTACAAGGTCGCGGCCCTGAACGGCCTGAACAAGCTGGGGGCGATCTGAACTGCGGTCCGGAATCGAAGCCGCGGGCGGATCGCGATCAGGGCGATGTTGGCCCGGTCCCGGGCCGGGATGAACACGTCCCAGTCCGTCGAGAAGCCCGGCATGCCCTTGAGGAGCAAGGTGCGCACGCCCCGGTCGTCGAAATGCGAGATCACCTCGTCCACTTCAGCCCCCCCCCCCCGCGCCCGCGGCGATCGCCAGCCCGAGCGTTGCGACGCTCGCGCGCAGGTCCGG
>CAYZAI010000373.1:4169-4886 GCA_964476305.1 uncultured Myxococcales bacterium
CGGCGAATGGCTCTAAAACACCTTCCAACCCCGCCCCCCCCCCCGCGCCCGCGGCGATCGACATCCCGAGCTTTTCGACGATCGCTCGCAGTTCCGTGAGAACAACGCTTGGGCCGCCTCAATATTTCCGATTTTTATTGAAAGATCAGCGGTTTGCCATTTGCGGGATGGAAACTGGTTACTGAACTCCTGGGGTTCGGATCGAGAGATTGACATCTGTACCATCGCGGACTATGTTCCATTTTAGTATGACTAACAGGGATGACGTTCCGCAAAAGTTTCTACTCCCCAGAATGCTCCGAATGGATCTTCCATCAGGGCAATCGGCTTTCCTGTGGGGCCCGCGCAAGACCGGGAAGACGACCTTTCTGTCACAGCGGTTCCCGGACAGCGCCGTGTTCGACCTCCTGGACACAGACCTCTTCTTCGAGCTGAACAAGCGCCCGGCGCTCCTGCGTGAGCTGGTGCTGGCACTGCCTTCGGATCTGCGGTCGCGGCCCATCGTGCTGGACGAGGTGCAGAAGGTGCCGCCGCTCCTCGACGAGGTGCACCTTCTCATCGAGAAGCACGGGTTGTCCTTCGTGCTGTGCGGTTCGTCGGCGCGCAAGCTCGTGCGTGGAGGGGCCAACCTGCTGGGCGGCCGGGCCTGGCGCTTCGAGATGCACCCGCTGGTGACCGCGGAGCGGCAGTCCCGGGTTCTCATGGCGTTCGGGCTCC
>CAYZAI010000374.1:0-4860 GCA_964476305.1 uncultured Myxococcales bacterium
GGCAGGCCGAAGAGCAGGTAGAGGCCGATCCGGCCGAACAGCCAGCCGGGCTGGATGGCCAGCTTTGTGTTCCCGGCCCAATTGATGCCGAGCTCGAACCCCTTGATGCCTTCGTCCGAGGCGGCGTTGTCCGTGGATGCCGAGAAGCCGGCACCCTGGGGTTGCGGTTGCGGCTGGGGCTGGGGTTGTGGCTGGGCCGGCTGCCCGTATCCTGGCTGACCCTGGTTGGGACCGGGCGCTGCCGTCGGATCGTATCCGCCTCCCTGGTCCGGGGGCGGCTGGTATCCGCCGGGATCGTAGTACCCCTGGGCCGCTGCCGTTCCGGCGAAAAGCATGACGGTGACCAGGGCGAGCGTGAATCTGCCGATTCTCATGAGGGCCTCCTCGCGGTTGCTCGTTCCTGCTTGACGGCCATGATTTCACACGATTGGATGGCTTTTTTCAAGAGCCAATGCGGAGCGACGGCTCGGCGGGAATCGGGGCGGCTCAGAAGTTGATGCCGATGGTCGGCAGCGGGCCGTGGCCGAAGCGGCCCGAGGCGTCGAAGGCCAGCATCCAGCGCAGATCGACGTGCACGCGGATGCGGGTGCGGCGCAGGAACTCGATGCCGAGCATCGGCGAGGCGTGGAACCCCATCTCCAGGTCCCCGTCGTCCTCTTCTTCGTAGTCTCCCGGATCCCGCTTGTCGGGTTCGCCCAGCAACCGGCCGAGGTAGATGCCGGCGCCGGCGCCCAGGTAGGGAGCGACCGAGGTGTGTGACAGGTAGTAGGCCACCGTGATGCCGGCCAGCAGCCCGGGCTCGCTGTCGCGATCCGACTTGCCGGCGGCGAAGGCGAGCCCCGCGGTCAGCTCGACGAGCAGGTCCTGGATCTCGAACCTGGCGTCGAAGGCCAGCAGCGTGAAGTGGTTCATGTCCTCGCTCAGGGAGAACCCCTCGCCGACCACGGCGCCCAGGTTGGTCTCGAGCTTGAAGCGCTCCGGCAGCTTCTGGGTCTCGTTCATGGTCGCGTTGTCGAGGTCGAGGGTCTCCGCCGTGCTGCGGCGGTCGACGAGAGCTTGGGCGATCCGCTCGAGGACGTTCGCGAGATCCTGTTCGGTCCTGGCGTCCATGACCTGGTTGTTGACCTCCTGGCCACCGACGTCCTTGACCAGCACGGTAACCCGGATCTGGCTCGCCAGGCGGGTGAGCGAGCCCTGGATGTACTGGTCGGCGCCAGCCCTGCGGGCGATGTCCTGCATCGCCGAGGCGGAGAGCATCGGTTCCGGGGGCGGCGCGGGTTCGACGTACGGGTACGGGGCCGGGGCCGGCTGCTGCACGTAGATGACCTGCGGGGCCGCGTAGTAGGGTTGCGGTTGCTGTTGCGGCATGGCGGCGGCGGCGGCCCCGGGCGGGGGCGGCGGCGATGTGTGCGTGACCACGGACGAGGACATCCCTGCCGGCGGGGGCTGCTGCACCAGCATCGGCACCGGCGGGGGCGGGGGCGGCGGCTGCGGCGCCGGCGGGCTGGCCGGCTCGGCGGCGGTGGCCTCTCCCTGGAGCTCGTCGCGGGCCGGCCGCCAGTCGAGCACGGTCACGCCGCGGGCGCGCAGGGCGGATTGGAAGACCTCGGTGAAGGCCCGGGTCGTGCCCGGGTCGACATTCACCGCCTCGAAGGGGAAGACGACGACCTTCTCGAGAGCGGGTCTGGTCGCCTTGGCCGGGGCGTCCTCGGCCCAGGCCGACCCTGCGGCGAGCATCGCCGTGAGGGCGAGCATCGACGCTGCCGCGATCCGTGTCGTGCCGGTAACTTTCATGGCTCCCTCCGGTGTGCGTCGGTGTTCCACGTCCGCCGTGTCCCGATTGCCTGTCGCCGTCGCAGTCATTGTACCACGGAGTTCTTGCAAGATGGTTGCCAGTTTGCGCGGCGGGCTCCGGACGCGTTCCTGTCGCGGTATCAACCTGTCAAAACAACTGAGGAAAACGGTTCTTCCAGAAGCCGTGACCAGGGGCTCGTCGCCGGGCCGGAGTGTGAAGCCCGGGCGACACCCCCGTGCGGCATGATCACGGTGTCACACCCGGGTTCCGGCCAGCAACTCGCGCAGGGCGCGGGCGTCGTTCAGGGCGCGGGGCGTGCCGAACAGGCAGAAGGACAGGTCGTGGTCTCGGGCGGCCTCGGCGATCCGCTCCAGGTCGTAGGTGCCCAGGCGCGAGCCGAGGGCGGCGAAGGCGCCGAGGCGCAGGTAGGCCACGGGGCCGGCGGGCGGGTCGTCACGCAGGGGGTCGACCGCGAGCACCAGGCCGAGGTCCCGCGCCACGGTCGCCGCGCGGTCCGGCTCCCAGGGGCCTCGCGGTTCCCATGCCAGGGGGATTCCGGGTCGCGGGACGCGCCCCAGGAACGCGGCCAGTCGCTCGAGGTTCGGCCGGGAGGGCGTGAAGTCGGGCGGGGTCGCCAGGAGGAGGGCCTCGGCCTCGAGGGCCGCCGCGTGATCCAGACAGCGGCCCCAGAGTGCCGTGTTCTCGTCAGAGGGCTCGAAGCGCCCGTACCGCGACGGGTCGCCCTGCACCGGCGCTCCCTCGGGCGGCGCCTCCCAGAGGAACCGGCTGAGCTGCGCCGTGAAGCCCACCTCCCGCGGGATTGAGGCGCGCAACCTGCGCGCGACCCGCGGTGCCGGGGGCAGGTCCCGGCCGGTCGTGACCTCGACGACGTCGAGGGAGGCGGCCAGCCCGTCGCGCCGTCGCGGCAGGCCCACGATCCCGACCCGGGTCACGGTCCCGCTCATGGGAGCCCCACTCCCGCGATGGTCCCGCCGCAGCCCGTGCAACGGCCACCCTCGAGGGCCGTCCGCACCAGTCGAAAGCCGCTGCGCTCGATCACGGTCCCGCCGCAGGACGGGCAGCGGGTGTGCTCGCCCTCGTGCCCCGGGAGATTGCCGAGGTAGACGTGCTTCAGCCCGGCCCGGGCGCCGATGTCCGCGGCGCGCCGCATCGAATCGACGGGTGTGGGCGGCCGGTCGTCCCACTCGTGGTCCGGGTGGAACCGCGAGACGTGCCAGGGGATCATCGGGTCCACACCGGCGATGAACTCCGCGATTCTCGAGAGCTCGTCGTCCCCGTCGTTGAAGCCCGGGACGACCAGGGTCGTGATCTCGACCCACACGCCGCCCGCGACGAGGAGGCGGATCGTCTCGAGCGTCGCCCCGAGGCTGCCGCCCAGCACGCGGCGGTACGAATCCTCGTCGTGGCACTTGAGATCGACGTTGGCCGCAGCCAGCATCGAGGCGAGCTCCCGCGCCGGTCCGGGGTTGATCTGGCCGTTGGTCACGAACACGAGGTCGATGCCCGAGGGGACGGCCAGGGCTGCCACGTCCCGCGCCAGCTCGAAGGACAGGACCGGCTCGGAGTAGGTGAACGAGATCGACGCGCAGCCGTGCCGGCGAGCGGCCTCGACGATTCGCGCCGGGGACCAGATCTCGCCCGCCGGCGACGGGTCCTCGGGGCCGGTGCGCAGGGATTGAGAGAGATCGTGGTTCTGGCAGAACGGGCAGACCAGGTTGCAGCCCGCCGAGGCCACGGAGAACGTCGTGCTGCCGGGGCGGAAGTGGGCGAGGGGTTTCTTCTCGATGGGATCGACCGCCACGGCGCGGAGGCGCCCGTAAGTCAGCACCTCGATCCCCCCCGGCGTGCCCCGCCGCGTGCGGCAGGCTCCCAGCGCTCCGGGGGCGAGGACGCAGACGTGGGGGCACAGGCCGCAGCGGACGCGGCCGTCTTCGAGGGGCTCGGCGTGGGCGGCTTCGACCAAGGCGGTGCTCTACTCGGCGGCGAGGGCGTCGAGCACGGCCTGCTCGAGCGTTTTCTCGTCTCCGGGCACGTAGCCCTCGTGGGTCCAGGCGATCCGGCGCCGGCGGTCGATGACCAGGTTATAAGGGGCCGCGCGCCTGGGGTTGAACTGGCCCGTGACCTGGGACTCGGTGTCGAGCAGGACCGGGAAGGTGAAGCGGCGCTGGGTGGCGTAGGTCCGCGCGTCGCCCTGGGTCTCGGGCTCGTCCATGGAGATCGAGAGGATCATCAGCCCGCGATCCTTGTGGGCGGTGAACAGCTCCTCGAGCTGGACCATCTCCTTCTTGCACGGCTCGCACCAGGTGGCCCAGAAGCTCAGCAGGATCACCTTCGAGCCGAGGTGCTCGGACAGCGAGTGGCTCTTTCCGTGGACGTCCTTGAGCGTGAAGTCCGCCACGCCGCCACCGTCGTCCGCCGTCGCCGCGGGCGCGTCACCGTCGGGCTCGCCGGCCGGGACCGGCTGCGGAGCGGGCGCCGCGGTCAGGGCCGGGCCGCAGGCCGCGAACAGCAGCGCGGCCGCGATGGGTAGCAGTTGTCGCATCTTGCGCACCGTCTCTTTCGTCGGCGCCACTTCGGCGCCGCTCGGATTCGCGGTTGATACCACGAAGCCCGTCCCCGTGCCAGGAGGTCCTTGGCTTCTACCGGCGTCAGGCTCCCCCGACGAGCTGGCGGGCGAAGCCGTCCGCCACGGTCTCGGCCAGGTGTACGAGCCGCTGCCCGGGGGGCAGGTCCGCGGCGAGGGTGTCGGCATAGAGCAGGGCCACCACCCGGTTCCCGATGACCACCGGGATCACCAGCGACCGCTCGGGCCGGGAGGCCGGTCGCCCCTACGGGATGTGTCAACGCGGTTCGTCGTCATTCGTCGTCAACGCGGTTCGTCGTCATTCATCGTCGATGGTCTCGCCGTCCTCCTCGTCCCGCGCCGACGACCGCGCCTGGACGCTGGGGAAGACGACGTCCCAGCGCGCCCTGTCGCGGGGGAAGATGCTGCGCAGCTGACCCATCACCCGCTCCACGGCCAGCTCGTGATCCTCCTTGGCCGC
>CAYZAI010000375.1:0-4845 GCA_964476305.1 uncultured Myxococcales bacterium
CAGCCACCTCGGCGACTTCATCGAGGACAAGGGGGTGGTCTCGCCATCGGACGCGGTGATCGGGCTCAACCTCTCGGAGCAGACCCGGCGCGTGCTGAAGACCCTCACCCCCCGCGAGGAGAAGGTGCTGCGCATGCGCTTCGGCATCGGCGAGAAGTCCGACCACACCCTCGAGGAGGTCGGCCAGGACTTCGAGGTGACCCGCGAGCGCATCCGCCAGATCGAGGCCAAGGCCCTGCGAAAGCTGCGCCACTCCTCTCGCAGCAAGCACCTCAAGAGCTTCATCGAGCAGTAGCGCCCGGCCGCGAGCGAGATCCGGGGATTCGGGATGACCACTTACGACCACGAAACCGACCGTCTGCGTGATCAGTGCGGGATCTTCGCCGTCTGGGGGCACCCCGAGGCGGCCAACCTGGCCTACCTCGGGCTCCACGGGCTCCAGCACCGGGGTCAGGAGAGCGCCGGGCTCGTCACCTCGGACGGGGAGATGCTGCACGTGCACTGCCGCCGGGGACTCGTCGGCGACATCTTCCGGCCCGATGTGCTGTCGCGCCTGCCCGGGGACCGGGCCATCGGCCACGTGCGCTACTCGACGGCCGGCGGCTCGTCCCTCGCCAACGCCCAGCCCCTCGTCGTGCACAGCGGCCGGGGCTCCATCGCCGTGGCGCACAACGGCAACCTGACCAACGCGCTTCGCATCCGCGAGGAGCTGGAGGGCGTCGGCGCGATCTTCCAGTCCACCACGGACACCGAGGTGCTGGTGCACCTGATTGCCCGCTCGAGCAGCTCGTTCGTCGACGCGATCTGCGAGGCGCTCTACCGTGTCCACGGGTCGTACTCGATCCTCTTCATGAGCGAGGATATCCTGGTCGTGGCCCGGGACGCCCGCGGCATCCGCCCGCTGTGCCTCGGTCGGCTCGGGGACGCCTTCGTCGTCGCGTCCGAGTCCGTGGCCTTCGACCTGATCGGTGCCACCTTCGAGCGCGACGTTGCGCCGGGCGAGGTGCTGGTCTTCGAGGGCAAGGGCGAGTCCAGGAGCCTGCAGCCCTTCCCGGTGTCCCCGCAGCGGACCTGCCTGTTCGAGTACGTCTACTTCGCGAGGCCCGACAGCCGCATGGATGGCCGCTCCGTCTACCACGCGCGGCGGGAGATGGGGGAGATCCTCGCCGCGGAGTCGCCCGCCACCGCCGACATCGTGATCCCGGTCCCCGACTCCGGTACGGCCGCGGCCATCGGCTACGCCGCGCGGGCCGGGTTGCCCTTCGAGCAGGGGCTGATCCGCAGCCACTACGTGGGTCGGACCTTCATCGAGCCCAAACAGTCGATCCGCAACTTCGGCGTCAAGCTGAAGATCAACCCCAACCGGGACGTGCTCGAGGGGCGGCGGGTGGTGGTGGTCGACGACTCGGTGGTCCGGGGCACGACCTCGCGCAAGATCGTGGAGACCATCCGAAAGGCCGGGGCGCGCGAGGTGCACCTGCGGATCAGCTCGCCGCCGATCCGCTTCTCGTGCCGCTACGGCATCGACACGCCCACCGACGAGGAACTGATCGCCCACTCCCACGACATCGAGCACATCCGGGGCCACCTCGGGGTCGACTCGCTGGGCTACCTGAGCCTCGAGGGGCTCAGGCGCGCCGTCGGCGCCAACGGCGAGGGGGTCTGCACCGCCTGCTTCGACGGGGACTACCCCGTGCCGTTCGAGGACCTGGGCCGCAAGCTCCAGCTGCGTTTCGAAGGCGTCTGATCCCGGGGCACGAGGAGGCCTGCCGTGTTCGATATCGAGAAGTGCATCGACGACCAGCTGCGCGATTTCACCGACCGGCCGCTGCCGACGCTGATCCTCCCCGAGGTCGACGACCCGCGGGTGATCGAGGCCGCCTCGGGGCTGATCCAGTACGCCAAGATCGTGCTGCCAGCGTCCCGGGAGGATGTGGAGCGCCTGATCGACGGGCGCGGCGTGTCACTGCGGGTGAGTCGCCGGCGGTTCCTGCAGTCGGTGTCCTTCGCCCCTCCCGCGGCCCATCCCGCCCTGTGCGACGAGCTCGCGGCGGAGCTCGTCCGGCGCTCGGCGGGCCGCTCGTGGGAGTTCGATCCCCAGGCCGCGCGCCGGCTGGCGCTGGAGCCGATCCACTTCTCGATCGCCTCGGTGCGCCTCGGGTACGCGGACGCCGTGCTCGGCGGACTGACCCACTCGTCCCACGACTTCTTCCAGCCCTGTCTGCGCATCCTCGAGCGCGACGGGACGGTCTACGAGATGAGCCTGTTCGCGCTCCCCGATTCCCACGAGACCGGGTTCTTCGAAAGGAACCTCGTGATGTTCGCGGACGTGGCGCTGAACCCCGTGCCGGACCCGGAGCGGCTCGCGGACATCGCGGTCGGTGCCTGCCTCACGATGCGCAACCTGGTTCCCGAGGACGTCCTGCCCGAGGTCAACGGCGCGATCCTCTCCTATTCCACCCGCGGGTCGGGCCAGGGTCCGTCGGTGGATCGCATCCGCCAGGCCGAGCCGCTGATCGCCGAACGGCTCGCACGCCTCGCCACCGGGAATCCGGCCTGCCGCACGATCAACATCGCGACCGAGCTGCAGGTCAGCTGCGCGATCTCGCGCAAGGCGGCGCTGACCAAGCTCGGCCCGGCCGCCGACGACAATCCGGCCATCGGCAAGAGCAACGTGCTGATCGCCCCGACCCTCGACACCGGCAACCTGCTGCACCACATCTACGCCACGCGTTTCCCCGAGGCCCGTTCCGTGCTGGTGATCGGCGGCATGAAGAACCAGGCCCTCGACTTCTCGCGGGGCTCCGAGGCGGCGGACGTGATCCTCGGGGCCAAGGCGCTTCTGCTTCGGCTCCACCGCTCGGGGCGCTACACGGTCACGCCGCGAGACCTGTTCCACCCGCGCTTCCCGGTGCTGGCGATCAACCCCACCGGCACCGAGACCGAGGTCGGGCTGTGGCGGGGCCGGGCGCTCGTGGCTCGCGAGCGGCTGACCCACGAAGGGCTTTCCGCCGATCCGGCCGGGCAGCGGGAGGTCCGCCGCACGGCGGTCGAGGGCTTCCTCTCGCACCACGGTTTCGGGCCTGCGGACCTCGCCGCCATCGTCGGCCGCGGCGGGCTGGTGCTGCCGGTGGAGTCCGGCGTCATCCGCGTCGACGACAGGATGGTCGAGCACCTGCTGGAGGGGCGCTCGGGCCGGCACGTGGCGAATCTCGGGGCGGTGCTGGCTCGCGACATCGGCGGCCCGGACCACCCGAACGTGTTCATCATCGATCCCGCGGTCGTCGACGAGCTAGACGAGACCGCGCGCATCACCGGATGGGCCGGCTCCCAACAGGAGGCGACCTGGCACGCCCTGGTGCAGAAGTCGGTGGGCAAGCGCTTCGCCATCGAGCACGGAAAGGAATACCAGGATCTCAACCTGATCGTCGCCCACCTCGGTCTCGGCACGTCGGTGGGGGCTCACCGCAAGGGGCGCTGCGTCAAGGTCCGCAACTCGCTGTTCGACGGTCCGATGGCCCTCGAGCGCGCCGGCACGCTGCCCGGGATGGACCTCATCGACCTCTGCTTCTCCGGCCGATCGAAAGAGGACGTGATCGCGGAGCTGACCCAGCGGGGGGGGATCTCCTCGTACCTGGGCACCAAGGACATCAAGGAGGTCGAGCGCCGCATCGAGCGCGGCGACGGGCACGCCGAGGCGGTCTTCGAGGCGCTGGCCGAGCAGACCGCGGCCGAGATCACCTCGATGATCCCCCTGTTCCTCGGCGAGCCGGTCGAGCGGGTGATCCTGACCGGGGTCCTGGCCGAATCCGCGCGGCTGATGGCGCGGATCGCCAGGCTGCTTTCGGCCGTGCCGCTCGGGATCACGGTCTTCCCCGGCGACCTCGAGCTCGTCTCCCTGCGCGACGGGGCCTTGAACGCCCTGCGGGGCATCGAGCCGATCCGCGACTACGTCCCTTTGCGCGACCGGCTGTGATCCGGATCTTCGCGTTCGTTCTTCGCGGGGGCTTTCCCTCGGCGGGAAGGCCGGTGTATAGTTGATCGACTGTCGGCGAAAGCGAGGTGAAGGCCATGGCTCTCGACTGCCCGCGCTGCCGGGTGGGAACCTTGCGCGAGCTGGAGATCGGCGAGGTGCTGATCGACCGCTGCGACACCTGCGCCGGCCTGTGGTTCGACAACGACGAGGTCAGTGACATCGCCGGGCTCGAGGGCATCGGCCGCCGCGCCGAGGGCATCCTGCCGCCCGCCGAGGAAGCCGTGCAGGAGATGGCCTGTCCGCGCTGCCCCGAGGTCGCCCTGCGGCGCCTCGATATCGACCGAGACGACCCGGGCGCCCCGTCGCTGGTGGTCTTCCGCTGCGTCTCCTGCGGGGGCACCTGGCTCGACCGCGGCGAGCTGAGCGGTTTCGAGGATCCGCACCTCCCCGAATACCTGCGCAAGCACTTCGGCTAGCTCACGGCTCGGGCCACGACGTCCGCTCGAGGACGACCCGCTCCTTGGGGTACCAGCGCTCGCGCAGCTCGCCGATCAGGTAGAACGACCCGCAGGCCAGCACCGCGCCGCCCGTTCCCGCCAGGTCCATCGCCCGCTCGAGGGCGGTCGCCGGCCCGGGCTCCACATGCGCCTCGATGCCCGAGGCCGCCAGCAGATCCGCGGTCCGGGCCGCGGGAAGGGCTGGTTTTCCGTAGGGTCCGGGCTCGGTGGCCACCGCGGCGTCGAACCGCCCGGCCAGGGGGCGCAGCAGGTCCGGCGAGGCCTTGGCGCCGAGCACGCCCACGAGGGCCACGCGCCTGCCCGCGGGCGCGGCCGCGGCGAAGGCGGCCACGGCCACGGCCAGCTTCTCGG
>CAYZAI010000376.1:0-4813 GCA_964476305.1 uncultured Myxococcales bacterium
TCATGCCCGAGACCGGGTTGACGCCGACGATGGCGATGGCCTGGGCCGCCACCGGGGTGAAGAGGAACGAGAGCAGGAAGCCGACCACGGCGCCCACCACCGCGTAGAGCAGACTGTCGCCCAGCGTGTAGGCTTGGCCCGTGGCCGAGTCCGTGGTGGTCATGGCGACGATGAAGAACAGCAGGGCCAGCAGGACCACCATCGCGAGCTGGATCAGAAGCACGTTCTTCGGGCTCATGTCGAGCTGGGTGCGGGGATCGTCGGTCGACTTGACGCCCTTGCCCAGGCCCTTGAACCCCAGGGAGACCGAGCTGCCCACGATCTTGCCCATGCGGATGATGCCGATAAGCCCGGAGATCGCGATGGCGCCGATGCCGATGGGCTTGATGAAGGTATTGAACACGCCGCCAGCCCCGAGCTTGGCCACGTCGTAGGTGGCGCCGGCCATCTGGAACTCTCCGGCCTGGGAACCGAAGAGGAAGACGAGCGGCACCATCACCAGCACCGCCAGCACCGACCCCGAGGCGATGATCGACGCGTACTTGAGGCCGATGATGTAGCCCAGGCCGAACAGCGCCGCGATGCCGAAGATCTTGATCTCGAATCCGTGGGCGGCCATGGTCTGGCCCAGATCGCCGAAGACCGCGGTGGAGGAGATTGTCCCCGGCCAGAGGTGGCAGCCCTCGATCATGAAGTCGAAGCCCGCTCCCAGGAAGAACGAGATGATCAGCAGCTTGCCGGCCGTGGGACCGCTGGATTCGCCCGAGCAGAGGATCTCGTTGACCGCCGTGGCCTCGGGGAAGGGCAGATCGCCGTGCAGGTCCTTCACGAAGTACTTGCGCAGCGGGATGATCAGCACCACGCCCAGGGAGCCGCCGATGAAGCAGGCCACGAAGATCTGCCAGAACGTCGGGTGCAGGTCGTTGATGTAGATCGCCGGCACCAGGAACGCGGCCCCGGCAGCGACCACGCCCGAGGCCTGGCCGATCGACTGGACGATCACGTTCTCGAGAATCGAGCTCCGCTCCTTCTTCAGCTTGCCGAAGAAGATCGCCAGGATCGCGATCGGGATCGACGCCTCGATGCCGTTGCCCGCGCGCAGGGCGATGTAGATGCAGGCCGCGGAGAAGACCGCGGTCAGGATCAGACCCACGGTCACCGCCCAGGTCGTGACCTCCGGGCGCAGGTCGCCGGGCGCCACGATGGGCCGGTACTCCTCTCCCGGGTTCAGCTTGCGGTACGCGTTCTCGGGCAGCAGCTTGCTGCGCTTGGTCGGAGCGTTGAGCTCGCTCATCTTCTCCTCCTCCTCGCGGCTAGGGACTCTTCACGAGCATGATCTCGGTCTGGGGCTCGGACAGGTAGCGCACGCCGTCCTTCGTCACGACGACGATCTCCTCCATGGTGGCCACGCCGTGGCCGGGGACGTTTATCCGCGGCTCGAGGGTGTAGCACTGTCCCTCCTCGACCACCGCGTAGGGCCGCTGCCCGTAGCGCTCCCACTCGGGGCAGAGCAGGCCGGCGCCGTCGTGGGCCTGACGGCCGATCTGGTGGCCGAGGGCGTGGGGGTACTCTTCAAAACCCAAGGAGGTGATGTGGCCCCGGGCCACGGCGTCCACGTCCTTGCCCATCACCCCGGGCCGCAGGAACTCGCCGGCCTTCCTGATCGCGTCGCGAACGCCGTCGAAGGCCTTCTGCACGATCGGCGGGGGCGCGGTCTCGCCCGGTTTCAGGCAGTACCAGGTGCGCTGCAAGTCCGAGCAGTAGCCCTCGAAGCGCATGCCGAAGTCCACGTTCATCAGGTGCCCCGGGTCCATGGTGCGATCCGTGGGGCCCGCGTGGGCGCCGGCGGATTCCGGGCCGGTGAACACCGCCGGGCAGTGCTCCGCGTCCCAGGCGCGCTCGAGGCCCTTGTCCTCCATGATGCCGACCATGATCGCGGCGATCTGCTTCTCGGTGAGGCCCGTCCTGATCCGCGTGTCCATCCGGGCAAAGAGATCGACGGTCTCGGTGCAGGCCCGCTCGATGCGCCGCAGCTCGGGCTCGAGCTTGCGGGAGCGCAGGCGCCCGACGATGCCCTCGGAGCTGACCAGCCGGTCGGCGAACGGCGTGCCGGCGAGGATCTCGGAAAGCAGCAGGAACTGGCCGTGGGTCAGGCCGTCGGCCATCTCGTCGTTGACCGAGAAGTTGACGGCGATGCGCTTCGGGTCCAGGCGGTCCAGGACCTCGCGCAGGGGCTCGGTGATACCCTGGACGTAGGTGACGATCTCGGGGAAGTGGCCCAGCGCCTCGTGGGCCGCCTTGTCGAGGGAGCCCAGCACCGCGATCCGCTCGCCCCCGCGGCCGATCAGGAACGCGGAATGCCAGGTGACGTTGCCGCCCACCACCAGGTCGAGGCAGGGGTCGTGGACCGCGGACGACTCGCGGGTGAAGATCATCCACAGATCGATATCGAGTTCTTCCAGGATCCCGGCCGCCTGTCCGATCTTGGCTCTGATCATGTCTCGCTCCTTGAAGTTGGAGCGCCCAGATTATGCGGGCCCGCGGCCGATGTAAAGGCGGGAACGGCGGGGCGGGTCAGGCCTTGATCGCGCGCTCGAGGGCGGGCAGGGCGCCCTCGATGATCGCCTCGTCGAGGCAGTAGGCGAGGCGGAAGTAGCCGGGCTTGCCGAAGCCCGAGCCGGGCACGGCCAGCACGCGCTCCTTCTTCAGCGCCATGATGAACGCCACGTCGTCGCCGCCCGGCGCCTTGGGGAAGACGTAGAACGCGCCGGCGGGGTAGGGCATCTCGTAGCCCATGCGGGTCAGCTCGCCGTAAAGGAGATCCCGGCGCTTGCGGTACCAGCCCAGATCGATGGTGACCTCCTGCAGGTGGGTTACCACCCGCTGCATCAGCGCCGGGGCGTTGACGAAACCCAGGGTACGGTTCGAGAACGCCGTGGCCGCCGAGAGCTTCTGCCAGTTGTGACAGCGCGGCGAGACCGCGAGGAAGCCGATGCGCTCGCCCGGGATCCCGAGGTCCTTGGAGTGGCTGGTGGCCATCAGAGAGTTGTCGTAGGCCGAGAAAACGCTGGGGCAGCGCGGTATGTCGTAGATCAGCTTGCGGTAGGGCGCGTCGTCGAGAAGAAAGATCGGGCGGTCCCTCCCGGCGGAACGTTCGCTCAGCAGCTTGCCGAGCCGGTCGAGGGTCTCCTGGGGGTAGACCACGCCGGTGGGGTTGTTTGGGTTGTTGATCAGCACGACCCGCGTCTGGTCGGTGATCTTGGCCGCGATGGCGTCCACATCGAGGTTGAAGTCCGGCCCGGAGTCCGCCACGACCATCACGCCATCGTGGTTCTCGATATAGAAACGGTACTCCACGAAGAACGGCGCGATGACGATCACCTCCTCGCCGGGATCGACCACGGACTTGAGCAGGGCGTTGATCGCGCCGCCGGCACCGCACGTCATCACGACCTGGTCGGCCTCGAAGGGGAGCAGGTGGTCCGCCCTCAGGGAGCGGGCCACGGCCTGCCGCGTGTCGAGGAAGCCGACGTTGGCCATGTACTTGTGGCGCCCCGGGGTTTCCTCGGCGATCAGGCGTGCGATGATCCGGTTGAACTCGGGGGGCGGCTCGAGGTCCGGGTTGCCGATGGTCAGGTCGTAGACCGGAAGGCCAGAACCGTCGGCCTTCATCTGCTCGCCCTCCTCGAACAGCTTGCGGATCCACGAGCCCTTCTCGAGATAGGCGGAGATGCGCTTGGAAATGGTCATCAGTCCCTCCAGGTTGCCGCGGGGCGGATCAGCCGCCGTCCGTTTCCTGATCCCTCATCCCCCTGATCTCGTTCCGGAGCGAGGAGCGCCGCCCGTACCCCGTCGGGCAGTCGCGTGATCCGGCCCGCCCGGCCCACCGCCGCGTGGCGCGTGAACCCGCGGACCAGCTCCTCACCGTCGCGCTCGATCACGTAGTCGAACCTGAGCTGGACGCGGCCGAGATCTCCCAGCCAGGACCGAACCGCGAGCAGGTCGTCGTACCGCGCCGGCTTCAGGTAGGTCAGCCCGGCCTCCACCACCGGAAGCTGGATCCCCTCCTGCTCGATGCGGGAGTACGAGCAGTCGCGGGTTCGCATGTAGTGGGCGCGGCCAGCCTCGAACCAGCGCAGGTAGGTGGCGTGGTTCACCACGCCCATCTGGTCGGTGTCGGCGTAAAGGACGCGGGTTTCCGTGGTGGAGCAGCTGTCGGGTCGGTGTGTCGCCTGCGCCTTCACACTGCCCGAATATCAGATGGTCTGTGGTACGGCAAGCTGTCTCGCAGTGGTATCATCCCCCCATCCACCCGGCCCGGCAGAAAGAGAGGAAGGCATGAAACCTTTCGGGATTCCGATGATCGCGGTGCTGGCGGTCGTGCTCGGCACGTGGAGCTGCGGCGGTGACGACGACGACGGGGCCGCCGGGACGGACGCGGACAGCGACGCGGACGGCGACTCCGACACGGACGGCGACAGCGACTCGGATGCGGATGGCGACTCGGATGGCGACGGGGACACGGACACCGACCCGAGCACCTGTCCCGACGACGAGGTGCTGCAGCCGAACACCACGTTCACCTGGAAGCGCTGCCCCTGCGGACAGAGCTGGAACACCGGCACCTGCGCCTGCGACGGAGATCCGATCCTGGTGGAGTGGGATCCCTACACCGATCCGCCCTGCGAGTCCCCGTGGCGGGCGCCGCACCGGGAAGAGGTGTTCGATCTGCTCGGCGACTGCCCCTACGCCGTGACCAGCGGCGGCAACGGTTTCTGCAACTCCTGCGCGGACAGCGTGGACTGCGCGGCGA
>CAYZAI010000377.1:0-4761 GCA_964476305.1 uncultured Myxococcales bacterium
ACGGTGCGGAAAGACTAGCAGGGCCAAAGGAGAGCATCAACTGTCGTTTCGCGTCGTGTCGTTTCGCGTCGAGTCTTGTGTCTGCGCGATGGACGATTGGTGCTGCGACATGGAGTGGGACAGCACGTGTGTCGACGAGTGCATTTACGACTGCGGCATGAGCTGCATGGGGACTATCGACGTGCCGTCGTTCTCGGTTCTCGCCACAGCGACGGTAGACGCGATCTACGACGGATCGGCCGGGACCTACGATCCGTATTGTGTCCCCATCGGGCCCGTGGCTGTTACCAGTGGCGCGAAGTACTGGATCGTGATGGTGCCGAATGCGTCCGTGACGGACCTCCAGACCTACTATTGGGGCATCTGCTACACCTCGTCGTCCTACGCGGCCGGTGAGAACCGCTACTTCGAGAACTCGGGGAGCACCTGGAACGACCTGGCATCGGCCGGCTACGGCGGCGACTTCGCCTTCCAGGTGTTCGGATACTGAGTTGTTCATCCACCCTTCGCGCGGACGCCGGCGCACCGTACCCCACTCCCTCGTTCCCCCTCCCGAAACGGGAGGGGGAGGCCGAAGGTTCCGGCTCCCCTTCCCTCGCAGGGAAGGGGTGGGGGGATGGGGCCTTTGCAGATCGACTGCGGATCAGATCCGTCCCAGCCGGCGGGAGATCGCGACGACCAGCGCGGTCAGTGCGTAGCCCCCGGCGCCCAGCAGGATCATCGCCTGGAATCCGACGTTGGTGATGCCGGTCATGGCCAGCGCCGAACCGAAGACCGACGCGAGCGTTGTGATGCCGTACGTCATGGGGATCGCGTCCTGACGACCGGCCCCGACCAGACTGGCCACGGCGAAGGGATAGAACATGCCGAGGCAGGTGCCGGCCGGGGCCACCGCGATCACAACGGCCGGGATCTTCATGAGCAGCGGCAGCGACAGGAAATGGCTGTCGAGCAGGTTCACCGCCAGCACCCCCCAACCGATGGAGGCGGCTGGGAGGATAGCCAGGTGCAGCGGCCCGCGCATCACGCGGAAGCGGTCCTGGAGCAGCGCCCCAAACGCGTTCGAAAGCACGAACAGGGCCAGGATCACGGCCACCGCGTAGAGCGGGTTGCCCAGGAACAGCTCGAGCCGTGCGATCAGGCCGATTTCGACGGCCATGTAGGCGACGCCGGATGTCAGGAAGTACAGCAGCCACGGCAGGGGAACGCGCCCGGCCCGGCGACCGAGCAGGCGGGCCGCGACCAGCACCAGCGCCGAGAGCAGGCCGAAGACGAGCACCGTGAAGACCTTGATCCAGCTGGAAGCGAAGACCGCATCCGTCAGCTGTTTGCGCTCGGGGCTCAGCGTGAACGATCCCCAGTCCACGGGGAAGAGGAAGGGACGATCGTCCGTGACCAGCTCACCGGCCTCCGGCTCCGGTCCGTCCACGAGCTGACGGATCGAACCGTGCTTCCTGCCCCGCGGATCGTAGAGCGTCGGGTAGCGCCTGGCCCGGGGCGTGCGGTACTCGCGTATCCGCGCGAGCTCCTCGTCGGAGAATCCCGCCGGGCGGACAGCCATGCTGCGGATGATGTCGTGTCTGGACTGGCCATAGGCGAAGACGGCGTTTCCCAGGTCCCCGAGGCCCCGCTCGCGGAACAGTGCCCGGAAGCTGCGGAGCTTGTGCTCGATGGGCTGGTTCATGAAGACGATGGAGCCGCGCGGGGACAGCCGGTCGAGGTAGGCTCCCATCGCCTCGAAGGTGTCGAGGTACTTGCGTGTGTGACCAGTGCGGGTCGCGTGGACCGAGCCGTCGGTGGCCGCGAAGATCAGGTCGTAGCTGCTCCGATCATGGTTGAGGAAGTCGCGCCCCTCGCGCACCACCATGTTGATGTTCTTACGTGCGAGGAAGCGGCTGATCCGCATGTGCCTCAGCAGCGGGTTCTTCCTGAGATCGACGACAGCGCGGTTGATTTCGACGCCCGTGACCCGCGCCTCGCTCCCGGCCAGGCCGTCGAGAATGATCATGTCCTTGGCCAGGCCCGCGAACATCACCAGGATCGATCGGGGCGGCTGGTCCAGCAGGAACGGCAACACGTGTTCGGGATGGTGGGCGCGGTAACGCTGGGTATCGCCGTCGCCGTGGTACTTCGTGACGGCCACGTTGCTCAGGCCGTCGTCCTGGACGACCATCCAGCCACGGGGCTCGTCCTCCCCCTTCCTGAAACCTCGGTAAAGGCCGACGCGGGAGATCTCGTTCCAGCGGACCGCGACCTCTTCAACGCTATCGTTGTACTTCGGCAGCAGCAGGGTGCGGGTCAGGGTTTCGGGCACGGGTCGCTCGTGGAAAAGAGCGCCGCCGAATGCACCGGCCTGGATCGCGGCGAATCCGACGACACCCGCCGTGACGAAGATCGCCTGGAAACGCGACTCGACCGTGAGCATCAGCATCAGCGCGGCGAACAGGAGGCTCACGATCACACCGGGCAGGTCCGTGACGGCGAGGAGCATCGGGACGGCGGCGCAGCCGAGAGCGGCGCCGGCGAGATCGAAGAAGTAGAGCCGCCCGATGCGATCGGCCCGCGCCGAGAACCAGCTGGAGAGCAGGGCGCCGAACACGAAGTAGGCGGGTACGAACAGCGCCGAGTAGACGACGACCTTGGCCGCATTGTCCGAGATGTTGGCGATGCTGACGTGGATCTCGGGGTACCAGCGGTTGGTCACGACGAAGATCGCGATCAGCACGGCGGCGAGAACCGGGAAGGCCAGCAACGAGAGAAGCCGGATCAGCGCCTCGCGGTCTCCCCGGAACAGGAAGTGGCAGAAGAGGGAGCCCAGGGCCAGACCGAACAGGGCGATGGGGATCGCGATGAAGTTGCTCACCGCTCCCAGGAAGAACGACAGCAGCTTGAGCTGGATCAACTCGAGCCCGAGGCTCGTGAAGCCCACGAGGAAGATGCCGACCTCATCGCGGGAGACCAGCTGGCTTCGAGGTCCGGCAAGCGGCCCTTTTCCTCTTGGCAGCTGTTTGTCGATGGTGTCCGATCCTTCCTGTGATCGGGTCGCCGCGGATGGGTTACTGCTTGGCGGCGGGCACGTTCGCGGCCGCGGCGGTGCCGTTCTTTTCGACCTTGGCCTTCTCGACGGCTTCCAGCACCCTCGTCGCCGTCGCCTGCAGGCGCTTGTCCTCGCCGCCGACGGCCTTGCTTTTCGTGGGCCTGCAGCAGCGCCGGGACCGCCGGTGAAGCCTTCTCGCCCATCCGGCCCAAGGTGCCGATGGCGTTGCGCCGGATAAACGGGTCCTCGTTGGCCAGGGCCGCGGTCAATGCCGGGAGGGCGACTTCTCCCATTTCGGCCAGGGCATCCTTGACCGCAGTCCTGAAGGTTATCGGTTTGCGGCCCTTCTTGGAAACGGGGAACGACAGATTGCCGTGGGCCGAGTCGTTGCCGAGCGACTTTACCAGGGGCGCAACCGCCGGCTCGCCGATGTGGATCAGTAGCTGCCGGGCTGCCTGGCGAGTCGGTTTCCAATGATCCGCCAGCAGGGGCAACGCGGCCTGGATCACGACCTCGCTGTTCGCGCCCTTGTCGGATAGCAACTGGATCGCGGCCCGGCGCACGCGCCGGTCCTGATCGCCAAGGGCCGCGATCAGTGCCGGCTCGTCCGCGGTCTGCAGCTTGGCGATGGCCTCCTTGGCCCGGGCCTCGTCCTCGGCCCGCTTCTTCGCCTGGCGCGCGGCCTTTGTGGCCCGCTTCTCCTTCGACGCGGCGGCGCTGCCTTCGGCCCCGGAGTCGTCCCTCTTGGTGCCGCAACCGCCAAAGGCGAGCAGCGCGGCGAATAACGAAACGATGAGATACTTCGGCATTTTTTTCTCCGTGCCTAGGTTCGGTGCCGGACTGGCCGGCCCGAAGCTCCTCAAATAGTGCGAACCGCCAACTCTATAACCCAAAGTGACACCGGAGGGAAGACCGCCAGTCGTCCGACCGCCCCGTCGTTTTCCGGTTTACGAACCGGCATGGCACACTCTATAGTTCGGCCGAAACGAACGGGGAATCTAAACTTCACTGACCGAATTGATCTCTACCTCGCCAACTTTGAAACAGGGAGCACTCGTGAGGCAATGACGACATCATCCGCGAAACATGGGCCGCGTTCCTCAAGGGAATCCGTCTTTGCCAAGTTGCTGCGGACGATCGCCGAAACGAGCGGTGATGACCGCACGGCGATCCTGACGGCGATGACCGCATCCTTCGCTGTCCTGTTCACCGAGGTTTCGTACTACCACGTGCTGCAATTCCTGACCTCGTACCTCGACGCCACCCGTGCGATCGCGATAGCGCTGCTGGGGATCTCTCTTGGCGGCCTGTTGGGTTTCCTGCTCGCCAGGTTCGGCGACACCGTGCTTCGCGCCGCGCTGTTCCTGTTGCCCGCGTCGGTCATCGCCGGCATGGCCAGCGCTGCGTTCTTCGTCGACAACGAGGTCGTCCAGATCGTGGCGCTGTCGGTCCCGTTCGTTCTCGGCAGCCTCATCATATCGTCGGTCTTCTCCAGGCGGCGGGCGTTCCTGATCTACTTCGCGGATCTCACGGGCGCTGGCCTCGGGGCGCTGGCCGCGGCGATTCTGATCCCGCTCATCAGGGAGGAAGGGTGCATCTTCTTCGTCGCCCTGGTGGTGCAGGTGGTCGCCGTCGTGCTGGCAGGGCGCGCGAAGATCTCGGGTGCCGGCCGGCACGTCTTCGTCACGCTCGGCGCGATGCTCAGCCTCGGGCAGTTGGTGCTC
>CAYZAI010000378.1:0-4756 GCA_964476305.1 uncultured Myxococcales bacterium
AGTCGGGGGTGCCGTCCGAGTCGTTGTTGACCGGATTCAGGGGATCCGGGCCGGCTTCCGTCTCGTCCGGGATGCCGTCTCCGTCCGAGTCGGGATCCAGCCAGTTCGGTATCGTGTCGCCGTCCGGGTCGGCGGTCCCTTCCACGCCGTTGGGGATGCCGTCGCCGTCGGCGTCCTCGTCCTCCCACTGCGCGGTGGTGTCGGTGTCGGAATCGGCGTCCGCGTCGGTGTCCGCGTCGGAATCACCGTCGGCGTCTGCGTCGGTGTCGGTATCGGTATCGGTATCGGTGTCGCTGTCGGCATCTGCGTCGGAATCGGTGTCGGAGTCCGCGTCGGAATCGGTGTCGGAGTCCGCGTCGGAGTCCGCGTCGGAATCACCGTCGGCGTCGGTGTCGGAGTCTGCGTCCGAATCGGCGTCGGTGTCACCATCGGTGTCGGCATCCGTCTCGCCCGGCCCGAGACCGATACCGCTCGACTCGGTGCAGGCAGTGATGCCCTGGAGAGCGAGCAGGGCGACGACTGCACCGAGGGCCGTGGACCGCTGCACATTCTTCATCGTTTCCTCCTTCACACCATGGCGATTGGCGATGTCGATGATGAATTATACACTCAAGCGGAAAAGCTTGGGGAAAAAACGGGATGGTCGCCTGAGGGCCCCGGCCGATGGACCGATTGACGAAAAACCTCGGGGCGCTACAACACCCACCGGGACGGTGGGGGCAGGAAGGAACGGCATTATGGACGAGGAGACGAAAAAACGCGAAGTGCTGGCCAGGCTCGGCGAGGTCATCGACCCGGATCTCGGTCGGGATATCGTTACTCTTGGTTTCATAAAAGACTTGTCAATTCATAAAGATAACATAGTCAAGTTCAAGTTGGAATTGACAACTCCCGCCTGCCCGATGAAGGCGCGGTTCGAGGAGGAGTGCAAGCGTTCGCTCGGGGAGATATCCTGGGTCGAGGGGGTGGAGATCGAGATGACCTCCCGGGCGAGGGGCCCGTCGCCTCTCGCCGAGGCCGGGCCCGGTCTGGCAGGGGTGTCCCGGGTCGTGGCCGTGGCGAGCTGCAAGGGCGGCGTGGGCAAGTCCACGGTGGCGGTGAACCTCGCCTTCGCCCTGGCCGAGGCCGGCGCCCGGGTCGGGTTGTTCGACGCCGACATCTTCGGCCCGAGCCTGCCGACGCTGGTGCGTGTCCCCGACCCGCAACTCGTGATGGAGAATGACCTGATCCGGCCGGTGCGGCACGCCGGCCTGACGCTGATGTCCTACGGCTACGCGGCCCGCTCCGCGGACGAGGCCGCGATCATGCGCGGGCCCATGGTCTCGAACGTCATCCGGCAGCTGCTCACGGGCACCGACTGGGGCGAGCTGGACTACCTGGTGCTGGACATGCCTCCGGGCACGGGGGACATCCAGCTCACGCTGACGCAGATCGTCCCGATCAGCGGCGCGGTGATAGTCACGACGCCCCAGGACCTGAGCCTGGTGGACGTGATCAAGGGCATCGAGATGTTCCGCAAGGTCAAGGTGCCGACCCTGGCGGTGGTCGAGAACATGAGCTTCTTCGTCTGCGACGGGTGCGGCAAGCGCCACCACCCCCTGGGCAGCGGAGCCCGCCAGCAGTTGGCCTCGCGCTACGGTTTCGAGAGCACCTTCGAGCTCCCCATGGACGCCGAGGTCTCGCGGCTCGGCGACGCCGGCACGCCGCTGGTGGTCGCTGCGCCGGACAGCGGGCCCGCCCGGGTCATGCGCGAGCTGGCCGGGGTCGTGGCGCGGGAGATCAGCCGCGTCGAGCACGGGGCGACGGGCGCGCCTCTGGTGCAGTGGGACGAGACCACCTCGTCGATCATGATCGCCTTCCCCGGGGCCGGGGCCGCGGCCGTCTCGCCGGCGGACCTCAGGCGGCGCTGCGGCTGTTCCCGCTGCCGGGACGAGCGCACCGGCGAGCGGCTGCTGAAGGACGAGGAAGTGCCCGACGACATCCGGCCGCTGGAGATCCGGCCGGTGGGCAACTACGCCGTCGCGATCGACTGGTCCGACGGGCACAGCTCGATCTACCCCCACGACAGGCTGATCTAGCTTCCGGATCTCACGGGGCGCCGATCAGGGCCGCGGCGGGGATCGAGGCGTCCGCGTCGGCGGGTTTCACGACGAGCTCCACGACCGGGCGGGTCGCGCCGCCGCCGCAACCCTCGATATCCAACACGACGGCCTGATCCCCGGCCACCAGGGGCACGCGGCCGACCTCGGCGCCGTCGCAGCGCGCGATCAGCTCGCCGCCGTCCGCGGCGGCCCGGGTGAGCAGCGCCAGCCGGATGATCCGCTCCGGTCCGGAGAGCGGACCCGGCCCCGGGGCGAAGACGAAGACCTCCCGAGCGGGCTGGCCGACGCGCAGACGCTTGCCCCGCGGCGTGCCGGCGCCGAGATCCGTGAGCGCCCGCAGCGCCAGCGGAGCCGGCTCCTCGCGCAGCAATTCCCGGGCCAGGGGTTTCACCGCCCGCCGGTCCTTCAGCGCACCGAGGGCCGCGGCCACGACCTCCCGGCGTTCCGGAAAGCGCTCCCGAGCCATGCGGGCGACGAGCAGCGGGACCGCCGGTCGGTAGTCCAGGCGGGCCAGGGCATCGGCCACCGCCTGGGAGATCTGGTAGTCGTCGATCATCCGGGTCAGCGCGCGGGCCACGGCGCGATCCCCGAGCGTTCCCAGCAGGGCGACGCCGCGGAGCCGCTCTGGCAGCGGGGCGCTGGAATCCGCGGCCAGCGCCAGGACGTCGGAGCCGGCACCTTCGTCCCCGCGCTCCAGCCGGGCCAGGGCCACGGCGCGCCAGGCCGCGCTCCCCCGTTCGAGCCCCGGGGCCGCCGCCGCGAGTCGGGCCGCCATGTCACCCCCGGCGGCCAGCGCGAGCCAGGCCTCGACCTCGGGATCGCCTGCCGGGTCGCCCGTGGGCAGCACGGCGGGGTCGTCCCCCGGGGCCCGAGCCAGCAGCTCGGCGGCCTTGCGCCGGAACTCCGGGGCGCTGGTCGGGTCGCGGACCAGCGCTGCCAGTGCGGCGCGATCGGCCTCGCCGCCCGTCAATGCGACGCGGATGGACGCGGGCCAGCCAGCCGGCCCGCCATCCACTTCCACCGGGCGAAGCTCGCGCTCGGCATGGCTCGCGTCGAAGGCCGCGATTCGCGCCCGCAGGGCCCGGACCAGCTCGGGCTGCCGCTCCGTCTCGGACCGGGTCTCCCGCGGGTCGGTGGCGAGGTCGTACAGGCGGCAGATCCCCGAGTCGCGGCCGCAGATCAGCTTGTGGCCCTCGCGAACGACCATCACCTCGTCGTGGACCTCGGAGAACGCCTCGCCTGGGACCAACTGTGGGCGGCCGGCGAGCAGCCCGGTCAGGTCCCGGGAGCGCACCCGCGCCGGCACCGGGATGTCGAGCAGCGCCAGGGTCGTGCCCAGCAGGTCCACCAGGTTCACGGGCTCGTCCACGATCCGGTGGGGCAGGCCCGGCACGCGGATCACCAGCGGCACGCGGGCCTGTTCGTCATGGAGGGTCGTTCCGTGGTACCGCCCTCCGTGGTCACCAAACTCCTCACCGTGATCCGCGAAGGCGATGACGATCGCCTCGGGGTCGGTTCTGCCGAGATGGGCGAGCACCCGGCCGATGGCCTCGTCGGCCGTGGCGATCTCGCAGTCGTAGCGCTCCTCGTCGCCGGTCCCGAAGCGCAAGCACGACGGGTCGTAGGGCTCGTGGGGTTCGAAAAGGTGCAGCCAGGCGAAGACCGGGCGCGGATCCTCCCGGGTCGCCTCGAGGTGGGCGATCAGCCCGTCCGCCAGATCCGAGGCCGCCACGTCGTACTCGACCTCGGCGTGCTGGAAGCCCAGGCGCGATCGGAGGTACGGCTCGAAGCGCGAGCGGTCGATGAAGAAGACGGCCTTGGTGAAGAACCCCGCGGTGCGGTACCGGAAGCGGCCGAGGATCTCCGGCCAGGTCTCGTGAACCGGCGGCGCGCCGGGCACGCCGAACAGCGGGCGCACATACTTGCCGGTCATCAGTGACGAGATGGCGTACGAGGTGTGGGGGATCGCCGTGTAGGCACGGGTGAAGACCACGCCCTCGCGGGCCAGGGCGTCGAGGTTCGGGGCCGGGGCGCGGGCGCCGGCGGGCGGGAGCAGGCGATCGGCGCGCATCGCGTCCACCGAGAACAGGTAGACCGAGGTCCCGGGGCGGACCACGGCGGGCCCGGCGGCTTCGGCTCCCGTGTCGAGGGGGAGCGCGCCCTGGCCGGCGGCGGGGGCGGGCACGAGCCAGGGATCCGGGGGGGGGCGCACGACCTGGGAGAGATCGAGCAGCCGTGCCGCGGCTCCGGCGCGTTCGGAGACGACGAAGCGCGCGTTCTGGGAGCCGCGCAGTGCCGCCAGGGACACCGCGCCGCCGGCTACCGCCGCGAGGGCCGCGAGGATCGCGAAGGCCACCAGGAATCGGGCCAGCCCTCTCCCGACGGGCGCGGCTCCGGCCAGGGCGAGGCGCAGCCCGGCGGAGGCGACGAGCCACGCCGCGGCGGCCAGGGTCGCATGGAAGGGCGGGTACAGGCGGACGAGGATGGATCGATCGGCGAACACGAGGGTGGCGGCCGCGACCAGCGCGGCGGCGGCCAGGGACCAGCGGCGGCCCGCCGATGCGACGGACCAGCGCGCCAGGCGGACGGCGGGGAAGGCCGTGGCCAGGCCCAGGGTCGCGGCGACGACGGCGACGAGCAGCGGTCGGAGGGGC
>CAYZAI010000379.1:0-4756 GCA_964476305.1 uncultured Myxococcales bacterium
AGTACTACACGACGGTCCTGGTCTACGATTCCGGCGAGGTCCTCGGGCGCCTGTTCGAGGCCCTGCTCGCGGATGTCGGGCCGGACCGCGTCCTCAACGTCGTCGATCCCGACGGTGAGGTCGTGTTCGGGCGGCAGCTCGACGGTGCGGGGGATTTTATCGTGGTACGGTCGTTCCCGTCCACGTTCTACAAGTGGCGCGTCCAGCTCGCGCCGCTGTCCTCGGCGCTCTACACCAAGCAGGCCCGGACCCAGGCCTACACGCAGGCGCTGCTGATACCGCTGGCGTTGGCGGTGGTCGTCATAGGCCTGATCGTCGCCTACATGGCCGTGGTCCGTGAGCGGCGGCTCGGCCGCCTCAAGAGCGAGTTCGTCGCCAACGTGTCCCACGAGCTGAAGACGCCGCTGTCGATGATCCGGATGTTCAGCGAGCTTTTGACCATGGGCCGCGTCGCGGATCCGGACAAGACCCGACGCTACCACGAGATCATCCTGCGGGAGACCGACCGGCTGACCACGCTGATCGACCGGGTGCTGGACTTCGCCCGGATCGAGCGCGGCGAGTTCACCGAGCAGTTCGAGGAGCGCGATCTCGAGGAGGTCGTGGGCCGGGCCGTGGACATCTGCCGGAACCGGATCGACGAGCAGGGCGCGACGTTCGACTACCAGGCGGAGCCCGGCCTGCCTCCGGTCCGCCTCGACGAGCACGCGATCACCCTGGCGGTGATCAACCTCGTCGACAACGCGGTGAAGTACGCCCGGGGCACGGACGTGATCGGCATCCAGATCTCCCGCTCCGGGAACACCGTGCTGCTCGACGTCTACGACCACGGGGCGGGCATCCCCGAAGAGCACCTGAAACGCATCTTCGAGCGCTTCTACAGGTACCAGGCCGCGTCCCTCGAGAACCACGGACAGAGGGGGAGCGGGATCGGGCTCAGCCTGGTGCGCCACGTCGCCAAGGCCCACGGCGGGACCGTGGTCGTCACCAGCACGCCCGGGGTCGAGACGCGGTTCTCGATCCGGCTACCTGTGGCGGACAGAGGCTAGATCCCCAGCGTCTTCTTGAACTGCTCGGACTTGGCGTCCTTCGGATAGAGCTTGATATACTTGCGCGCCACCCTCTCGTATCCGTCCTTGTTCCCCACCTGCATGTAGAGCTTGGCCAGCATCGACAGCACCTGGCGACCGTTGCCCCCGCGCTCGAGGATGCGGATCGCGCCGGTCTTGTCTCCCTGGGCGAGTGCCTTGCGCGCCTCGCTGATGGGATCCCAGCTGATGGCACCCGTGCCCGAGCCGGTCGAAGGGGGCTTCTCGGAGTCGACGATCTGCCCTCCGGCGGGGGAGGAGGCGGCGGCCACTTTTTCCACCGGCGCGGACGGTTCGCTGGTGGCGTAGGGGTTGTCCACGCTGTTCTTCTTGGTCTTCGTGTCGTAGGGGTTGGCCTCCAGCGGTTTCGGTGCCAGACCCTTGTTGTCCCCGTCCCCGCCGCCGCCCGCCTTGCGGCGCTTCATCTCCTGGCTCAGGGCGTCCCGCTCCGCGGCGCAGCCTTCCGGGATCTCGGGCAGGGACTCGATCTGCTGGAGAGCGGCCTCGGCCGCGGCGGGGTCGCCGCCGCGGGCGGCGAGCCTCGAGCTCTCGAGCAGCTCCTCGCAAACCTTGGCTGCGGCGCGGGAGAGCAGCGAGCGATCGGAGTAACGGCTCGAGCGCGGGATCGAGGCGAACTGGTCCATGGCCTCGCGCCACTCGAAGGACGCGAGCGCCGCGTTCCCGGCCTCGTGCGCGGCCTGTGCCTCCATCTCGGATTGGGCGAGGCGCTTGAGATCCCGCGCCACTTCGCTGTCCGGTGAGATCGTGCTCGCCCGGGCGAAGAACCGCGCTGCCTCTGCCCAGTCCTCGGCCTGCATCTTGTCCTTCCCCCGCTCGATCAGTTCGTCGAAGCCGAGCAGCTCCGACTCGCCACCGGGTCCGATCTCCTCGATTCCGTCGTCACCGCGGCCGGAGAGGAGGAACACGATCAGGGCGATGGCCCCCACCGCCAGGATCGCGACCCCGGCGAGTACCGGCAGAAGCCGGCTCCGGCGTGAGGCGGGCGGCACGAACTCCCCGGCGGCGGCCTCCGGGTTGTAGTCGTACGGCTCGCCCGGGGCGACGTACTTCAGCCGCACGGTTCCGAGCTCGACCACGTCGCCCGACTTGAGCACGTAGTCATCGCGCTTGGCCCCGTTGATGGAGACACCGTTGATCGAATCGAGATCAGAGATGGTCCATTGGTGGTTCTCGCCGTCCATCCGGGCGTGGGCACGCGAGATGGACGGATCCTCGATCCGCAGGTTGGCCTCTTCCGAGCGGCCGACGACGTAGAGGTTCACCACCAGATCGATCTCGCGACCGGGCTCCGGCGCGGTGAGCATCACCAGCCGGGCGTGGGACGTGACTTTGCCGATGCCGACGCCCTCGCCGGGGTCCATCTGCCGCCCCATCGGCACTCCGTCCGCCACGTCGGTGCGGATGGACAGGCTGTAGTCGCCGATCGTGATCTGGTCACTGGGCTTGATCCTTCGGGACTTCGTGCCCACCAACTCGCCGTTGACCTTCGTGCCGTTGCGGCTCCGCTGGTCGTTCAGCAGGAACGAACCCTTGTCGTCGCGGACGAGCCTGGCGTGGGAGCGGGAAACGTTGCGATCCGTCAGCCGGATCGTGTTGCCTTCCCTTCGGCCGATGGTGACTTCGTCTCGGATGAGCGGGACGACCGTGGTCTTGCCTTCGTCGTCGCTGATGACGAGCTTGTACATCTATCGTTCTCGCGTTCGCGCGCTGCCGTCTCGAAACACATTCACGAATGACCTGCTACCGTACAATTGCCTTTTCCCGGTGTCAATGTCAGCCGACCCGTGGGGTTTGCGGATCGGCCCGGTTCGATCTACACCGTTGCCTGGCAAGGAGGAACAGCCATGAAACGCTCCAAGGTCGCGATCCTGCGGACCAGCCCCGGTACGGTGCGCAAGGACTACCACGAGTTGATGAACCTGGCGGGCTACCAGGAGGTCGTCGACAAGGGCGCCGACACGGCGCTCAAGATCAACATCAGCTGGCACTTCTTCTTCCCGGCGAGTTCGACCGTGCCCTGGCAGCTCGACGGTGTGATCCGCGCGATGAAGGCCGACGGCTACGACCCGGCACTGATCCACGGCTGCCACAACCGCACCGTCGTGATCGACGCCCACCTCGGCGAACGCGAGAACAAGCAGATCGACGTCATCGAGGAGAACGGCCTGCGCAACGTCCATCTTTACGAGGGGGAGGAGTGGATCCCGATCCGAGAGGCCGTGGGCGATCTCGCCGACCGGTTCCTCGTGCTGAACGACGTCTACCCCAAGGGTTTCCACATCCCGAGGCGCTTCATCGGCGAGAACATCATCCACCTGCCCACCGTGAAGAACCACATCTTCACCACGACAACCGGGGCGATGAAGAACGCCTTCGGGGGCCTGCTCAACGAACACCGCCACTGGACCCACCCCGTGATCCACGAGACCCTGGTCGACCTGCTGATGATCCAGAAGAAGATTCACCGGGGGGTCTTCGCCGTGATGGACGGCACATTTGCGGGCGACGGGCCCGGCCCGCGCTGCATGCGGCCCCACGTCAAGAACGTGATCCTCGCCTCTGCGGACCAGGTGGCCATCGACGCCGTGGCCGCTCGGCTGATGGGCTACGACCCGCTCGGTATCAAGTTCATCAGGACGGCCCACGACATGGGACTCGGCTGCGGCGACCCGGCGCAGATCGAGATGGTCGGCGACAAGGACGCGGCGGAGGAGCGCTGGAACTTCACCGACCCCACGGAGGAGCTGACCTTTGCCGGGCGCATGCAGCACGAGATCTACTGGGGCCGGCTCAAGCGGCCGGTGGAATGGTCACTCAAGACCTGGCTCGCTCCCTGGTCGTACCTGGCCTCGGTGACCTACCACGACCTGTACTGGTACCCCAGGCACGGCAACCGCCTGGTGCACGAGGCGCTGCAGAGCGACTGGGGGCGCCTCTTCCACAACTGGGGCAAGGTCGCGAGCGACGAGAACGGCTTCTCCGAGCTCGGCGAGCCGCCCGCGGGCTTCGTGCGGAAGACCCGCGACCTGCTGAAGATGGGGGTCAAGGTCCTCGGCACCGCGGCCCGGGAGGCGCCCGAGGTCCAGGCCCACCTGCGTCGATCCTAGGATGACCCGCCGCCTCTACTGGGACGACCCGGCCCTCTTGGCGTTCGAAGCCCGGGTCGTGGAGTCCCGCGGGCTGGACGGCGGCCGGTCCGAGGTCGTGCTGGACGCCACGGCCTTCTGCCCGGAAGCCGGGGGCCAGCCCGCGGACCGGGGGGATCTGGCCGGACGACCGGTGGCCCATGTCCGCGAGGACGGCGAGACCGTCGTCCACACCATCGGGGGACCGCCACCGGAGGCGGGCGCGATCGTCGCAGGGCGGATCGATCCCGCGCGCCGTCGCGACCTCTCGTGCCAGCACACGGCCCAGCACATCGTTTCGGCGGTGGCCGAGCACGACTTCGGCGCCCGCACCGTGGGCTTTCGCCTGGGAGAGGATGCGACGACCGTGGATTTCGAGGGGCTGGCTCCCGAGGCCCTGCCCGCTGTCGAGACGGCGGCGGGCGACGTGGCCCGCCGCGCCCTGCCAGTCTCCACGGCGATCGTGGACGGTGGTCCGTTGCGTCGAGGCGGTTCGTCAGCAGGACGCGGATCCCGGCCACC
>CAYZAI010000380.1:0-4594 GCA_964476305.1 uncultured Myxococcales bacterium
TCCTCCGGATCCGCAAGGCCTCTCGCTCGACCAGCTCGACGACGGCGGCCGGTTCACCAGGTACATGATCTCGCCTCCCGAGACCCGGGTCGAGGCCGTGCCCGACATGCTGGCGAAGAAGGAGAAGCCCGCCGACGCGCCGGACTCGGGCAAGGCCCACGCGCTGCCCGAGGGACAGATGGGCGACCGCGCCGCCCCGCGGCGCGATACGGCCTACATGATCAAGGGCCCGCCGGACAACCAGCGGATCCGCATGGCCCGCGACACCCTCAAGGACATGGCGACCCACGCCGGCATCCTGTCGTACCTGAGCGCGGCGAACGCGCCGACCTCGCCCTTCGGCGCGGCCTCGGCCCTCGGCGTGGATCCCGAGAACGCCCTCGGCCACCTGGTGGGCAACGGCTTCGGTGACGCCTTCGGCTACGGCGGGCTCGGGATCCGGGACACGGGCCGCGGCGGTGGCGGCGACGGGAGCGACACCATCGGCGTCGGTTCCCTGTCCACGCACAGCAACGGGCGCGGCCCGAAGAAGGGCCACGGCCCCGGCGACGGTCCCGGCCCGGCGCTGGGCCCGCGCACGGGCGACAAGGGCCCGCGGGTCAAGAACACCGGCGGCAAGGTGCTCGGGACCATCCCCAAGGACGCCATCCGCCGCATCGTCCAGCGCCACATGAGCGAGATGAAGTTCTGCTACGAGCGCGCCCTGGCGGGCCGGCCCGATCTGGAGGGGCGAATCTCGATCAAGTTCGTCATCACGGGCAAGGGAGGCGTGCAGACCGCGGTGATCGAGAGCTCGAGCGTGGGCAACGCCGCCATGGAGCAGTGCGTGACGGCCGCGGTGATGCGCTGGACCTTCCCCCAGCCGGCGGACGGCGGACTCGTGATCGTGTCCTACCCGTTCACCTTCACGTCTTCCGACAATTGAGCCGAACGCCCCGGGGAGGCTACTTGTTCATCTGCTCGTCGAGCTCGCTCATCATCAACACTTCGCGCTCGCGCTTCTCCTGCACCGCCTCGCCGACATAGGCCCCGGCGCCTGCGATGAAGAAGCCCAGCACCAGGCCGATCGCGAGCTCGATCCAGCTGAGATCCAGGCCGTAGCCGAAGCGCATCACCGTGAACCCGATCGCCTGGCCGATGATCGAGCCGATGGCCGCCTCTATCACGGTGCGCCCCTCCGAGACGAAGCCCACCACCAGCCCGCCCAGGGGGATGATCAAGAGCGGCAGGAACCAGAACAGCACGGCCTTCACGGGCTTTGGCATCGACTTCTGCGCGGCGGCGAGGGCTTCCTCCCGGGCGCGCTTCTGGTCGGCCGGGGCCATCTGCTCGATGGTCTTGGCATCGACCCCCAGCTTGCCGGCGGCGGTCATGATGTCCTCTGTGCTCGGCTCGACGGCCACGGCCAGCATCATCCCGCCGAGGAACGTACCGACGAGATAGGCGAGGAAAAAGAAGACGCCGCCGCCGATGACCCACGACGGGCTGATCTTGCGCGGCGCGGGGTCCTTTCCGCCGCATTTTCCGCACTTCAGCGCGTTGGTGGGGTTCTTGGTCCCGCACGACTTGCATGTCCAGGCCATGGTTGACTCCTTCCTGTTGTCCTTGATGGGTCTCAGCGGGCGATAAGCGACTCGAACGCTTGACCTTCGGTTCCGGAGACCGACGCTCTATCCAACTGAGCTAATCGCCCGTCGCGAAGCAAGGTGTGTAGCCCGAAACCCGAGACAGTGTCAAACGACGTCCGAGCCTAGTTCCTGCTCTTGACGGGGCGGTAGGGGTGCAGGAACGAGGCCAGCGAGGAGGGGCTGCGGGTCTGGGCGTAGATCATGCCCTGGCCCGTGAATTTGGCCACCAGCCCCTCGCCGCCGAAGAACAGGCTCTTGATCCCGCCGACCTTGGTGATGCCGTACTGCACCGAGTCCTGGAAGGCGACGATGTGGTCGGTGTCGACGATGTACTGGCCGTCGCAGCGCTTGGGGTAGATCGCGCCGTAAGAGCCGACGAAGACCGTGCCCGGCCCCGTGGCCTTGAGCAGGAACAGCCCCACGCCGGAGAAGAACCCCTTGGCGCCGCCCCACTTGGTGTCGAGGGTCACGTCCGGGGTCGCCGCCACGTAGGCCGACGACTGGATCATCAGCGAGTGGCCGGCCTCGAGCTCGAAGGCGATGATGTCGCCGGGGGCCCCCGGGGCCAGCATCACGCGGCCCGGCCCGCCCTCGGCGGTGTAGGTGTTCTGGAAGATCGACTCGCCGCCCAGCAGCTTGCGCTTGGCCGCCGCCAGGATCCCGCCCCGGGCCTCGGTCTTCATCTTGACGTTCGACGACATGGACACCATCGCCCCGGACTCGGCGACGACGGACTCGCCCTCGGCGAGGTTGTAGTCGATCATCGCGAAGTCGGGAGAACTCTTGATCTCGTATGGCATCTCGACTCCTCCTCAGTTCTCGCGCGGCGGGAGCTTCCCCCCCACCGTGCCGCCGAACTCCACCGGGTTGCGGCTCTGGATGAAGAGCTTCCCGTGGCCCTCGAAGCGGCAGACCAGGCCCTCGGACGAGAAGATCGTCGAGAACCAGGAGCCGACGCGCTTGATCGAGAAGTCCAGGGTGGGCTCGAAGGCCACGATGTGTCCGGTGTCGATGATGTACGACCCGTTCACGTCGATCTGCTTGATCGCGCCGAAGGCGTTGAGCGCCAGGGGCCCGTTGCCGAAGGCCCGGATCCAGAACATCCTTCCTTCGCCGAAGAACGACTTGAACCCGCCCCACTTGGTCTCGATCTCCACCGTGGTCGCCGAGCAGAGGTACGAGGTCTGCTGCACGATCAGGTCCCTGCCCTCCATCTGGTAGACCATGATGTCCCCGGGCAGCGAGGGCGCGAAGGTCACCTCACCGGGGGCGTTCTCGGCGGTGAAGGTGTTGCGGAAGAACGACTCGCCCAGGAACATCTTGCGGCCGAGCCCCTTGAGGAAGCCGCCGACGCCCTTGCCCGCGCTGGCCGAGGTCTCCATCCTGACGTGTGCGTCCTGGGTCACCATCGCCCCGCTCTCGGCCATGGCCTTCTCGCCGACCCCGAGGCGCGCGATGCACAGCGAATACGCCGGTCCGAACTCGACATCGAATTGCATGGCGCCCTCCTATCCCCTCAGGCGCGGGGTGATCCAGTGGATCATGGCGCCGAGGTTTCGCGACTGGATGAACAGGTTGCCGTGACCCGCGAAGTGGCAGGTCAACCCCTCGCCGCTCAGCAACGTCGACTTGAGACTCCCGGAACCCTTGATCTTGTAGTCCAGGGTATCGTCGAAGGAGACGATGTGGCCGGTATCGACGATGTAGCTGCCGTCGACCTCGATCTTGTGCATCGCACCGTAGCAGTTGACCCACAGGTCACCCGTGCCCGAGCACAGGAGCCAGAAGGCCCCCTCCCCCGAGAAGAAGCTCTTCAGCCCGCCGAACTTGGTCTTGACCTTCACGTCGCCGGATGATGCCAGGTAGCTGGAGGCCTGGACCATCAGCGACCGGGTGCCGTCGAGGGGGTAGTGGACGATGTCGCCGGAGAGGGCCGGGGCCACCATCACCTGCCCGTTCTGCCCCTCGGGCGGCGTGTAGGTGTTGACGAACAACGTCTCACCACCGAGGAACTTGCGGACCAGCGCCGAGAGGAAGTTCAGGATCGCCCCGAAGAACCCGGTCTTGGTCCCACCGATGTGGGTCTTGATCTGCAGCCCGTCGCTCATCCCCACCATCGATCCGGCCTCCACGGTGATCGATTCACCGGGCGAGAGGTCGATGGTGGCCATGGCGTAGGCGGGCGCGAACTCGATCTTCTGCTGCATGTAGCCCTCCTTGGGGTTCGGCCGCACATCCGGCGGCCGCGCCTGTTCCTACCCGATCGAGGCCGGCAGGATACCACAACCACTCGGCCCGTGAGAATGTGTTTTTACAGCAAGGTTTTTCCAGCGGAAAGATCGTGAGATACTGTGCACCATTCATGCCTGCGCCGTGCCGCGAGGCCCGGCCGATCCCGGGAGGGATGCGATGCGTCACACACGAAATGCGCTGCTCGTCCTGGTGCCCCTCGCCCTGCTGCTCGGCGGCTGCCTCGCCGTGGGGCAGGCCTTCCAGTTGACCCAGGTCGTGGCCGCCCTGGTCGCCGCCGGCGGCGGGGCCATCGCCGTCGCGGCCCTCGACAAGCGCGAGTGGATCCGCGGGAAGGCCAAGCAGCCGTTCTTCGCCGGCACCCTGCGGGGCGGCTTCGGCAACCCCTTCGACGTCGTGGTCGCCGGCCGCCTTCCGCTCGCCGACGCGCTGAGCCAGGTGATCGCGGCGTCGCTGAAGGCCAAGGGCTTCCAGCCCCAGGTGGTTGCGACGGCCGTCGACGACAGCGACGACCAGGCCCGGCAGAAGCTCGCCGCCACGGGCGCGGGCAAGGCGCTGCTGGTCTCCATCGACAAGTGGCAGTCGGACACCTACACCAACGTGGCGATGCACTACCTGCTCACGGTCACGGTCTACGACGCCGGCGGCGCCGCCCTGGCCAGCCACACGATCACGGGAGCCGAGGACGGCAAGGACAACCTCCGGGGCTCGGTGAT
>CAYZAI010000381.1:0-4591 GCA_964476305.1 uncultured Myxococcales bacterium
GGCATCGGTGTCGGTGTCGGTATCGGCGTCGGTGTCGGTGTCGGCATCGGTGTCCGCATCGGTATCGGCATCGGTATCGGCGTCGGTGTCGGCATCGGTGTCCGTGTCGGCATCGGTGTCCGTGTCGGCGTCGGCGTCGGCATCGGTGTCCGTGTCGGTGTCCGCGTCGGTGCTGGCATCGGGATTCTCGAAGTCCTTCGAGTCGTCCCCGCAGCCCGCCGCCAGGATCGCGGCCGTCATCAGCATCAGCAGACCGGAAAAGACCACTTTTGACATTGTCCAACCCTTTCCATTCCCAACTGTTTCCGTTACGAAACACCCGATGATCCAGTCGGGGAATATTATAGCGTTGATTCTGTAGTGGGCACCCTGAAAAAATCGGGACGGATCAATCGACACGGGGCGACCGGAAACTGGCTCGGTTCATGCTACCATCCGGAGCGTGGTGAGGGAAGGCACCGTGATCGGAAGTGTGTTAGCCAAGTGAATTTGTCAGTACAACTGCCGAGTGAAAATGTCAGTAAGCAGTCTTCATGGAACACCAAAGACTGTCACTGACCATGAAAGAGAAAAACCGTATCGAGGTCATTCAAGCGTTCGCGGCGGGCAAGGTGGACCTGAGCGATGTCGCCAGGGTTCTCGACCGCTCGGAGCGAACGGTCTACCGGATGCAGGCCCGGTTGCTCGATCAGGGGATCGAGGGGCTCATCCACGGGAACAAGGGGCGGCCTTCCAAACGTGCCACCCCGGAGAAGGTCAAGAAGAGAATTCTGAAGCTGGTGGCGGGGAAGTACGCCGACATCAACGACACGCACCTGGTCGAGATTCTGGAGCGCGAGAAGGGGATCATCATCAGCCGCGAGGTGCTGCGACAGACCCTGCGCGGCGCCGGGATCAAGCCCAAGAGGAGGCGCCGCCCGCCCAAGTACCGGTCGCGGCGCGAGCGCAAGCCGGCTCTCGGCATGATGCTTCAGATCGATGCGTCCCTGCACGACTGGCTCGAGGGGCGCGGTCCCTGGCTGACCCTCGTCGGGGCGATCGACGACGCGACCAACTTCCGCTGGGCCCGCTTCGTCGAGGCCGAGAACACGTGGGCCTACCTGGACCTGATGGGGCAGGTCTTCGCCTCTCACGGCCTCCCGCGAAGCCTGTACTCTGATTGCCACTCCGTCTTCTTCGTGGCCCGCGAGCCGACCATCGTGGAGCAGCTCATGGACAGCCCGCCGCTGACCCAGTTCGGCCGGGCGATGCTCGAGCTCGTTGTCCGCGTCATCCCCGCCGGCTCCCCGCAGGCCAAGGGCCGCGTGGAGCGCATGTGGGGCGTGCTGCAGGACCGCCTCGTCGTGGCTCTGCGACTCGCCGGTGCCAAGACCATCGAACAGGCCAACGCCGTCCTCGAAGCCTTCCTCGCGGACTTCAACCGACAATTCCATGTGGAGCCCAAGGACGCGGCAAGCTTCTTCCGGCCCGCTCCCCCACGCTCGCGGCTCGACAGGATCCTGTGCCTCAAGGACAAGCGGGTCGTCGCCAAGGACCACACCGTGTCCTTCGAGGGCCTCATCCTGCAGATTCCGCCTTCGAGGCGCTTCCACTCCCTCGCCGGCCGTCGCGTCGATGTGCTGCAACTCAGGGACGGCTCGATCCGAATCGAGCACCGCGACCGCTGCGTCGCGACCTTCAGCCCCGAAGCCGTCGCCAGACTCGTGAAAACCAAATTGACCGGGAAAACCCAACTCAAGGTCGCTTAAACATGAAGCCCACTGACAAAATCACCTGGCAGTTAACTGACAGATTGACCTGGCTTAGACAGGCACCGTGATCGGAAGCGTGTATTGGCTGGCGATCGCGTGGCTCGCGCTGGCGGCGGGCTGCCACCGGGTCGGCGAGGGGAACGCTCCGTCAATGGAAGCGGATACCGACGCGGACGGCGACGGCGACGCGGATGGTGACGGCGACGCGGATGGCGACGGCGACACCGACACCGGGCTCGAGCCCTGCGGCGGCGGGACTTTCGACGTCGAGCCGCTGGAGTGGACCCTGCCCGAGTTGCCGCCCGCGTACACCGACGAAGATCCCTTCCCCGGACACTGGTCGGCGGAAGGACAGCTGTTCTCGGTGCCCTGGGACTTCGACTCCGACGGGGAAGTCGACCTGTTGGTGTTCTTCAGCGCCGTGGACCTCGCCGTCGGCGACGAGTACTGGATGCTGTTCCAGGGCGGCGACGGGGGCTTCACCGGCGGCCTGGCGCTGTGGTCCCTGCCGCCCGTGCTGGGCGTGCCGGAAGGTGGGCTGCCCTGGTCCCAACCATGGGACGAACCGCACAGCTGTTCCGACTACCAGCAACAATACACGCCCGGGCTCGAGGACCTGGACGGGGACGGGCTTCACGACCTCGTCCTGGCCGACGCGTGCGACGAGGGCGGGGTGGGCACCACCCACTGGCTGGTGTACCCGAGCAGCGGCAGCGGCTTCCCGGCGGAGCCCGTCGTCTGGGCGCTTCCGGCGGCTCCGGAGATCACCAGCGGCATCTGCGACGAGCCCTTCTGCATGAACTACGGGGTGCGTGGCCCCTGCGTCCAGAACCCGCAGCAGAACTTCGAGCAGTTCCTGGCGGACATGGACGGCGATTCCCGGCCAGACATGGTGTTCCTCGACCTCTGCGACGAGGGGGGCGTGGGCGGCGACCGGTTCGAGGTGCACCTCAACACGGGAACCGGCTTCGAGGCCGAGGCCACAGCGTTCCCGTTCCCCGGGGATCTCGCCGGTGAGATCGATCTGGGGTCGAACGGAGAGGAGCACGCGCTGATGGACGTCGACGGCGACCGCCGCATGGACATCGTGATCACCGGGGGCGATGAGCCCGAGGGGTTGGGGGTCGGGTTCTGGCTGGTCTGGCGCAACAACGGCGCGGGCTTCGACCCGGCCATCGAGTGGAACCTGCCGCCGACGCCCATGGGAGGAGCGATCTTCGACTTCGCGAACAACGGCGCGCTGTGCGGCAACGGCGGCATGTACCGGTACACCTTCAACTGGGACATGGACCTCGACGGCCGGTCCGACCTCGTGGTCACGGACGACTGCGAGGTGGGCGGGATCGGCGACGACGTCTGGATCGTCCACCTCAACACGGGCAGCGGGTTCGATCCCGCGGGCGCCGAGTGGTGCCTGCCGCCGGCCAACCCCTTCCAGGGAGCGGAGGATCCGTTCGACAACTTGCTTCTGCAGAAAAACGAATGTCAGGGCGGCTGGTGGGCCTACCGGATCCTGGACATGAACGGCGACGGCTGCCTCGATCTCGTCGTCACCGATGATTGCGACGTCGGCAGCGTGGGCAAGACCCACTGGCGCGCCTACCTCGATCCCTGCGGGTGAGGCCTTTTCAATCACGCGGGAAGATCGCGAAGCGGTCACCGCCGCCGGCGTAGAACTGCGGCGCGCGGTCGAAGGTGGCAGCGCCGAAGAGGTTGATCGCGATCGACACGGCCACGGCCGCGGCGAACAGGCGGCCGAAGCGCCGGTTTCCCAGGGCCAGCAGCAGCACCAGGAAAGGGGCGTAGTCCAGCGAGAAGCGCTGGCCGAACTGCACCCAGCCCGTGTTCTGGTAGAACAGCGAGGGCAGCGCCACCAGGGCCGCGGTGATCGCGACCGCGGCGTAGTCCCGCCCCGGCCGCGAGGGCCAGAGGATCCACAGGAACACCGGGGTCGTCACCCACAGGGCCAGGCCGTGGAGGCTGATCTTCACGAAGGGCGCCTCGGCGGTCAGCCAGGGCACGGAAGCCAGCAGCGCGGCGAGGTTGCGGCCGAGGTAGTGAAGCGAGAACAGGCCCCACTTCTCGATACGGGCGGTCTGGATCACGACCAGGTGGCGGTGGCCGAACTCGAGGGGATCCCCCAGGCGCGCGACGTTCATCGCCATCAGCGCGCCGAGGACGAGGCCAAGGGGCAGGGCGGCGAGAGCCGCGCGCCGCAGGGCCCCGCCGCGGGGGAGGCGCGCCAGCTCGAACAAGAGGAACGCCCCGCCGAGAAGCATCGGCGGGCGGCAGGCGAAGGCGAAGGCCAGGAACAGGCCGGCCAGCACGGGCCTCCGGGCGTCCGCGGCGAAGATCAGGAAACAAAGCAGCATCGCGCCGCCCACCATGTGGGCCGTGTACCAGACCGAGCCCTGGACCGCGCAGAAGAAGTGCACAGTGCCGACGCCGTAGAGCGCGGTCAAGAGCCAGCGCTCCTTCGGGCCGCGGGCGATGCGGCCCCGGGCGGCCAGCAGGTTCAGCAGCAGCAGCAGCAGGGCCGGGCCGGCCGCGGCGAAGGGCAGGGTGAACAGCCGGTCGTTGAAGTCGAGGCCCCACGCGGCCACTCCCGGCAGCATCAGCAGCGCCGGCAGGGGCGGGAATGCGACGAACCACTTCCCGTCGTGGCGGGCCCAGTCGTTGCGGTGGGGCGGCTCGCCTTCCAGGAACAGGCGGCCGTGGAGGATGCCGTCCGCCAGGTGGACGTAGTGGTTGTCGTGGGAAGGGGCGCGCAGCCGGTCCCCGCTCGCCGCGCCGAACACGACGAGCCCCAGCGCGAAGACGATCAGCGGCCCGCGCAGGGA
>CAYZAI010000382.1:0-4580 GCA_964476305.1 uncultured Myxococcales bacterium
GGTCCAGGCTTGATCCTTGTGGATTTCGCAACCGTCCACGTCGGTGTATGCGGCACAGTTCATGATGACGTCAGGTCGCGCTCGCTTGACGGCGCGCATCAGTCCGTCGGGGTCGGTGATATCCAGTTCGGGCAGGTCTCCGGTCACGACGCGCAGGTCCCCGCCGGCATCGGCGAGAACTTCGAGCACATCATGTGCCAGCATGCCCTTGGAACCCACGACCAGCACCGATTTCGCCCCGGGCAGCTCCTGCGGATGCACGGCCGCGGGTGCGCCCCGCTCGGGCCTGCTCGAAGCACTGGCGGCGCTCGTCGCCGGCTGAGGAGGGAACCATGCGTCCACTGTTCGACCATTCGATGGGCTTCTTGCTGCTGGCCGCGGCCGCGCTCTGGGCCGGGAACGCACGTGCCGGGGAGGATCCGGCCGTGCTCAGCGCCCTGGAGCAGGCGCTGCCACCCGGGACTCTGCCCGCCTGGGAGACCGCCGCCGAGCTGGACCAGGCCCGAGAGGCGGCGACGCAGCGGCGATTGGCGCCGTGGGTCAGCCGCGTCGACGAGGGGATGCTGCCACCGCCGCCGGCCCCGGGCTACCGGGCCCCGGCCGAGTTCGAGCCGGTGGCGGCCTTCATCGTGACGCGGGGCGACTGGTCCACGGGCTGGAACCCCAGCATCGGCATGTTCTACGACATGATCATCCAGGGCACGGTGGACTCGGGCGCCGGGGCCCTGGTGCTCTGCGAAGAGGATCCCGACTCCTTCGCCGCGGGATTGGCGAACGAGGGGATCGATCTCTCCCGGGTCCACGTGCTTAGGCCCCAGTACGGGCTGAACGCCAAGTGGGCCCGCGACTTCGGGCCGATCAGCATCTACGAGGGCGGCCAGGACGGCCACCTGGCCTTCGCGGACATGCACTACTACGACAGCCGGCCCGACGATGACCGCGTGCCCGCCTGGCTGGCGACGCAGATGGGCCTTTCCCGCTACGGCCTGCGCGGCACGGACCAGAGCCCGGCCGACGACGTGCGGCTGTACATGGAGGGCGGCAACTACCATACCGATGGCCAGGGCACGTGCCTCATCTCGAACGACATCCCCGCGGACAACTCGGGCAAGAGCAACCCGGACGCGGACACCTTCGACGAGGTCGAGCAGATCCTCGCCGCCTACCTGGGCTGCCAGCAGATCATCTGGCTCACGCCGCCGCCCAACACCGGCACGGGCCACGTGGACATGTACGCCAAGCTGCTGACGCCCACGGAGATGCTGGTGATCGACTTCCCGACCCAGACAGGGAACGACGGCCAGGCCGATTCCATCATCGAGGACAACGTCGATATCCTCGAGGCCAGCACCAACCTCGACGACGAGCCCTTCAACATCCACCGGGTGATGATCCCGTCCCTGGGCAACGGCTGGACCTACCACACGTACACCAACTCGGTGATCCTCAACCACGTGGTGATGGTGCCCACTTACGGCTACGCACAGCAGGACTCGGATGCCCTGGCGGCCTACCAGGAGGTCCTCGGCGGCGACTATTCGGTCGTGGGCATCGACTCGGCGTCGATCGTGGCCCAGGGCGGGGCCGTGCACTGCACGACGATGCAGGTCGCCTCGGCCTGCGGCAACGGCGCCATCGACGAGCTCTTGTTCGAGGAGTGCGACGGCGACGACCTCGGCGGCGAGACCTGCGAGAGCCTGGGCTACGAGCCCGGGAACCTCGGCTGCGACGGCTCGTGCCGGTACGACCCCACCCCCTGCGGCGGCGGGGACGCGGACACCGACTCGGACTCGGACGGCGATTCCGACTCGGACTCGGACGGCGACGGCGACACGGACGACTCGGGGGAGGATTTCTCGCCGGGCCAGTCCGGCTGCGGCTGCGCGGCCGCGGGGGCGGCCCGATCCGCGATCGGTGGGATGCTCTCCGTCCTCTGGTGAGCCCGGGCCGCGAGGCTCAGGGCACCACCGGCCAGCGCGAACGCGATCGCACCGAAGAACAGGAGGCCCGGAGGCCCGGCGAGCACCGCCCGCCCGGGTCTTCCGCCACCTCCGACCGGTTTTCCCTGGACCACGGGACACCTCCTGGTGTGTGACCCTGCCATTCCCGTGCCAGGATGCAACCACATGTAAACACTGGGATATCAGTGTTTCACCCCGGCTTCGCCAGGGGGCGTTGCCCGGAATGGCAAAACGAGTACACGAATCGAAGATGCGGATCGGCAAAGACGGGGGTTGATCCGGGGCGGGTTCCGGGTACACCGAAGCCCATGACGAGGCACCTCTTCTTTGCCCTGTTCGTCGTCGTCGCGCTGCTGGTGTTGGGCTCGGTCCACTTCTACATCTGGATGCGCCTCGTGCGCGACACACAGCTCCCGGCTCCCTGGAGGCAGATCGGCACGTGGGCCGTCATCCTGCTGGGAGCGAGCCTGCCCGTGGGCATGATCCTCACGAGGGCCGTGCCGTTCCCGGTCTCCCGCTGGGTGTCGTTCCTGCCCTACATCTGGATGGGCGCGATGGTGCTGCTCTTCTTCCTCCTGCTCGGCGCCGATCTGCTGAAGCTCGGGGCCAACGGGGCCGGGCGCCTGGCCGGGAGCGGCGATCCTCTGGGCGATCCCTCGCGGCGGCTGGCGATATCGCGGCTGGTGGCCGGGGTCGTGGGCCTGGCGGTCACCGGCCTGAGCGGCGTGGCCGTGGGCCGCGCCCTGGGCAAGGTCGAGATCGTCTGCTTGGAGGTGCTGCTCTCGAGGCTCCCGCGGGCCCTGGACGGCTTTCGCATCGTCCAGCTCACGGATCTGCACCTCGGCCTGACCCTGGGCCGGGAGTTCGCCGGGAAGGTCGTGGGGATGACCAGGGACCTCGGCGCGGACATGGTGGTCATCACCGGCGATCTCGTGGACGGGAGCACGGAGCTCCTGCGGGACGAGGTGGCGCCCCTGGCCGGCCTCTCGGCACCCCACGGCGTGTTCTTCGTCACCGGCAACCACGAGTACTACTCGGGCGCCGAGGAGTGGCTGCCGGAGCTGACGCGGCTGGGGATGCGCGTGCTGCGCAACGAGCGGGTGAGGATCGAGCGGGGAGGGGGGGCCTTCGAGCTGGCGGGCATCGACGACCACAACGCCCGCGGCATGGCGCCCGGGCACGGGCCGGATCTCGGGAAGGCCCTGGCCGGCCGCGACCCGGAAGCGGAGGTGGTGGTGCTGGCCCACCAGCCGCGGGCCGTCGTGGAGGCCTCCGCGATGGACGTGGGGCTCGTGCTTTCGGGCCACACCCACGGGGGGCAGCTGTGGCCCTGGAACCACCTGGTGCGGCTCCAGCAGCCCTACGTGGAGGGCCTGCACCGCCACGGCCGGACCCGCACCCAGGTCTACGTCAGCCAGGGCACGGGCTTCTGGGGACCGCCGATGCGCCTGGGGACCAGGAACGAGATCACCGAGATCATCCTCAGAGCGGACGGCTGAACGAAAGGGGAACAATCCGAGCCGGATTGCGGTATGATTTCCACGATGAAAACCGCGGTGTCCGAGAAGTTGGAGGAGATCTGCCGCCGCCACGGCGTGTCCTCGCTCTTCGCCTTCGGCAGCCGGGGAGCGGAAATCGCGGGGATGGTCCGCGGCCACGAGGTGCCGCCTGGGCCGGCGTCCTCGGATCTCGACCTCGGCGTCCTCCTGCCGCGCAGCGGGGAGCCGGGCGCGTTTTCCGCGGTGCGGTTCGCTGCCGAGCTGGAGGACCTGTTCGGCGTCCCGCGGGTCGATCTCGTCGTTCTCGGTCGGGCCTCGGCCCTGCTCGCCGTCGAGGCGATCAAGGGCGAGCTGCTCGTCGATCTCGCGGGCCGGGAGACGGCGGAGTTCGAGCTCTTCGCCCTGCGGCGGGCCGCCGACCTCCTGCCGCATCAGCGGGCCCGGGTGGACGCGGTGCTGCGCGAGGGGGCGAGATGACCCCGAGTCGCCTCCGCCGCGACGTGGTCGCCGAGCGCGTCGCCTGGGTGCGAGGGATGATCTCGGGGTTGCGCGATCTTCCGCTGGCCGACGAGCTGGTTTTCACCGCCGCGCCGGCAACGGTCGCGGCGGCCGAGTCGTACCTGCGCCGGGCACTCGAGGCGCTCCTCGATCTGGGTCGCCACGTGTTGGCCAAGGGGTTCGGCCTGGCCGTGGTCGAGTACAAGGAAATCGCCGTCCGGCTGCAAGGCTGCCAGGTGCTCGCAGAGGACGAGGCCGCGCTGCTGCGCGACATGGCGGGGTACCGCAACCGGATGGTGCACTTCTACGACGAGGTCACGGCGGCCGAGCTGTTCGACATTTCGGCGCGGCGGCTCGGCGAGGTCGAGCGCCTGCTCGATGCCATCGTGCGCTGGATCGACACCCACCCGGAAGCGGTCGACGAGGGGAGCGGATGAGGATCGCGCCCGGACGGGCATGGTTCAGGAAGAGTGCGGTGTGCGGGTGACCGACCCCCCGATCTCCGATACCCGCGTCCTTGCCAGCGCCTCGGCTCGGGTGTGCCTGCCAATTATATCAATGTCACACGGAAACCGGTTTCCTTGAGCGATTGATATATTTATTATCGTTTGTTTTCGGGCTG
>CAYZAI010000383.1:0-4525 GCA_964476305.1 uncultured Myxococcales bacterium
CGAGGGCGGCCGCACTGTGGGCGCCGGCGTCGTGGCGTCCATCATCGAGTAACCGAGCAGGAGGCGTCGTCGTGGCAGTCGGAAACAGGGTGATCATCACGCTCGAGTGCAGGGTCTGCAACGAGCGCAACTACACGACCACGAAAAACAAGCGGACGACGCCGGGCAAGCTGTCGTTCAACAAGTATTGTCCGCGATGCCGGCGTCATACCGAGCACAGGGAGACAAAATAATGCAGAAGCCGGTGCCTGTCCGATCGAGGGCGCCGGTTGGAAATCGAGGCCAGTAGCTCGAACTGGTAGAGCGATGGATTCCAAATCCATAGGTTGGGGGTTCGAGTCCCTCCTGGCCTGCCCGAGCGAGCCGTGACTGGAGATGCGGCGATGAACGAGAAGCAAGAGACCCTGGCGCCTGCCACATTCGGTTTGATGAAGTACGTCCACGTGATGTACTTCACCGGTGCTCTGATCATCGGATATCTGCTCGTGATGGTCATTGACTGGGTGTGGATGTCGCTTCGCATGGGTGTCACCTGGGTCCCTGAACCCAGCTACTGGGCAACCATTGGCATTGGTGCTGTGGCTTCCGCAGGACTCACGTTCTACCTTTGGCGTCACCCGAAGGTGAACCGGTTGGCTGTCGAAATCGTGGGTGAGTTGTCAAAGGTGACTTGGCCCACGCGAAAGGAATTGTCGGTATCCACAGTGGTGGTGATCGTCGTGTCTATCATCGCGGCGATCATCCTCGGGTTGTTCGACTTGTTCTGGTCGTGGTTCACCACTTGGCTGCTCGCGCTCTGAGGTTCGGCTTCCATGGAAGAAATCGAAGACACCACCGAGAAGCCGGACACTACGGGCATGAAGTATTACGTGCTCACGACCTACTCGGGCTATGAGAACAAGGTGCGGACATCCCTTGAGGACCGCATCCGGACGTCAGGTCTCGATCGGTTCTTCGGTGAGATCCTGATCCCGACCGAGACCGTTCAGGAAGTGGTGCGGGGAAAGAAGCGAATCGGCGAACGGAAGTTCTTCCCCGGATATATTTTCGTCCAGATGATGCTGAACGAGGAGACTTGGCACCTGGTCAAGGACACGCCCAAGGTCACCAATTTCGTGGGCAACCAGCAGCCATCGTCGGTCCCGGACGAGGAAATCGACCGCATACGGGATCGCGTGGTGGCTGGAGCCTCGGCACCGACACCGATCATTCGTTTCGAAGAGGGTGACAGCATCCGCGTGGCCGAGGGAGCCTTCGCCGGCTTCAACGGGGTCGTAGACGCCGTCAAGCCCGAGAAGCAGAAGGTAGTTGTGCTCGTCAGCATCTTCGGCCGGGCGACGCCGGTCGAGTTGGACTATACGCAGGTCGAGAAGCTCGGCTAGCTGGCCGCAGCACTCGGACGGAGAGTTCGGAATGAAGAAAGTCATCGGGCAGATCAAATTGCAAGTTCCCGCGGGGAAGGCCAACCCGTCGCCGCCAATCGGCCCTGCACTGGGTCAGCACGGCGTCAACATCATGGAGTTTTGCAAGGCCTTCAACGCACGGACCCAGGCCCAGGCAGCGGATGGGATGCTGATCCCGGTCGTGATCACGGTTTTCGCCGACCGCAGTTTCACCTTCATCACGAAGACGCCACCGGTGGCGCAACTGCTGCTGAAGGAGGCCCGCATCGAGAAGGGCTCGGGCGAGCCGAACAAGAAGAAGGTGGCCAAGGTCACGATGGAACAGGTGAAAAGGATCGCCGAACTCAAGCTCGAGGATCTGAATACCACGGCCCTGGAGTCCGCCGTCATGACTGTGAAGGGCACGGCGAGGTCGATGGGCATAGACGTCATCGAGTAGCAACAGAAGGCCCCGGCGGGGCCGACTTCACCACGCGGCCACCGCCAGAGGCGGACGGCGCATGGGAGGCGAACGCCGAGATGGGTAGAATTTCCAAGAGGATGGAAGCGGCAAGGAGCGCTGTCGGAGCGGGTAGGCTCTATTCGCCCGAGGAAGCTCTTGCAAAGGTCAAGGAGCAGGCCACGGCAAAGTTCGACGAGACTGTCGATGTCGCCGTCAAGCTGGGTGTGAACCCCAAACACGCAGACCAGATGGTCCGTGGAGCGGTGGTGTTGCCCCACGGGTTGGGCAAGACCGTCCGTGTCCTGGTCTTCGCCACTGGTGAGAAAGAGAAGGAGGCACTCGACGCGGGTGCCGACTATGCCGGTGGGGAGGATCTGATAGAGAAGATCCAGGGTGGCTGGCTCGAGTTCGACACCACGATCGCTATCCCGCCGATGATGGCGAAGGTCGGAAAGATCGGTCGTGTCCTCGGAACCCGTGGCTTGATGCCGAACCCGAAGACGGGAACAGTCACGATGGACATCGCCGCGGCCGTCCAGGCGGCCAAAGCCGGAAAGGTCCAGTACCGCGTCGAGAAGGCGGGTATCATCCACGCGCCAATCGGCAAAGCATCATTTCCATCCGAGAAGCTCGTCGCCAACTTGGCGGCGCTGATGGAAGCCGTGATCAAGGCCAAGCCGGCGACGGCCAAGGGCACGTACCTCAAGAGCATCACCGTGTCGAGCACGATGGGTCCAGGGGTTAAGATCGATCCGCAGATCGTCGACGCGAAGAAGTAGGAGGCGGTCATGAACCGGCAAGAGAAGACAGCCCAGGTCGCCGAAATAAAGGACCGCTTCGGCAGGATGACGAGCGCTGTGCTCACGGACTTCCGCGGCCTCGACGTGAGCTCCATGACCCGCCTGCGCAACCAGTTCCGCGTGGCCGGAGTGGAGTACAAGGTCGTGAAGAACACCTTGCTTGGGCTGGCGGTAGCCGAGGATGTCTTCGGTGATCGACTTTCCCGCCACTTGACAGGGCCCACGGCGGTCGCTTGGTCCTTCGACGACCCGGCGGCTGCGGCCAGAGTCGCTGTCGGTTTTGCCAAGGAAAACGACAAGCTCAAGATCAAGTGTGCCGTCATCGATGGTGACGTGGTTGAAGGACAAGGGGTGGTGGATCTCTCGCGCATGCCCGGCAAGCGTGAGCTTCAGGGCATGCTTCTGGCCACGTTCATGGCGCCGGCCCAGGGATTCGTAAGGCTGCTGGCCGCGGCACCACAGAATTTTGTCTATCTGCTCGACGCCAAGCGGCGCCAGCAGGAGGAGTAGCCTTCGCCCGCCCCGCGCCGGCATGGCGCGGAGGCGAACAGAAAACTGGGATGCCCGGGCCTGTTGGCCCTCGATCGGGCCGCGAACGGCCCACCGAAACGGGAGAAGTGACATGGCTGAAGTTACCCGCGATCAAGTTGTCGACTACCTGAGCAATCTGTCCGTCATGGACATCGCGAAGCTCACCAAGGAACTCGAGGAGAAATGGGGCGTGAGCGCCGCTCCCGTGGCCGTGGCTGGCGGGATGATGGCCGGCGGGGCCGATGGCGCCGCCGCCGTCGAAGAGGAGAAGACCGAGTTCGACGTCGAGCTTACGGCAATCGGTGACAAGAAAATCAATGTCATCAAGGCCATCCGCGAGCTGACCAGCCTCGGGCTGAAGGAGGCCAAGGATCTCGTCGACGGCGCCCCCAAAATGGTGAAGGAGGGCGTGTCGAAGGAGGAGGCAGCCGAGGCGAGGAAGAAGCTCGAGGAAGCCGGGGCCACGGTTACCGTGAAGTAGCTAAGCTGATGCCCCGACAGCGGAGCATCGCGCGTGGTGTGAACCGGGACTGCGCCATCTCCTGCGGCGTCAAGCAGCAGCGGGGGATGGCGCGATCTGTCTTCGTTTCGGGCGGTTGCCGGCAACAGCCGCCGCTCGATGTTGCCGGTTGAGAGGGAGCGTTCGCCCATGGCATCAGCACTTCAAGAAAATCGCCCGTATAGGGAGTCGTTCGGGAAGATCCGCAAGGTCGCCGAGATCCCGCACCTGATCGAGATCCAGCGGATCTCCTACGAAAAGTTCCTGCAGTCGACGACACCGCCAGAACAGCGTGAGGACACGGGGTTGCACGGTGTTTTCAAAAGCGTCTTCCCCATTCGCGACTTCAAGGGAACGAGCGAACTGGCGTACCTGGGATATGTCCTCGAAAAACCCAAGTACGACGTGGACGAGTGCCGCCAGCGCGGGATGAGCTTCGCTGCGCCGATCAAGGTTACGATCCAGCTCATCATCTACGATGCACCGGCGGAGGACGGGCAGGAGTCTGTCGTCAGGGACATCAAGGAGCAGGAGGTCTTTTTCGGCGAGATCCCGCTGATGACCGAGAACGGGACATTCATCATCAACGGCACCGAGCGCGTCGTCGTCTCGCAGCTTCACAGATCTCCCGGTGTCTTTTTTGACCACGACAAGGGGAAGACCCATGCATCGGGCAAACTGCTGTACTTGGCTCGGGTCATCCCCTACCGTGGATCGTGGCTCGATTTCGAGTTCGACCACCGGAATATCATTCACGTACGTATCGATCGACGACGCAAGATGCCGGCGACAGTGTTGCTCCGGGCACTTGGCTACAACACACAGGACCTGCTCAACTACTTCTATAATA
>CAYZAI010000384.1:0-4522 GCA_964476305.1 uncultured Myxococcales bacterium
GCATCGGGTTGCCGCGCCACGCCGTGAGGTCGCGCTCCACGTCCGCCCACGAGACGAAGTCGGGCACGTCGAGCTTGGCCACCGGGGACAGGCCCGAGACGACCTCGGTCGGGGTGGCGAAGCGGAAGTCCGGGTGGGCGAGGACCGCGTCGGGCAGCGCCGCGAGGAAGTCGAAGATGCCGGTCTCGGCCCACTGGTGCTCGCCGAAGGTCTCGTAGTCCATGAACAGGTTCACGGTCTCGCCGTTGCCGGCGGTGTCGTGGACCCAGCGCGCGAACTTGTCCGCGGTCAGCGGGTGCTCGGGCCACCCGGCGTTCGAGAAGCGGAAGGCGATGTCGTCCGACAGGCGGTAGTTCTTGAGCAGCAGGGACAGCCGCGTGCAGGGATCGGGCTGGTAGACGAAGTTCGGGCTGCGCCAGCCCAGGATCCGGTCCGCGCCCTCGGCGAGGATCGCCCGGTAGCCCATGCCCTCGACGGTCCGGGCCACGTCGTTGTTGTAGATCAGCTCGGTGTTGCGGAAGGCCGTGGGCTTCAGGCCGAACTCGCGGCTGATCATCTCGCCGTGGAGCCGGACCTGCCGCCGGAACTCGGCGGGCGAGAAGAGGAAGGCCAGCGAGTGGTTGTACGTCTCGGCCAGCAGCTCGACGCAGCCCGTGGCCGCGAGCCGCTTGAACGAGTCGAGGGTCTCGGGGCTGTAGCGCCGGAACTGCTCCACCGCCGTGCCCGAGATCGAGAAGGCCACGCGGAACCTCCCGGCGTGGCGCTCGATCAGGTCGAGCAGCAGGGCGTTCGCCGGCAGGTAGCACTTGGCCGCCACCTTGCGCAGGATCCCGCCGTTGCTGTCGTCGTCCTCGTAGAAATGGGAGCGGCCGATGTCGAAGAACGTGTAGCGCCGCAGGCGGTTGGGCTGGTGGACCTGGAAGTAGAAGCAGACGTTGATCATCGGCGTCTCCTCATGTCCCGGGGGCGTCGGCGGCGAGCTGCCCGTAGATCCCGGTGAGCTTGCCGGCGGCATTCGACCATTGGAGGTTCTCGAGCTCGCGCGCCCCCTGGCTGACGAGCTCGTCGCGCAGGGGCTCGTGGTCGACGAGGGCGATGATCTTGCTGGCCAGCTCCTCGACGTTCCAGAAATCGACCTTGAGCGCGTGACGCAGGACCTCGGCCACGCCGGACTGACGGGAGATGATCACCGGTACGTCATAGCACATCGCCTCGAGGGGCGAGAGCCCGAACGGCTCGGAGACGCTGGGCATCACGTAGACGTCGCTCTCGAGGTACATCCGCTCGACCGCGGCGCCGGTGAGAAAGCCGGTGAAGTGGATGCGCCGGCCGAGCCGCAGCGCGCCCACGCGCTCGATCATCCGCGGCGCCATGTCGCCGCTGCCGGCCATCACGAAGCGCACGTCGTCACGCCGCGAAAGCACCCGCGCCGCGGCCTCGACGAAGTAGTCGGGGCCCTTCTGGAAGGTGATGCGGCCGAGGAACAGCACGACCTTCTCGCGCCGCCCGCCGCGGGTCACGGGCTGGGTGCGGGCCTTGCGGGTCACCGCGTTGTGGACCACCGCGATCTTCGCCGGATCGACTCCGTAGCGCTCGGCGATGGTCTGCGCGGTCAGGTGGCTGACGGCCACCACGCGATCGGCGCCGTGCATGCCCGCCCGCTCGATGTCGTAGACGGCCTGGTTGACCTGCTCGCCGGAGCGATCGAACTCGAGGGCGTGGACGTGGACCACCAGCGGCCGGCCGCTGACGCGTCGGGCCTCGAGGCCGGCGAGCATCGTCAGCCAGTCGTGGGCGTGGATCACGTCGTGAGGCACGCGCCCGGCGACGGCCCCGGCCGCCTTCGCGTAGCGGACGACCTCGGACATCAGGTTCGGTCCGTAGTCTCCGGTCATCGTCACGCCGAAGCCCGTCGAGCCGGTGCGTCGGTGGAGGCCGATCTCCTCGATCAGCTCGAGCACCCGGCGGTACTCGATGTCGTTGAGGTAGGGGCGCAGCGGCGAGTCCACCGGGGCGACGTCGACGCCCTCGAGGAAGCGACGGGTCTCCTCGTCGATGGTGTCCTGCAGGCCGCCGACGAACTGGGCGAGGCCCAGCAGGTCCACGTGGCTGCCCTGCCCCGCGAGATCCTCGCGGAGCCGCGGGAGCACGAAGGTGATCCGGTGCCCCTGCTGCGCGATAGCGCGGGTCAGCTCGAAACAGGCCACGCCCAGGCCGCCGCTGATATGGGGCGGGAACTCCCAGCCGTACATCAGGATGCGCATCCGCTACCCCCCCCTGCCTTGGCCGCGCCCTTGCGAGCGCGCTCGATCAGGTGCGACATTCTGAGGACCTCGGCCACACTCCAGGCCTGGCTCGGCGCGCCGCCCGGCAGCGGCGGCGGGTCGCCGTCGAAGACCTCGGCGATGCTGCCCAGGCACCCCTCTTCGAGGTGCCTCGCCAGCCGGTCGCGGTACTCGGAGAGCTTCTCGACGGCGAACACCGGGTGGTCGGTCAGCTTGAGCCACGCGTCGGCGAAGTGGCCGAGCAGGAAGGGCCAGACCGTGCCGTTGTGGTAGGCGAGGTCGCGCTCGGCCGGTCCGCCCTGGTAGCGGCCGCGGTAGCCCGGCTCCCGCGGGGACAGCGTGCGCAGGCCCATCGGCGTCACGAGGTGGCTGCGCACCGAGCGCAGGACGCCGAGGGCGCGGTCCCGGTCGAGCGGCGAGTAGGGCAGCGAGACGGCGAAGACCTGGTTGGGGCGCAGGCTGCGGTCCAGCTCCCCGTCCCGCCAGACGTCACCGAGGCGCTCCTCCTCCTCGATCCAGAAGGCCGCGAGGAAGGCCGCGGGGAAGCCCTGTGCCGCGGTGCGGGCCTCGGCGGCCACCGGGTCGGCGAAGCGCCCGCCGAGCTCCTCGACGAGGCGCACGAGGTTGTACCACAGGGCGTTCAGCTCGACGGCGCACCCGTGGCGCGGCGTCACCGGCCTGCCGTCCACCCGAGCGTCCATCCAGGTCAGGTTCTCGTCCGGGCTCCCGGCGTGGAGCAGCCCTTCCGCGGTGATCCGCAGCCCCGGCGCGAGCCCGTCGCGGGTGCAGCGGAAGATCCGCTTCAGCGTTCCGAAGAGCCGGCCCTGCACGCCGTCGGTGTCGCCGGTGCGCTCCAGGTACTGCTGCACCGCCCAGGCGAACCACAGGGCGGCGTCGGCCGAGTTGTAGGCGTCGCGCTCGGGGATCTCGCCGATGAAGTTGGGAAGCAGGCCGCCCCGCTCCTTCGCCGCGAAGGTTTCCAGCACCTCGAGGAAGAGCGCGTCGTCCCCGACACCGAGGTGGAGGCCGGGCAGGGCGATCATCGCGTCGCGCCCCCACTCCAGGAACCAGGGGAAGCCGGCGGTGACGGCGCGCCCGCCGCCCGGGCTGGTCGTGAAGAACTGCCGCGCCGAGCGCGAGAGCTCCCGCTCGAGGTGGGAGCCGTGCCGGCCGCGGGCCCGGACGTGGCGCCGCTCGAGCTCATCGGCCCACAGCTCGCGGGGGTCCCGCTCCACCGGGGCGGTGGAGGCGGCCAGCACCACCGGCTCGCCCACGGGCAGGTCGCACTCGATGAGGCCGGCGCAGAACAGATCCTCGAGGCAGTCGAAGCCGCGCCGCGCCTCGGCGAGGTACTCGAAGTCGTGGTACCACACCGGCGTGGGCAGGTGCTGGAAGGTCCCGCCGACCCGCACGTGGAGCCGCGGCATGCCCTGGTAGGGGTCGATCATGAAGCCCTGCTCGGCGGGGTAGGTGCGCACGCGGAAGTGGATGTTCTCGCGGGTCAGCTGGTGGAAGTCGCGATAGGCCAGCAGCGGCTTGACCCTCAGCCGGGCCGCGGCCCGGTTCCTGGACGCCGTGTAGCACAGGAGCACCGTGTCCGAGCCCTCGACGAGGGCGATCTCCTTGCGCAGGCTGGTGCCGCCGAGCTGGTAGTCGAAGCGGGGCACCTCGGCCTGCTCGAAGCCGGACTGGTAGCGGTGGCCGCGCGGGTGGAACACGCCCGGGTACTTGTGGACGCCGAGGAACAGCTCGCGCTCCTCGTCGAACAGCGAGTCCTCGACCTTGGACAGGAGCACGAACCGGCCCGGGGGGTCGGAAAGGCGGACCACCAGCAGCCCGTGGTAGCGCCGGGTGTGGCAGCCGATGATCGTGCTCGAGGCGTAGCCGCCGATGCCGTTGGTCTCCAGCCACTCGAGCGAGACGGCCCGCTCGAGGTTGATGCAGTCTTCCTTCTTGATCCTGATCGTCACGATCGACGCTCCTCAGAAGATGACCGCCCGGCGCGGCGCGCCCGTCGCCCCGCGGGTCGCGGTGTCAACGAATCGAGGCGGATACTTACTCCGAATATAGCCACGGAACAAAGGAGATCACGCGGTGATCCCGGGAAAAGCCCGATCCCGCGCCCGGGCCCTGGACAGGGGTTCAGACCTCCGCCGCCTCGGAGCTGTCCACGGCCTCGACCAGGAGGGGTTCGAGGTCGAGGCGGGACTCGAGGACCGCGGCGCGGCGGGGGTTGC
>CAYZAI010000385.1:0-4505 GCA_964476305.1 uncultured Myxococcales bacterium
CACCTGGCGAGGGTCGGCGCCTTCGTGATCGACCTGATCGACGCGTTCCTCGACCGGACCCGGGTCGAGATCAAGGCCGCCCAGAAGTGGCTCGATCTCTCGGGCAAGCTCGGCGGCGAGCCGCTCAGCCGCCTGCGCCGCCGCCTCAACCGCGACCACCGCGAGGGCCACTAGAGGCAAAGACCGTCTCCGGGGCGATTGTCGTCATCGGGTGAAAGGGCTATAGTTCCATACGGGAAGCAAGGAGCACCGGCATGCAGTGGCAGGACAGAGTCGCCGTCGATCCCGAGGTTCTCGTGGGGAAACCGGTGGTCAAGGGCACGCGAATCGCCGTCGAGCTCGTGGTCGGGCTCCTGGCCCAGGGCTGGACCGTGGAACAGATTCTAGAGGAGTACGACCACCTGACGGCGGCCGACGTCCAGGCCTGCCTGGCCTACGCCACGGATGTCCTTCGAAGCGAGCGCGTCTACTCCCTCCCGGCCTGAAATGCGCATCCTGGCGGACGAGAACATCCCGCGGACGCTGGTTCGGCTCCTGCGCGAGGGCGGTCACGACGTCCTCGCGGTCCGCGAGGATCTCCGGGGTGAGAGCGACCGGATCATCCTGCTGCGGGCCGATGCCGAAAAACGGCTGGTCGTCACCCAGGACAAGGACTTCGGAGAACTCGCCGTCTCTAGAGGCCTGCCCGTCGAATGCGGCGTGATCCTCTTCCGGCTGGGTGATCTCGGCCGTGACGAGACGGTGGCTCGGATGCTGCGGGTTCTCGAGAGCCGTACGGACTGGGAAGGAAGCCTCGCCGTCGTGACCGCGAACAGGATTCGGATCCGTCGGCTGCCATCGGACGGCCGGCACTGAGCCGACGGCGAGCCCCTCAGCCGCCTGCGCCGCCGCCTCGACCGCTCGCGCCGGGACGCTCGCGCCGGGACGGTTGAGGGTTCTCCCTCTGCCTGCTAAACTTGTCAGTCATGAACGGCTCGTCGCAGAGGGCGGCTTCGGTCGATCCCGGCCGGGGAAACCGCTGGTGCGGCTGCGCACGAACGTCGCTTTTATCCCGTCGGTCCCTCGCCAGTGCATTGCTCGCGTTGCTCGTCATCAACCTGATCTTCCTGGTGCCCGCGAGTTCGAAGACCGATACCATGACGTGCGGGGATTTCGATCATCGCATTCGGGTCTCCGTCCATTTCCCCGACGGACACAAGAGAGCCACGACCGTTCGCTACATGGATTTTCATGGAAAGACCAAGTACAGGGTTCCCAAGGGAATTTCCGTCGCCTACTACAAGGTGGACAAGTGGGTCTACCTCGCCTTTCACAAGATGCGCCTCGATTTCGCTGGCAGGACCGTCCAGAAGAAGGCAAAAGGCGAACCCTTTTCCAATGAAACGACGATCGCGAGAATCGGAAAGTACGAAAACGGCCCGGACGGTTAATGGGTTCTTTTCATCAACGGACGCAAGTCCAGGTTCGCCATCGACCAGCAGGACGACAACGACAACATCAGGTTCATCAAGTTCGTTTTCGTCCCCCCCCCGACCGACCCGCCGCCGACGCCGCTGATCCCGATCCCCTAGGTGCCTGTGCGGGAAGTCCCGCTTCAGTCCGTCCCGAAGACCTGGAAGGCGTTGACCTGGCCGAAGGTGGAGGGCGCGACGGACCACACGAAGTCGCCGTACGCGCAGCCCACATTCCCCAGTTGGAGCGTGTCGCCGATGGGCGTGGCGTCCTGCTCGATGCCGATGTCCGTGCTGAGCATGTCCTGGACCGGCCCGCTCGCACCGGTGAAGGTGCCCTCCCAGCTCAGGAACTGGATCACGTCGGTCGTGCCCTGCAGCAGGACGACCCCGTCGGGGGCACCGTTCTGGATCTGCGCGAACTCGAAGGACGCCGTGCCCATCCCCCCCTGCTGGTTCGCGAGCACGCCCGAGAGCACCTGGTAGTCGTAGGGCTCGCCGTCGTTCCCGTTGTAGAGCACCAGCGTGTAGTCGGCCAGGTCGGTACCCGCGGGCCCGGCCACTTCGATCGCCTCGCCGATATCGGTCCCCTCGTTGTCGTAGTGCAGCTCGTTGATGAAGACTTGGGCCGCGGTGCAAAAGCCCGAGGTGTCGCTGCCGGAGCCCGAGTCGGTGTCCGAGTCGGTGTCCGAGTCGGTGTCCGAGTCGGTGTCCGAATCGGTGTCCGAATCGGTGTCGCCGTCGGAATCCGAGTCCGTGTCCGAGTCCGAGTCTGTGTCCGTGTCCGAGTCCGTATCCGAGTCCGTGTCCGAGTCCGTGTCCGAGTCGGCATCCGCGTCGGTGCCCAGGTCGTCCGAGCGCCCGTCGTCGGCCGCGACGCAGGCCCCGGCACAGGCCCCGGAGGTCGCCAGAACCAGCCACGCGAATCGCAGCGGACCGTTCGATCTCGTGGAATCGGCCATGGCAGCTCCTTTCCGTTCCCCACGATCCATGTTGCCCACGGCGCCTGCTGGCGCAAGCCGCGTTCTTTGAAATCTTCGAGAAATTGACATTGGCAGTCATACTTTGTAGTCTTAAGTAGGTAAAAGTAGGAGATTGTATCATGGCGAAGAACAAGGACATGACGGCGAACCGGGTGACCGGGGATATCGAGCTCCCCGAGGCACCGGACGAGGTCCTGATCCCGTCCCGGAGGCACGAGGTGCTCGGCGTCGTCACGGGGCTCGTCGCGCTGGCCCTGCTGCTCGCCCTGGCCTCCTACGACGGCGTGGGCGCGGACGGCTCCCTGGCCGAGAGCGGCAACCTGGTCGGCCCGGCGGGGATGTGGGGTGCGTACTTCGCCTTCTCCCTGCTGGGCCTTGCGACCTACCTCGTCGACCTCTGCCTCTGGGTCCACGCCATCGGCCTGTTCGTCGGCCGCGGCGCCAGGGTCCGGGCCCGGGGCATCCTCGGAGCGCTGGCCGTGGGCCTGCTGTCCGCCGTGGCGCTGCACGCGTTCCTCCACGGCCGGACCGTGCTCGGCCATGCCCCGGGCGGCTTCCTCGGCGAGCTGCTCGGCGAGCTGTCCCTCTCCTCGATTTCCGCGGCCGGGACCTATATCGTCACGCTGGGCGGCATCGCCGTGGTCCTGCTGCTCGTGACCGACATCTCGCTCTACCTGGTGCTGCGGGCCGGGTGGCTGATCGCCAAACGCGGAGGCGCCGTCCTCGGCCGCCTCGCCTTCCGGGTCGCCAGGGCCTGGCGCGAAGGCCAGCCCGGCGAGGCTGCCGCCGCGGAGCCATTGATCGTTGTCACGGACGACCCGATCCCTGCGCCTCCGGTGCCTCCCGCCACTGCCGCTGTCGCCGAGGAGCCGACGATCGTCACCAAGGCGAAGAAGGAACGAGCGTCCGGCAAGGCTCTCGACATCCAGCTGACGCGCCCGGCTCGCGGCGAGTTCCAGCTCCCGCCGCTGGCGCTGCTGACCCAGCCCGAGGGCAAGAGCATACAGATCGACCGGGCGTACCTGAAGGGAATGGCCGAGCGGCTGGTCCGCGTGCTCGCCGACTTCGACATCCTGGGCGAGGTCCGCGAGATCCACCCCGGGCCGGTGGTGACGATGTTCGAGTTCCAGCCGGGCGCCGGCACGCGGCTGACGAAGATCGAGCGGCTCTCCAGCGAGCTGGCCATGGCCCTCGAGGTCAAGCGGGTGCGGGTCGTGGCGCCGATCCCGGGCAAGAACGCCGTGGGCTTCGAGCTGCCCAACCGCGAGAGGGAGATCGTCCGCCTGCGGGAGATTGTCGAGGACCCGACCTTCACCTCGCAGAAGGCCAAGCTGCCCCTGGCGCTCGGCAAGGACATCTCCGGCGCACCGTTCATCGTCGATCTGGCGAAGATGCCGCACCTCCTGATGGCTGGCACCACCGGCTCGGGCAAGTCCGTGGCGATGAACGGCATGCTGCTCAGCCTGCTCTTCCGCCACACTCCGGACGAGCTGCGTCTGCTGCTGATCGACCCGAAGATGATCGAGTTCCAGCCCTACAACGCGATCCCGCACCTGCTGCTGCCCGTGGTCACGGACATGAGCCAGGCCAACCAGGCGCTGAAGTGGGCCGTGGACGAGATGGAGCGCCGCTACCAGCTCTTCGCGGACATGGGCGCACGGCACCTCGAGTCGTACAACCGGAAAGTCGAAAAGATACTCGAGGACGCTTCGAACGCGCCGCGCCCGTCTCCGGACCCGGACCAGGTCGCCTGGAACGAGCGCGGGGAGCTCGTCCAGATCGAGTCCGGCGCCGACGCCCGGCCGCCCGAGAAGCTGCCACTCGTCGTGATCGCCATCGACGAGCTGGCCGACCTGATGATGATCGCGGCCAAGGAGGTCGAGATCTCGATCAGCCGCCTGGCGCAGAAGGCGCGGGCCGCGGGCATCCACCTGATCGTCGCCACCCAGCGGCCGTCCACGGACGTGGTGACCGGCCTGATCAAGGCCAACTTCCCGGCGCGACTCTCCTGCCAGGTCTCGTCCGGTATCGACTCGCGTACGATCCTGCTGCAGAACGGCGCCGAGAACCT
>CAYZAI010000386.1:0-4494 GCA_964476305.1 uncultured Myxococcales bacterium
AACGCTTATTTGGATATTATACTCTGTTGAACTCAGAAAACTGTCGTCGAGGTTCGAGATCACCCGGGTCGCCGCGTCCACCGCGTCCTCGCCCTCGGGCACCACGGGCGCGCCCGGGGCCAGGCCGCGGCTTTGGGGCGGCTCGCGGCCGAGCAGGGCCGTCAGCGCCGGGAACGCGCCTTGTCCCTCGATGACCGAGTCCGCGTACCGGGCCACGGCGTCGCGCAGGGATTCTGTCGGCAACGGTTTTCCGGGGATGAAGGAGACGCGCCGCGGCATCTCCTTCTTCGACTTGATCTGCACACGGCCGCCGTCCCGGTCCAGGGAGTGGATGGTGCCGATGCCGTCCCCCGTGTCCGAGGAATAGACCTGATCGCCGGGCTTGAGCTTGGTCTCCTGGTCCGGGAAGCGGTAGGTGTGGACCTTCGACTGCTTGTCCTTGAACGTCGGCACGCTCTCGTCGAGGGTCGCCCCGCCGATGCAGTCCGCGTCGTCCACGAGCTGCCCGTCCTCGGCCCCGAGCCGCTCGAAGTAGGCCCACCACACGGGCTTCTCCTCGCGGCGGTGGAAGCCCAGCAGGTGCGCGGTCAGGGCCCGGCGGGCGTCGCCCTCGTGGCCCTCCACCAGGGCCCGCACCCGGCGCTCCCGCTCGTCGGCAACCTGCCGGAGCACCTCGGCCGTCTCGGACGGGGCTTTCTCTTCTGGCGAGAACCAGGGGAGCCCGGCGGGCCTGAGGCCCGCCAGCCAGTCGCGCAGCAGCCGGGTGGAGACGCAGTCCACCTCGTTGTAGCTGGCGATGTCGTGAAGCAGCTTCTCGTCGCGGGTCTCGCGCCACTTCTCGTAGACCACGATGCTGTCCGCGGCGGTGGTGACCTCGCCGCCGCGCTTGTCCATGTAGAAGGTCTCGAGGTTCTTGATCGAGTAGCGCGGCTCCGAGACCCGGATGCCCTCGCGCACGACCTTGAACAGATCCACCAGCTTGCGGCCGCGCAGCAGATCGTCGAGCTGCTCCTCGCGGGTGCCGTGGCGCGACGCCAGGCGTTTGAGCGCGGTCTCCTCGTAGTGGTTGTAGTGGTACACGCGGGCGGCCGGGTGCGCGGCCAGGTGCGCGGCCAGGAAGTCCATCACCTGCTCGAACGCGGCCTTCTCGCCGGCCGGGTCGTGGGCCCAGAACGGGCGGAAGACCGGGGCCCCGGCCTCGAGGTAGTGGAACCCGAACAGGTACTCCAGGCCGTCGCCGAGCAGGGGATCGCCCTCCATGTCGAAGAACAGGTCGCCGGGGTCCGGCGCGGGCATGCGGTGGAAGCCGCGGCCCTCGACCGCGGGCAGGAGCTCGACGGTGTCCTTCCCGGTGTCGCGCTTGCCCACCTGGAGGCGGGCCTGGGAGCGCAGGCGCTCGAGCACGCCCCGGTCCAGGCGAGGCACGGCCGCGTCGTCGGGCAGCCCGGCCAGGGCCCGCACCGTGGTCACGCCCGCGGCGCGCAGGCGGTCGACCTGGGAGCGGCGGATGTTGGCCACCAGGCTGAGGTGGTCGGTCCTGTTCCAGTGCGCCTCGCAGCGATCGCGCCAGGGGCAGAGGTCGCAGGCCTCGCAGGGCTCGGGCGACGGCTCCGCGGGTGGCGCGGCGACGAAGGCCTCGAAGCGCGAGCGCGCCCGGGCCACGTAGCGCGAGAACGACGACACGGGGAAGCTCGCGGTGGACAGGTCGCCCAGCACCAGGTGCATCCGGCGCGGGGCCCGGTCCTGGAGCTTCGCGAGCAGCGCGCTGTACAGGCCGATCTGGACCACGTGCTTGGCCTGGGCCGAGCGGGCGAGCTTGGTGTCTGCCACCTCGTAGCCGAAGTCGCCCAGGGCTGTCGGCCCGGGCACCCGGTACAGGAAGTCGGCGAACCCGTGCCACGGCGGGTCCAGGAACACGGCCTGGTAGACGACGTCCGCGCCGCCGGCCAGGGCCTCGCGGGTGGCCGCGGCCCGCGCCTCCAGGCCGCTTTCGGTATCGATGGTCACGACCTCGCCCCGCTCGGCGCGCAGGCGATCGAGGAACGCCCGTTCGTGCTCGTCGCCCTTGACCTGGAACAAACGCTCCGAGTCCCCGGCCTCGGCGCGGACCAGCGTCCCGTCGTCGAGGGCCCGCAGGTCCAGGGCCGTGCGGTGGGCGCAGCCCAGGAACCCCACCAGGTCGCTGGGCGAGAACAAGAGCCGGCCGCCTTTCCTGCGCACCCCTGGCCTCCTTCCGGTACGACCGATGCTACTGCGTCTTCGCCCGGCCGCACAAGCGGGGTCGCCGCGACCGGGTCGCCGCGACGGCGTTTCGGCCCGCCCGCGGGACACAACCTAACGCCGGGATCGGTCAAGGAGTGACGTATGGGGGATCGATCCGGCTTTGAACCGACCCCGATTCTCGGCGATACTCCGCGCTGACAGCCTGCGAGGGAGAAGCCGATGACCGAAACGTCGACACTTTTTCGACGCTACGTGGGGATCAACTACTCGGGCGCCGAGACGCCGGGCTCGACACTCAAGAACCTGCGGGTGTACTCGGCCGAGCCGGATTCGCTGCCGGTGGAGGTGTCGCAGCCGAGTCCGAGGAAGTGGTGGACACGGCGCTCCCTGGCCGCGTGGCTGGTCGAGACGCTGGGCAGCGGCCCGCCGACGCTGTTGGGCATCAACCACGGCTTCTCGTTCCCCATCAGGTACTTCGAGAAACACGGTCTCGAGCCGGACTGGGGAGCGTTCCTGGATGACTTCCAGAAGCACTGGCCCACGGACGAAGAGCACACCTACGTCTGCTTCGTCAGCGACGGCCTGAGCGGCGATTGCGCGGCGCGGTCCGGCGACCGGCGCTGGAAGCGGCTGACCGAGGTCCGGGCCAGGGCCGGGTCGGTGTTCCGGTTCCAGGGCTTCGGCGCGGCGGGGCCGGCGACCCACGCCGGGTTGCCGTGGCTGCGCTTCCTCCGCCAGCGGGTCGGCGACCGCGTCCATTTCTGGCCGTTCGACGGCTGGGAAATCCCGGCTGGACGATCGGTGGTTGCGGAGGTCCACCCGCCATTGTGGAAGAAGGCCTTTCCCCCCGTCGGTCGCACCCCCGACCAGCACAAGGCCTGGTCCACGGCGGAGTGGATGCGCCTCGCGGATCTGGACGGCCGGCTCGCGGAGATGTTCCGGCCCGGGCTCCTGTCCCAGGAGCGGGCCATCGCAGATATCGAGGGCTGGATCCTGGGGGCCGATGGCGGTCGCGAGGCCGAGCTCGTTCCCTTCCCCACCGCCAGGCGTCTGTACCTCGCGAAACGCGACGAGGCCGAAGACGGCCGCGGCGAGGCCGAAGACGGCCGCGGCGGAACCGCCGTCTTTAGCGGGACCATCGCCTGGGACCCCGATTCCGGCGAGACCGCCGGCCTCCCGATGCTGGTCATCGACAACCGCGAGGTCCGCTGGGAGGATTTCGGCCGCAAGCTGATGGTCTGGGAAGGTTGGGGGTTCAGGCTCGAGATCATCGACCCTTCCGGAGCCGACAACCGGGCTTGAACCGGCCCTGCTGATTGGGGGATCGTTCTACAACCAACCCGATTCGCTCAGGTGCTCCCAGGCGACGCGGATGTGCTCGGGCTTCATCATTTTGCGCTTGCGCTCGTTCCAGGAATGGACGCGCTCGACGGCCTGCTCGGCGGACGCCACCTCGCGGTCCTGCTTCGTCGCCACCCAGTGCACCGACGACAGCAACTCCATGCCGTACGGGGTCTCGAACCCGGCGATGAGATCGGCGACGCGCTCCAGCCGCCCGCGTTCCTCGTGCTTGTCCGCGAGAAACTCGTCCGCCTCCTCGACGGATCCGGGAAGAAGCTCGATTTCCTCGTCCGGTTTTCGCGTTCCCCGATACCCGCGCGTAAGGTGGCCCTCGATGTCGCGCAGAACGTGGTTCAGGTTCTCCGCGTACGGCCCGTAGAGCCCGGCCTGGAACCGCAGCCGCAGCGGCTGCCCGGCCTCCTGGAGGAAATAGGCCAGCTTCTGGACCTCCAGCAGCGTGAGCCGGTAGTCGAGGCTCTTGTACTGGCGCATCAGCCTGACGAGAGCGGCCCGCGCGATGGTCATCCGGGGCCGCTCGGTGCGAACGGGCTGGTCCTCGGCCGCCGGTTCGTCATGCGGCGAGTAGAGCAGCACGTGCACCTGGGACAGCTCGGAGAACGCCTGCTCGATGAGCGGCCGGACTTCCGACCACGCGAGCCCCCCGAGGCCGCAACCGAGCGGAGGCACCGCGATGGAGCGGATGCCGCGCTCGCGAACTTCCTTCGCCAGCGCGCACAGCCCGTTGCGGACGTCCTCGATCCTCGCCTTGCCCCGCCAATGGCGCTTGGTCGGGAAGTTGACGATGAAGCGCGGGTTGACCATGGAGCCGGTCTCGAAGACGTGCATCCGTCCCGGCCGGACCTCTTCGCGATCGCAGGCCTTGCGGTAGGCCTTGTAGTTCTCGGGGAACGCCTTCTTGAACTGGAGCGC
>CAYZAI010000387.1:0-4483 GCA_964476305.1 uncultured Myxococcales bacterium
CTCTGGAAGTCGCTTGGCCGTCGCCTTCGCCTCTCCGTGCCGGACGGGCTGGCCTGGGTGGCGACCTTCCTGTTCGTCAACGCCAGCTGGGTCTTCTTCCGGGCCCCGACCGTAGGCCGCGCCGTCGAGATCGTCCGGGGGATGATCGGGAGCAACGGGCTGATGGCGCCCGAGAACGTGCTCCTCGACTGGACCCTGGGAGACGGCCCGGGCTCGGCGACCTTCGACCAGCGGCTGCCGGTCCTGGCCCTGCTGCTGGCGATCGTGTTGGCTCTGCCCAACGCCTGGCGCTGGTGCCTGGACGAGCGGCGGCCTTACTCTCGCTGGAGCGCCGTGGCCTTGGCCCTGCTGCTGCTGTTCACCGTGCTGCACATGACCGGGGTGAAGGAGTTCGTCTATGACCAGTTCTGAGGGGCGGCCCGGGGCGGGTGCGGACGCGGGGGAGCGCGACCGGCGGCGGGCTTGGCGCATCTGGTTCGCGGTCCACGCCCTGTCGCTGCTCGCGGCGGCCGGGGCCGTGGCGGCCCACCAGGTGGTCATCGACCCCTTCGCGGTCTGGGGCACGCGACCTATCAAGGGCCTCAGCAACTTCAAGAGCAGCGAGAAGGTCGGCCGCCTGTCCAAGCCCTACCAATACGCCCGCATTCGGCCAGACGTGGTGTTCCTCGGAAACTCGCGGGTCGCAATGGGCATGCCGGATCGCTGGCCCGGAACCAGCGGGGATCGCGTCTACAACTTCGGACTGGACGACCTCGGGACAGAGGAGGCCGCGGAAGTCGTCGATTTCATGATCCGCGCGCACAAGCCGAAGATCCTCGTCTTCGGGATCGATCTGCTATTCTTCAACAAGAGGATTCTCCCCTTCCCCGTGGATTACTCGCGGGAGCGCATGGAGTGGGCCGCGCTGTCGGGGCTGACCCGCGTTCCCTGGCAGCTCAGGGAGACCGTGTTCTCCATGGACGCGGTGGAGAGGGCCCGCGCGACTGTGGTCGAGAGCGAGAAGCACCCGAAGAATGTGATCTTCTCGCCTGGCGGCTACCGTCAGGCCATCGGTGGTCGGAAGCGCTCCAACCCGAGGCAGTACAAGATCTACGCCTGGAACTACCTGATGGGCCGCTACGGGAAGTACAAGATCCGCGACGAGAGCCTGCTGGACTTCGACCGCATCGTGGACCGCGCCCGGGAGGCGGGGATCGACCTGCGCGTCTTCTGGGTGCCCAAGAATGCCGACATGCTCGCCGTGATCGACGTGTCAGGGCGGATGCCGATGATGGAGCGAATCAAGCGCCACGTGGCGGAAAAGGTCCCGTTCTGGGACTTCGGGACCGTCAGCAGCGTCACCGCTAGGCGGAGCAACTACTACGACATGTCCCACTTCCTCGGCTCGGTCGGCGAGCTGGTCGCCCGGCGGGTGTCGGGCGCCATGCCGGGGGGGCCCGACGATTTCGGGGAGCTGGTGACGGCGCAGAGCGTCGAGCGGCACCTCCAGGACGCGCAGCGCAGGCTGAAGGACTTCGAGGCCGAGAACCGCAAGCTGACGGATCTTCTCATAAAGGCGCGCAGGAAAAAGCTGGGGAAAAAGGCCTTCCTGGAGCAGATCGGCGTGCCCCTGGGCTTCGAGAAGGGAAAGGCACGGGAGCGCCCCACGGCACGGAAACCCGGAAAGACCGGGAGGCGGCCCTGAGCGGCCGGTGAGCGCCGGAAGCGGTGTCTTCACCGACCGCAGCGGTCGGCGCGCAGGCGGTCGCGGAGATCGAGCAGGTCTCGATCCGCCGGGGCCAGGACCAGCCCATGGTCCACGAAGGTCGCGGCCTCGTCGGTCCGACCGGCGCGGGAGAGAAGCGCGGCCATCGCGGTGAGCGCCGACGCATCGGCCGAGAGCGTGAGCAGAAGGGCCTCGCGACCGTGATCCATGGCTTCCCGCAGCAGGGCCTCACCGGGCTCCGATGACAGGCCGGCCACGATTTCGGCGAAGGCGACGCGCAGGAAAGGATCCCGCTCGTCGACGGCGATCGCAGTGCGGAGCACCTCGAGGGCTTCCCCCTCGGCACCGGTGCGTCGCAGGAAGCGCGAGCGGAACAGGGAACTCTGCGCCGGCTCCGTGGCGAGGCGCTTCGAGATCCGCTCCAGTACGGGGCGAGCCTCGGAGCCGCGACCGAGAGCCAGCAGGGCGTCGAACTCGAAGACGTCGAGCAGGTGCACGTTCTCCGGCGAGAACGTCTTCTTGCGGACTTCCTTGATCTCCTCCAGGGCGAGTTCGTGACGTCCCGCGCCGACCAGCAGCTGTATCCGCATGAGCGAAAGCCGCGTCGAGCCGAGGGATCCGTTGATCGCTTTCTCCAGGGCGGCGAGGGCCGCGACGTGATCACCCCGGCCGGCGAGGACCAGGGCGTTGAAAAGCGCGGTTTCGGGAAGGCCCTCGGCCGTGTTGCGGGGCCGCGAGAGGATCATCACCTCGCCGCCAGCCGCGAAGGCCTCGACCAGCTCGAAAGACACGCCGCGGAAGGTGCTCTCGATGAAGGTTGCCAAATCGGATCGCAGGTCATCGAAATGCGAGGCGCCGCGGCTGAAGGCGACGTGGAGCGCACCCGGATGGTAGATCATGTTGCCGGGATCGATGGAGTGCCAGCGCATGCCGTCCCAGTACTCGTTCCAGAGGTGGTAGCCCCAGAACCCGCCGCGAGTGAGGTAGAGGCCGGCCACGAGGCGCGTGGGGATGCCGTGGGCCCGCATCAGCGAGGCGAACAGCACCGAGTGCTCGGTGCAGTCGCCGGAGCCGCGTTCGAGGGCCGCGGGTGCGTCCGCCATCGAGAAAGTGTGGCGCTTGTCCGGGAGAAGAGCGCTAACGTAGTTCATGATCAGGCCGGCGACCCGTGGAGGATCGCGCCAGAACGCCGCGGGGTCGGTGATAAGAGCCGAGCGAGCGATAACGGGGGTGGCGTTGTCCGCTCGGATGGCGGGCAGCGAGCCCTTGCGGCCGGCGGTGCGAAGGTACTGGAGGGCAGACCGGATCTTCGGGGCGTCCGGACGGATGAAGTGATCCGAGCCGAGATCCTCGTGGCGGGGAGGACGGGAGCCGTCCGGGGCTCCTGCCGTGACCTCGAGCCGGAGCTCGTCGTCGGAGACGCGGGTCAGGGACTGGTTGACCGGCTCGCCGAGAGGTTCGAGAACAGCCATCCGGTTCTCGGGAAGTCGCAGGGAAAAGACCGCGCGATTGGCCGAGTCCGGCATGCCGAGGTAGGTCGGGGAGCGCAGGCCCACGAAGAGCTCCGACATCTCGGACGAGAAGAACACGGGGCCCGGGAAGCGGCGGCGGACCTCTCCGAGCGCCGGGTAACGCTCCTCCCAGAGCACGCCGCGGTCGTCGAAAAGGGCTTCCACGACAGGACGGTCATCGTCGGCGCGGAAGGCCGCGACACGCACGCCGTCGATGCGCTGGCCATCCACCTCGGTATGGCCGGGTACGGGAGCGCCAATGCGAAGCGAAATGGGCGCGGGAAGACCGGGCTCGTAGAAGACGACGGTGAAGGAGGGGTCGGCCGAGGCGTGCCCGGACGCCACCGAGGCCAGAAGCTGGGAAAGAGCCAGACCGAAGACATCGACAGAGGCAAGATCGATGGGCTCGGGATCGCCAGCGATCGGATCCAGCACGGACACGCGCTTTTCAACCAGTCGTTGCCAGGCGCTACCGTCCCAGCCCACGATGTGTATCTGGGCCGACACCGGGTCCTGGATCACGAGGGAGGCGTGCAGCGGCGTTCCGGTTTCGGCGAGAACCCGCTCGGAACGGACATGAGTGTGCTCTATCAGAGCCGAGCCCAGGCGCATGCGTGTCACAGCGTGGGAAAGGCGGACCTCCTCGGCGCCGAAGGGACCATCCTCGATACGGCGGGAGCGGACCTCGAGGCCGGTATCGAGGCCGTCGACGACGATGGAAAAGACCTCGCGCAACGAACCCGAAGAGTCGCACCCCGTGTGGGTGGCGGCGGCCGGAGGTCGAGACGGCGAGGGAGGAACGGGGAGGAAAACGCCGGCAGGACCGCAGCCGAGGACCAGGGTGATCGCAAAGAAAAAGAGATGACAACGGCAGAGCCGGTGGCGGGAAGAGGGGGAAGACGGGTGACGGATCAGTGCCACAGCGCGAACAGGTATACCACGGGAGCGCCGAGGAGCAGGGCATCGACGCGATCGAGAAGGCCGCCGTGTCCAGGGATAAGTCTACCCGAGTCCTTGACGCCGAAGCCGCGCTTCAGAAAGGACTCGACCAGGTCACCGAACTGAAGGAACACGCCGAGAAGCAGGCCGAGGGCCGCGACTTCGAGCCACGACAGGTCTGGAAGAAGTGTGGCGCGGGCCAGGGCCACGGAGCCCACGGTGGCCACGGCGCCGCCCACGGCGCCGGACCAGGTCTTGTTGGGGCTGATACGGGGAGCCATCCGACGCCGACCGAAGAGGCGGCCAGCGGCATAGGCGCAGGTATCGG
>CAYZAI010000388.1:0-4461 GCA_964476305.1 uncultured Myxococcales bacterium
CTGCTGAGAGGGCGGAGTGGTGGACAGGAGATCCTTCGCCTCGGCGGGCCGTCCATTATCCCGGAGTTCCTCCCCGTGATTGCCCGCGCGTCCCCAGGCGGCGCCGGGCCCCGGATCCCTATCGTTCCCTCCCCTGCTTCCGCGCCTGGAACGCCTCGAACTCCGGCTTCCCCGGCACGTGGACGTTCCACACGAACGAGATCTCGTAGTCGCCCTGCACCTGCTCCGGCGGGACCTGGATCCAGCGAGAGGAAAGGAAGATCCCGGACTTCCCACGAACCACTTGACGAACCATCGTGACTGACTGAAAAGATCGGCATGCCACGACGGCGGAAAACGAAACCGGACGACGGCTTGCGAGCGTCTGCCCCGAACGACCCTCTCCCGATCAAGGAGCACATTCTCGACCGGACCATCTTCCTCGTCGGGAAAAAGGGAACTACGGACGTCACTGTCCGCGAGATCGCCCACGAGGCCGGCGTCAACGTGGCGGCGATGAACTACTATTTTTCGTCCAAGGAGCAGATGTTCGGCCAGATGGCCGAGCGGTTCCTCTCCGGTTTCAACGACGTCATGCGCCTTCTCGACGGGCCCGACACGCCGCCGGAGGAGCGCCTGCGACGGTGGTCGGAGGAGGTCATGCGGCACCTCGCCGACTACCCCGGCTTCCTCGCGGTCATGGAGCGCCACATGACCGCCGAGCCGCTCGATCCTTTCGGCGATGCCCTGCGGGAGGCCATGAAGCGGGCGGTCCGTCGGCTCACGGCGACCATCCGGGAATGCGTCGGCCCCGCCGACCGCAGCCGGATCGCCTTCAAGCTCACGCTCTTCATTTCCGCTCTCGCCGGCCCGTTCCCGCAGCTCGTGGGACAGCCGCAGGCCCGCCCCGGCAGTCGCGAGTCGGCGGCCCGGTCGCGGTTTCTCGATCTCCTTCTTGAGCATCTCCGCAAGTGACCATCCCGGCTCTCGATCCACGACACGCGCACCGTCGGGCCGCGGCATCTGGAACAGGGCGACACGAGCACTTTGTTGCAAACAAAGCGTTATAAACAGTTTGTTTACAACGCTCTGTTGGTAACCTATGCTCCACGCTGGAGTTCGGACGCAACGCGGCGGGGGGATACTCGGCGTTGCCCAAGGAGTGAAGACAATGCGCATTCTGCTGGTACGGGTCGCGTCGGACACGCGCTACATGAGCGCCATGTACAAGGTCGTCCGGATGGAACCGCTGTCGCTCGAGTACCTCGGAGCGGCGGTGAAGGATGATCATGACGTCAAGATCTTCGACATGCGGCTCGAGGGCGGGTGGGACGAGCTGCGCCGGACGATCGAAGCCTACGATCCGCACGTAGTGGGGACCGGCGGCGATACCTGCGAAGCGAGCGCCTGCAAGAGGGTGCTTTCCGTGGCCAAGTCCGTGAACGGGGAGATCCTGACCGTCGTCGGCGGCATCCACGCCACCACCATGACCCGCGACTTCCTCCACGCCGATATCGACCTCGTCTGCGTCAACGAGGGCGTCTTCGCCTTCCGGGAGATCGTCGAGCGGTTCGCGACCCGCGGCGGCTTCCACGATATCCGGGGCATCGCCATCAACGAAGGCACAACCCAGCGCCTGACCGAGCCCCGCCCCATGTCGGACCTGAAGCTCCTGCCGTTCCCGGATCGGACGCTCACGGCCGACCTGCGCGGCAAGTACGGCTTCAGCCTCTGGGGCAAACACCTGGCGCTCATGCGGTACACCCAGGGGTGCGTAGGACGATGCGACTTCTGCCCTTCGTGGGCGCAGACCGATGGGCGTTACCTGCGCAGAACCGTGGACAGCATGATCGCCGAGATGAAGACGATCGAGGAACCCTACATCTACTTCGTTTGCGAGGAGTCGCTGCTGGACACCAACCTGTCCCTCGCCCTGGCCAGGGCCATCCAGGAGGAACGCCTCGGGAAGCACTTCGGCATGCCGCTGCGCGCGGACACGATCGTGAAGAAACCGGAGGTGATCGAGGCGTGGGCCGCCGCCGGGCTCGAGGACACGATCGTCGGGATCGAGCAGGCGGACGACCAGCACCTCAAGGACCGCGAGAAGACGACCAACGTCCGGGACAACATCGAGGCCATGAAGATCCTCAAGGCCAACCACGTGAACTGCACGGGCTCCATGTTCTTCCGCACGGACTTCACCAAGGAGCAGTTCGACCGGCTGGTGGAGCACACGATCGAACTCGAGGTGGACTGCCCGCAGTACTTCGTCCTGACCCCCATCCCCGGCACCAAGCTCTATGACAAGACGAAGAGCGAGCTCGTCGAGCACAACTTCGACCTGTGGGACTTCAACCACGCGGTCACGCCGACGACCCTTCCCCTGACGAGGTTCTACGAGGAGTACATGACCGCCTACCAGACCCACCTCCATCCCTTCGTCGTGCAGTTCTACCAGCGCAAGCTCGCCAAGATGACCTCGCAGGAGATCGACGAGGAGATGAACGGGCTGATGGGGTTCCGGGAGGTCTTCGGAACGCTGCACGAGGACCACGAGGAGTACGCCGGGCCCGCTGCGTGAAGGGAGGCCACCCCATGACGACGGTACGCGCGATCTTCGACCGGATGCCAGAGACGTTCTTGCCGGAGAAGGCCGTCGGCGTGAACATGGTCATCCAGTTCGACATCGCCGGGGACGGCGGCGGGTGCTGGTACGCGGCCATCACGAACGGGGCTCTGACCGTCGTGGAGGGCCGGCACCCGAGCCCGCAGCTGACACTCTCCGCATCCGCCGGGGACTACATCGACATCAGCACGGGGAGGCTGAACGGCCAGCTGGCCTTCATGACCGGCAGGTTGAAGGCCACGGGGAATCTGGCCCTGGCCATCAAGATGCAGTCCATCTTCAAGCCGTAGGTCTGCCGGTGAGCCATTTCGACGCGATCGTCGTGGGTGCCGGCCCGGCGGGTTCCATCGCGGCGCGCGAGCTGGCCAGACGGGGTCGCCACGTCACGCTCCTCGAGGCCAAGCGCTTCCCGCGGCCGAAAACCTGTGCCGGCGGGATCTCTCCTTGGGCTCGATCACATCTCCGGCGACTGGGCCTCTGGGACCGCATCGAGCCGGAGACATACCGGATCCAGGGCATCCGGCTCGGGGCGCCTTCGGGTCGCGTGACGCAGTGGGTCGGAGCAGCATCCGCAGCCGTGCTCGACCGCGGCCAGCTCGACCATCTGCTCGCCCGGGCCGCAGTCGAGGCGGGAGCCGAGTTCAGGGAGGACAGTACTGCCGTTGCAGTCGTGCTGGAACACGGTCGTGCGGCCGGCATCCGACTCGGAAACGGCGACATCGTCGAGGCGCCATGGATCATCGCCGCCAACGGCGCACGCGGCGGGCTCGATACCGATCCGCGCCCCCGGCGAGCGCTCCAGACCTGCATGACCTGGTTCGAGGATATCGCGTTCACGCCCCATGTGATGGAGATGTATTTCGATACAGATATCGCGCCGCACTACGGCTGGCTCTACCCGGAAAGTGGCAGCCGGGCCAACATCGGCATCTGCATCGACGCCGAGCGGCTCGGCCGCAGGTCCATCCGCAAAGTCTTCGGACGGTTCCTGGAAAGGCACTTCGCCATGAGGCTCCTGGAGGTGGAGACCAAGCATCCGTGGCGCGGCTTCCCGATATCGGTGACGACGGATGTCCGGCACTGCGCGCCTCCCGGAGTCCTGCTCGCCGGCGAGGCGTGTCGCCTCGCGAACCCCGCGACCGGAGAGGGGATCTCCTACGCGATCCACAGCGGTGCGCTGGCTGCCAGGGTGGTGGACGAGGCGCTTCGGGCAGCGGCGGATCCCTCCGTCACGACGGCCCGCTACGAAAGGAGACTGCGTCTTCGCAGCGGACCGTCGCTGCGCGCCGGGGGGTGGTTCTGCCGCTTCGGAATGCCCTTGATCGAGGGTGCCGTGCGAGCCGGAGAGATCCCCTGGCTGCGCCGCGGATTCGGGCAGGACCGGCCAAGCTACCCACCCTGCAACGAGCTGTCGAGCGCATCCAAAGGCGCAGGACATCCCGGACAAACTCGTCCTTCGAAGTAGGCTTCGGATGAAGTCCGGCCAACACGGGAGGTGCTACGTGGTAGTGGGGTCGGAGAGGTGATGGCACCACGCGGACACGGGGTGGGAGAGGGTGTCGAGAGGCACGATTCAAGAGCAGATCGCCGGATCTGCCCTTCGGACTGAATTGTCTCGTGTTCGTCGTTGTCGAAACCCATGAAACGCGCCCATAGGCGTTGCTGTCCTTGACGCGGGCGGCGACCCGGGCGAGATTTCGCAAGGATCCTGAATTCGAAGAGGAAGGAGCGGGGTTTCCATGAAGAGCAGGCTGAGGCTCGCGGCCCTGGCCCTCGCGACGCTCGTGGCTGGCCCGGTGGCCGCCACCACGGTCGAGGAGGTGCTCGCCATCGCGGACGCCAACCTGACCGAGGTC
>CAYZAI010000389.1:0-4460 GCA_964476305.1 uncultured Myxococcales bacterium
AAAGGAAGGGAGCATGAACGGGGGTTACTGGACCGACAGGACCATGGAGGACCGGATGCGGAAAAAGCGCCGGGCAATCGATCCCGACGAACGCTACTTCGTCCCGGACGGGTTTCGGGACGCCGAGCACCACGCCCAGGAGATCCTCGAACTGCTGCCGGACGCCACGTTCGAGCGCACGCGGGACGTGTTCCAGATCGAGTCCCGGGCTGCTCGCGCAAGGCCGAGGCCATCGAGATCCGCATGCCGACCACGGAGTGGGTCTGCGGCTCCCACGGGCCCGCGCCGTCCAGCAGACTGTGGAGGCGCGTGTCCTGGGACGAGGTCTCCGCCATTCGCTTGCCGCCCGCGGCGGGCGGGATATGATGCCGCCGACCGGAGGTGACCCATGGAGATCAGACCCACGAAGCGGATCCAGTCCCTGCCCGTCTACGCCTTCGCCCTCGTCCGGGATCGGGTCGACGCCCTCCGGGCGCAGGGCATCTCGCCGATCGACTTCGGCGTGGGGGATCCGGCGATTCCCACGCCGGCGTTCATCCGCGAGCGCTGCAAGGCCGCCCGCGACGAGCGCGCCGCCACGGGCTACATCGGCGATCCGTCGTTCCGCGAGGCCGTGGCCGCGTGGTCGAAGCGCCGCTTCGGGATCGATCTCGACCCGGCCAACGAGATCAGCTCGACCATCGGCTCGAAGGAGGGGATCTTCAATTTCCCCGAGGCCGTGATCGATCCCGGAGACCTCGTGCTCGTGCCGTCCCCGGGCTACCCGCCCTACTCGCGGGGCACCTGGTTCGCCGAGGGCCGCGCCTGGTTCTACCCGCTGACCGAGGAGAGCGGATTCCTGCCCGACCTGGACGCGATCCCCGCGGACGTGGCCCGGGCGGCGAGGCTGCTCTGGATCAACTATCCGAATTCACCCAGCGGCGTCTGCCCCGGGCTCGAGTTCTACGAGCGCGTCCACGCCTGGACCCGGGAGCACGACGTCATCCTCGCCTCGGACGAGGCCTACTCCGAGTTCTGCTTCGGCGCGGACAAGCCCCCGACGGCGCTCCAGGCCGGCCGGGACGGCGTGATCACCTTCAACTCGCTGTCCAAGCGCTCGGCCATGACCGGCTGGCGCATCGGCTGGGTCGCCGGCGACGAGCGGATCGTGACCCTGTTCCGCAAGCTCAAGACCAACGTGGACTCGGGCACGCCGACCTTCCTCCAGGACGCGGCCGTGGCGGCCCTCGGCGACGAGGCCCACGTGCGGGAGATGCTCGCCGAGTACCTGGTCAAGCGCGACCTCATGGTGGACGCGCTGGCCGCGGCGGGCCTGCCGCGCCGGGTGCCCGAGGGGACGCTCTACCTCTGGCAGCGGGTGCCCTCCGGGATGAGCTCACTGGACTTCGCCGCGCGGCTGATGGAGCCCGACGTGGCCGTGGTCTGCACGCCCGGCAGCCTGATCGCCGAGGAGACCGCGGACGGCCGGAACCCCGGCGAGGGCTGGGTCCGCTTCGCCCTGGTGCCCACCATCGAGGACGTCCGCCGCGCCGCGGCGCGGATCCAGGCCCTGCGGTTCTAGGGCAGGGGGCCTCCTCGCGAGAGGCCCGTCATCGTCAGCCCGCGCCGAACAGTGCGTGGAAGTTGCCGCCGGCGACGGCATCGGTCAACTCGGGACCGAGGCCGAGCCCGGGGCGGAGCGGTTCGTCGCGGTACCGGTAGCCCTTCCACTCGGACAGGTTGCCCTCGTCGAGCAGGGGTCGGTGGTATTCCTCGCGCTCGAGGGCCTGGCAAAGGGCCCGAAGCAGCCTGGGCTGCAGGTCGAAGCGCAGCTGCCGGGACGACTGGGCGGCCCCGGAGGCGAGCAGGATCCTGGAGGAATGGCTGCCAAAGAAGCCGCGCCAGAGCTCCCGCTCGTTTTCGAACCCGTCCAGCAGATCGGCGAAGCCCGCCGGGCTCGTCGCAGAGGTGTCGCAGCGGAGGTTCCCGTGCCGCGCCAGGAGCGCCGCCAGGCCAGCCGGATCCCGTGCGAAATCCGCGATGCCCGACAGCACGACCGGCGCACGGCGGCTCTTCTCGAGCAGTCGGGACACCGCCTCCAGCGGCACTCCCTTCGCGACGCGCAACTGGATCGGGCGTCCGGTGGCCAGCGCCGCCTTCAGGTCGTCCGAGCGGTCCTCGTCCGGTGAGGCGATGTCGATCCGCACGGCGTCGAACCCCTCCGTGGGCGGGCTTTCTCCCGCCTCCAGGGGCAGGGCGAGCTTCAGGCCCGGCGCGTTCCAGTGCGATCCCCGCTCCCGGGCGCCGCGCAGGATCTCGAGGGAGGCCGCCGCGCCGCCCGCCTTTCGCGCCGCCTTGGCGCTGAGACCGACCAGCATCCCGGTCAGCCCCAGCTTGACCTGGACCCGGCCTGGGCCGTCGAAACCATTGATCTCGTCGACGTCGACGCAGCCGTCGGCGAATCGTTCGAGAGGCCGCTCCGGCGCGAGGCCCGGCTGCGAGCCGAGACGGACCCGGTCGAGGCACTCCCGGGCGCCCGCTCCCGTTTCGGGGCGGAGCGCGCCGCCTGCGTTCCTCACGGGGAGGAAGGCGCCCTGCAGCAGGCGCTTGCCGTAGAGCGAGGCCCGGAGCACCAGCCCCTCTTCCGTCTCGGGACGTCGCGGATCCGCGGTGGGCGGATGGCAAAACAGGAAGTTGCCCAGGCCGTATCCGACGATGGCGTTGCGGTAGACCTCGGCGCCGGCGGGCATGTGGGGATGGACGCCGACGGCGCCGACGGCGCCCGCGTCGACGGCCCGGTGCGCGTGGCGAACCATGTCGTTCCAGGGGAAGGGCGAGAACTCGTAGCCGCCCTGGTAGGTGAAGAAGAACAGATCGCTCCTCTCGCGGGCCCGGGCGAGGACCTCGTCCAGGAGGCCGTCGGCATAGGCCGTGAGCGGCCCGGGGCGGTCCGGTCCGGCACCGTTCTGGTCGCGGTTGACGCGGTTGACGCCCGCGAAGCCGACACGCAGGCCGCGCACGCGGATGACCGCGGGGTCGAGGGCGGCGTCGCGGTCGCGGCCGCCGCCGAATGTCGGCAGGCCACGTTTCCGGTAGGCGTCGAGCGTCCGCTCCAGCGCCTCCCGTCCGAAGTCCGGCAGGTGGTTGCCCGTGAGCTCGATCACGTCGGCGCCGAGGAGGTCGATGGCCTCGAGCCACCCGGGCTCGTAGCAGAACCGCCACTTCTTCGTGTCCTGCTCGCAACCCTCCCGGACCACGTTCTCGATCGAGAGGTGGGCGATGTCCGCGGCGCGGGTCAGGGGGGCGATGTCGGCGACGGCACGGGACGGCGTCGGCGATTCCGCCGCGCTCATTCCCTGGCCGAAGAGGCTCCCGCCGGTGAGCACCACGGTGCGGAGATCGTGGGGAGCGAAGCGGAGGGCCGCGGCGCCAGGCTCGTCCGCTTCGGCCGGAAGCAGCAGCGGGTAGTCGCCGAAGTAGCTTCCGCACGTCGCGGTCCCCGCGTCCGCGCACCGTCCGATGGCCGGAAGCGAAGGATCGAAGCCGCCGATGGGCAGCGCCCGAAGCCTGGGATCGAGATCTGCGAAGGGGATCACCGCGGCCAGCGACGGGTCCGCCGCGGTCGCAGCCTTGACAGCGCCCACGTCCGCCAGCACCTCGAAGCGTTCCGCGGGGACTCCGAGGGCCGCGGCCGCCGCTGCCGCCAGCTCCGACGTGCCGACCCAGCGCCCGACGGCGGGCGGCTGGCCGTCGAACCCCTCTATCGGCGAGAGGTTCGCCACTGCAGCGACGGCGAACAGGACGTCCCCGCCGCTCTCGCCGATCCGCACCGCCGGCGAGAGCCCCGCCAGCACCCGATCGAGGTCGTCGCCATCCCAGCGGGGCCGCGCCCGGCCCAGGAAGCGCCGTGCGTTCTCGACGTAGATCCGGCGCAAGACGTCCTCGGGCAGGGCCAGGCCGAGGAGGTCGCCCTCGAAGACCTTCTTTCGCGACCGGACCCGGTGGTGGAAGGCGTCCAACTCGAGGAACTTGCGGTACTCGGTGAGCGAGTTGATGGCCCACTGTTCGGTCCGGTGGGGGCTGTCGGTGGCGACAACGATGTCGGTGCCGAAGAAGATCCGATCCGCGTGGCGGATGAAGATCTCGCGCACGGCGTCGCGGGATTCCGAGAGGCGCGACAGGTTCGAGTGCATCCAGTTCTCGAAACCGAAGCTCCCGTCCGTGTGGATGTTGGGGTAGCGCTGAAGGATCCGGGCGAGCCTTGGAACGTGCTTGGGCCTGGTCATCACGAACAGGTGCGGGCAGATCCAGGGCACCGCGGGGTAGTCCCGGGCCACGGCCAGGAACTCGTCGAGGTGGGGCGGATCCACGTGGATCAGGATTGGCACGCCGTGGAGCTCGCAGAACTCGAGGAAGGGAACGAGGCGCGGATCGTCCAGGGGCATCGCCCGGTATCTGCTCTGGGCGCCGTTGTACATCTT
>CAYZAI010000390.1:0-4459 GCA_964476305.1 uncultured Myxococcales bacterium
GCCGAAGAATGGCCAATAGAAGTGCTCGGCGAGCTCTAGGGAGCGGGTGTATTGGGCTATGGCCAGGAAGATCACGAACAAGTCCATCAGGTTGACGTGGTTCACGACGTAGACGTAGGTCCCGGCGCCATCGACGGCCTCGCGGCCCCGCACGGCGACGCGCACGCCGGCCAGGGCCGGGACCGCCCTGCTCATCAGCTTCAGGGCGCGGTCCGCGCGCCGGGTGTCGGTGAACCGGGCCACGGCCACCACGAACGCGGTCCAGACGGCCAGGTGGGGCGCGGCCACGGACCAGAGCAGGGCCGAGCGCAGCGTGTCGCCGAGGCCGAAGACCGGCGCTGGCGACGGATCCCCGGGGAAGTCCGGAGCCGACGGGTCGAACTGCGGGTTGACGGTCATGGATCCACGATGCCCGCGACATCACCCCCGGTCAAGGCGGACGACGAAAACGTTTTGTTGTCGTATGGTTTCGTCTCTCTGTCATGATTTGCGGGACGAATACCGACGCATGTGACAATATGAAAAGATATATGGTCATAAAAAGGTATTGTCGTTCTTTCGCCCCTTTGCTAGAGTCGGAAACGGTCGCGACACCGGGTGTCAAAGCGAAGGACTATGGTTTCGCCGGCGGGCGGGAAGCGGGGCTCACGCCCCGACAGGATTCGAGATGAGAATAAAATCGCTGCTCATCAACGGGTTCAAGTCTTTTTGTGACGAAACCCGAATCAATTTCGACCATGCCCTGACCGCGGTGGTCGGGCCCAACGGCTGCGGCAAGAGCAACATCGTCGACGCCATCCGCTGGGCCCTCGGCGAGCAGTCGGCCAGGAACCTGCGCGGGCGCGGCATGGAGGACGTGATCTTCAACGGCTCCAAGAACCGCGGGGCCCAATCCCTGGCCGAGGTCACGATCACGTTCCACAACGACGACGGCCTGTCCCACCCCTACTACGCAGACTACCCCGAGATATCGGTCACCCGCCGCCTCCACCGGGACGGCACCAGCGAGTACCTCATCAACAAGACCCCATGCCGCCTCAAGGACGTCTTCGACCTGTTCCTGGGCACGGGCGGCGGGGCGCGAGCGTATTCGATTATCGAGCAGGGCCGGATCGGACTGATCGTCAGCTCAAGGTCGGAGGACCGGCGGGCGATGATCGAGGAGGCCGCGGGCATCACGCGCTACAAGGCCGCCAGAAGGCTGGCCGGCCGCAAGATGGATCAGACCCGCCAGCACCTGCTGCGCGTGACCGACGTCGTCGCCGAGATGGAGCGCAACCTCTCGCACCTGAAGCGCCAGGCGCGCAAGGCCGAAAGGGTCAGGCGCCACCAGGCCGAGCAGCTCGATCAGGAGCTGTGGGTCGCCAGCCACCGCTTCCTCGAACTCCGCGCCCAGACCGCAACCCTCGACCAGTCCCTGGCCGACGCCGACGGATCTCTCGAAGCCGGGCGGGACGGGCTCAAGGCCGCCGAGGCCCGGATGACCGCCTGCCGCGCCTCCGAGCAGGAGGCCCGCGCCACCCTCGACCGCGACAAGGGCGCGGCCCACGAGATCGACGGAACGATCCTTCGAATCGAGTCCGACCTCGGACACCTGCGCGAGAACCTCGAGCGACTGCGGGGCGAGGAACGCTCCGGCGCCGGGCTAGAGGTCGAGGCCGCCTCACGACTGCGCGCCCTCCAGGAGGAACGCGCGGACCTCGCCGGCCGGATGGAGGAGATCGAGCGGGACGCCCTGGCCCTGGCCGAGCAGCGAAGCGACGCGGAGCGGCAGGCCGGAGGCGCCAGGCAGCGTCTCGCCGAGCTCGGCGAGACCTACGATGGCCGCCGCGACAGGATCAGCCGCGCCCGGGCGAGGATCGCGGCCTCGGACAGCGTGCTCACCGGCCTCGAACAGCGCCTCGGCGAGGTGCGCGAGCGGCTCGAGGCCGTGACCCGCGAGCGCTCGGGGATCGACCTCAGGATCGCCGAAGCCGAGCGGCAGGTGGCCTCGCTCGCCCGGCAGGCCTCGTCCGTCGAGTCCGCCCTCGGCGACGCCGCCGGAACCGTCGAGATCGAGAGCGGCGCCTACGAACAGCTCAGAGCCGATCTCGACGCCTGCGACAGGGAGCGCCAGGCCGTTCGCGACGAGCTGCAGGCCAAAGGCTCGCGGCTCGAGTCCCTGGTCGAGATGCACGAGGGCCTCGACCGGCACGATCGGGCGGTGCGCGAGGCCGTGGCCGCCTTGCGCGAGGCCGGGGACGATCGCTTCGAGGGGTTGCTCGTCGACTTCGTCTCGTGCCCCGAATCCCACGAGCTGGCCCTGGCCGCAGCCCTGGCCGACCGCCTACAGGCCCTGGTCACACGGGATCACCACGCCGGGCTCGAGCTGCTCTCCTGGCTTAAAGAGCGCGACCTCGGGCGGGTCACGGTCCTGCCCCGCGAGGGCGTCGCGCGCAGGGAAACGGCGGAGGTTTTCGACGACCCCGACGTGCTCGGGCTGCTGCTCGACTCCATCGAGATCAGGGACGGGCTCGACGGGGCCCTGCGCGGGCTCCTCGGCGACGTCTTCGTGGTCCGGGACCTGGCGGCGGCCGAGCGGCTGTGGGCCGGGTGCGCGGGTCGATGCTCGCTGGTCACGCTGGACGGGCAGTACCTCGGCAGCCGGGGCGTGGTTCGCGGTGGACGGCCCTCCTCCCCCGGCGCGGATCTTCTGGTGCAGAACCGCGAGATCCGCGTCCTCGGCGAGGAAGTCGAGCGACTGCGGGCCTCCCACACGGAGACCGAGACTCGCTTCGACGGGCTCAAGGCCGAGCTGCTCAGGCGCCGTGAGGCCGCCGAGCTGGCAAGGCTCGAGGTGCGCAGGCAGGAGCTCGTCCTCGCCGAGACCCGCAAGGACAGCGGGCGCGCGGCCGACGATCTCGAAGGTCTGCGGGCTCGGCGCGAGAGCATCGAACGCGAGCTGACCCACCAGCGCGGCCTGGTGGAGCAGACCGTCGATGACCGCGATCGGGTGGCGGCCGAGGCCGCCCTGGCCAGACGCGAAATCGGCGAGCTGGAGAGCGTCCTGGTCGAAGATCAGGCGCGCATCGACGCCTGCCGCGAGGAGGTCGACCGTTTCGCGGCCGAGGCCGCGGATCTGCGCGTGGGCGAGGCCCGCATCGAGCAGCGGCGCAGCGCCGCGGTGGATCGCTCACAGCAGATCGCGGCCGCCTTCGCCGAGATAGAGGAGCAGACCTCCCGGGCCTCCCGGCGACATCTCGAAACGGCGAGGGAACAGGGCAGCATCGCCGGGCGCATCGTGTGCCTGGCCGAGGACCTGGCCGGACGGCTGACCGCGGCCGACCGGATGCGCGAGGCGGTCGCCGCCCGGGGCCGTGAGCTCGACACCGTGCTCGCCGATCTCGCGGACACCGAGGCGGAGGTGGAGCGCCTGCGGGCCGTAGCGGGCAAGGCCACCGAGCGCGTGACGGATCTCAGGATGAAGCGCCAGGAGGCCGCCCTCGACGTCACGCACCTGATCGAGAACGCCGGCGAGCGCTACGACATCAACCTGCTGCGCGTGGTCGGCGACTACCACATGCGCCCGATCCCGGGTCCCGAGGTCAGGGCTCGCATCGACGAGCTGAAGGGCCTGATCGAGCGGATGGGCCCGGTCAACCCGGGTGCCATCGACGAGTACGAGGAAACCCGCAAGCGCCACGAGGAGAAGGTCCGGCACAAGCAGGACGTCGAGCAGGCCCTCGAGGATCTCGAGCGCGCCATCTCCCGGATGGACAAGGACTCCCGCCGGCTTTTCCGGGAGACCTTCGACGTGGTGGACGCGAAGTTCCGGGAGACCTTCCCGCGGCTGTTCAAGGGCGGCCAGGCCCGGCTCGAGCTCACGGACCCGGACGACCTGCTGACCACCGGCGTCGACATCATCGCCCAGCCGCCGGGGAAGAGGGTGGGCAACATCGAGCTTCTGAGCGGCGGCGAGAAGGCGCTGACCGCGGTCGCCCTCCTGTTCGCGATCTTCCTTCACCGCCCGAGCCCGTTCTGCCTGCTCGACGAGGTGGACGCGCCCCTCGACGAGGCCAACGTCGGGCGCTTCGTGCAGATGGTGCGCGAGCTGACCGACCGCAGCCAGTTCATCCTGATCACCCACGGCAAGGCGACGATGGAGGGCTGCGACGCACTCTACGGCGTGACCATGGAGGAACCGGGGATCTCCAAGATGGTCTCGGTCCGCCTGGTGCACGACGAATCGATGCCGGCCCCCGTCACGGCCACGGCCTGACGCTTCTTCCCCACTCGCTTTCCCTCGTTTGCGCTTTCCGGCGCTTGCGCTAGAAATCAATCCAGGAAGACTGGCCATAACCATGAGGAAGGGCATCATGAACGACACCATCCTGCTGGCGCTGCTGGCCGTGACCGTCGCCGCAGCCGGGTGCGGCGGCGATTCCGGCGACGACGATGGTGCCGGGGACGCCGACTCGGA
>CAYZAI010000391.1:0-4454 GCA_964476305.1 uncultured Myxococcales bacterium
CGGCCGTGCTCGCCAACTTCCCGGTCTATGTCGCCGTGCCCGTTCCGACGGCCGTGGGAGTGGCGGCTGCCACGCTGGAGTCGCGGGACCCGCTGGAGCTAGAGCGCATCCTCTTCGCCGAACTCGCCGAGGTCCGGGCGGCGCGAGGCCTCTCGCCGCTCGAGCGCTCGTCCGCCCTGGACCGGGTGGCGCGCCGCTACTCGGAGGAGATGGCCGAGACCGGAGCCGTCGCCCACGTCTCAACCCGCTCCGGCGGGCCGGCGGAGCGCGCCGCGGCCGCGGGTCTGCACTTCCCCAAGCTGCGCGAGAACCTGGCCCGGGCCCACAGCGCCGCCGAGGCTCACGCCGGGCTGATGGGCTCACCTTCCCACAGGGGCAACATGCTCGACCCGCTGGCCAGTGAGGCCGGCATCGGCGTGGTCCTCGTCGAAGACGAGGGGGGAGCCTACCTCATGGTGACCCAGCTCATCGTCTCGCGGCCGGCGGCCATCGACACCCGCGCGACCGGGCGGGAGATCGCTAAGGACGTGAACCGGAGGCGCCGGCTCGCGGATGCGAAGCCGGTGACACGCAGTCCGGGACTCGACCGGGCGGCGCGTCGGCTTCTCGCCTCGTGCTTCGGCGGGAAGAAGCCGCAAGCCGTGGACTTCGGCGACGACGGGTTGGCCCGCGTCATCGCCTTCGAGGTCACCGCGGCCGCCCTGGACGGGGTGCTCGACGAGGCTCCGGCCGCGCTCCTCGACGCGGCGACGACGCACATCGGCGTGGCGATCACCCAGGGGACCGATCCGAAACACGGCGAGGGGATGATCTGCCTGCGGTTGCTGTTCGGGCAGAGTCGGTGAGCCCTACTCGGAATCGCGCAGGCTCTTGCGCTGGCCCAGATCGCGGATGTCCATGTTGGACTTGGTGACGTAGCGGAAGGCCTCGCGCAGCACGAATTCCTTGCCGTCGTCGGTCACGATGCGCACGTCGACGACCTTGGTCTCGTCGGCGCCGGGCGTGTTCACCGTGATCTTGTCGCTCCCGCGCACGACGACCTTTTCTGCCCTGGTCGTGCCGAAGTAGATGGTGATCCCCATGCCCGGCTGGAAGCCCGAGCCGAGGATATCGACCGGCTCGCCGCCGCTGATCACGCCCACCGCGGGGGAGACCTTCTGCACCGCGAACTCCTTCTCGCAGCCGCACACCGCGGCCAGCACCAGTGCGAGCGCCACGATCATCGCCTTGTTCCTCACTGGGGACCTCCTGGTTCGCCGCCCGCGCTCGAGCGGCCCGGTTCGGCTCGTTGCCTGTTTCGAGACGGTCAAGGGTAAATGGGTACCGGCGGCCAGCCGGACAGTCAAGGTGTTTCCGGGGCCGCGGGTCCGGTCCGGGGGTCGATCCCGTGCCCCGGACCCGGCAGGATGGTGTACAATGAGCGCCTTGCAGCCGACCGGACTTGCCAAGGAGGTCACCCATGTCCACCGCTTCCCGCTTCCCGCTGCTCGCCCTGGCGCTCGCCATGTCGCTGGCCGCCGGCTGCGGCGACGACGATTCCTCGGCCGGTCCCGACGGGGGTGACGCGGACACGGATTCCGACACGGACACGGACACGGACACCGGGCCGCCGCCGGATCCGGGCCCCGAGTTCGACGCCTTCTGCGGTGACGCCGAGTGGGACGCGGACCTGCTGCCCGCGGATCCTCACCCGTTCGGCGGCGACTACAGCGGCGTCTACAATACGTTTTCCGAGGGCACCCTCGAGACGATGAAGGTCATCCCGGAGCACCCGTTCCACGTCACGACCATCCACGCGGCCCTCTCGGGGTCGGGCACGGCGCGGATCCGCCTGATGCGGACCTTCGGCCGCTCCTATCCCGACACGGGCAGCGAGGACGGCGATCTGACCGCCCCCATCGACGTCGAGGTGGAGGCGGCCGATCCCGACGAGTGGGTGGAGATCGACGTCAGCGACCGCGGCATCTACCTGCTGCCCACCGAGCACTACTCGGTCGTGTACGAGCACCTGGCCGCGGCCCCGTTCCTGGCGATCGAGGCCGTGAGCGAGGGCGACTTCTCGCGGGCGCTGATCATCATCCCCGGCGAGCTCTACCCCTACGGCGTGGACGGCAACTACCGGCTGCGCCTCTCGGGCGAGTACTTCTGCCGCTGGGACGAGGCCGACCGCTGGTTCGGCGAGGACCCGGACCAGCCCTTCGTCGACGACAACTCCCAGCGGGTGGCCGTGGCCGATCTGAACGACGACGGCCACGACGACGTGATCGTCAATGCCGGCGGGCCACTGGCCTACCTCGGCGACGGGGCAGGCGGGTTCGCCGCGCCGGCGTCCGACCCCTTCCCGGACGTGCCCGACGCGACGATGCTGGTCTTCGCCGACCTCGACAACGACGGCGACGCGGACGCCTTCGCCGCGACCTACGTGGCCGAGGACGGCGACGGCGACGGCTGGACCGTGGGCGACGGTGACTGCAACGACGCCAACATCGACGTGAACCCCGACGCCGAGGAGGTGGCGGACAACGGCTTCGACGACGACTGCGACCTGGTGGCGGACGACGGCACGGACACCGCGGACGCCGACGAGGACGGATCGTCGATCGCCGACGGAGACTGCGACGATACCCGGGACGACGTGCTGCCCGGCGCGCCGGAGCTGGTCGACTCGCGGGACAACGACTGCGACGGGCTGGTGGACGAGGACTTCGTCGACACCGTGCTGCTCGGCGACGGCAGCGGCGCGTTCCAGATGGTGCCGGTCTCCGGCGTCGAGTTCCTCGATCCCTCCGCCGCCGCGGCCTTCGGCGACGGCGACGGCGACGGCTTCCTCGACGTCTACTGGGGCAACTGGCTCAAGCACTACCCCGATTCGCCGGCGGTGGCCGACCACTACGCCACGGGAGGCGGGGACGGCACCTTCACCGAGGCCACGACCAGCGCCGGGACGGTCTCGATCCTCGGCTCGAAGCCCTGCTACGGCGTGCTGTGGGCCGACTACAACAACGACGGCTGGCCCGACATCTGGGTCGGCAACTACGGCTACGAGCCGAACTTCCTGTTCCACAACCTGGGCGGCGGCTCGTTCGTCGAGTCCGGGGAGTTCCTCGGCCTGAACATGGACACCGTGGGCGGGCAGGGGGGCAACACGTTCGGCGGCGACTTCGGCGACATCGACAACGACGGCGACCTCGATCTCTACGCCGCGAGCATCGCCCACCCGCGCTACCAGCCCTGGAGCGATCCCTCGACGATGATGGTCAACCAGGGGTCGCCGGACTACAAGTTCGCCAACATGCGCGAGGAGCTGGGCCTGCACTACGACGAGGGTGACGTCAACGCGGCCTTCGGCGACTTCGACAACGACATGGATCTCGATCTGGTCGTGCTCTCGCTCTACGGCGGGCACTTCAACCGGCTCTATGCCAACGACGGCCAGGGCAATTTCACCGACGTGACCTACCAGTCAGACGTCGCGGTCAACGACTCGGTGAGCGGGGTCTGGATAGACGCCGACGAGGACGGCGATCTCGATCTGCTGATCTCCGATCGGTCGGGGGCGCCCTACATCCACCTGTTCGTCAACCGCGCCGGCCAGGAAAACGCCTGGGTGCAGCTCGTGCTGGAGGGCACGACGACGAACCGCGACGCCGTGGGCGCGCGGGTGACCCTCGAGGCCGGGGGGCAGGCCCAGATCCGCGAGGTCAAGGGCGGCGGCGGCCACTCCAACACCCAGCAGTCGATGGTCCAGCACTTCGGCCTGGGCGAAGAGTCGGTGATCACGTCGGCCACGGTGCGCTGGGTAGGTGGCGCCACCGAGACCATCACCAGCCTCGAGCCCGGCCACCGCTACCACGTCGTGGAAGGCTCCGGCACCGGCGTCGTGATCTTCTGACGATCTGCCGCCATCCAGCGGCTCGGCATCAGGACGGATCCGCGACCGGACGGCCCCACCTGCCGCGGCGAGGGAGGCGGTGAGGTGTGGATGACGGATCCGGAAAATCGAAGACGAACGACAGACCGGCCTCCGCGAGCGGGTAGCCGTACCAGCCGAAGTCCCAGGTGTACCAGCCGGCATAGCCCCCGGTCACGGTGATGTAGACGTGCCGGGCGATGAGGACCTCGATCCCGCCCACTCCGGATATCCAGTGGGTGTGAGGGATGTCGACGGCCTTGCTCACCTGGTACCGCCCCCGCACGAACATGCCGAACCATCCGGCGCGGAACCCGGCTCCGATACCGGTATATGCGGCCGCGGCCCACTCGTCCTCGGTGGCATTCGGGTATCCGGGCTCGCAGGGCGGGGGTGGCCACCACGAATCGTCGTCATCGTCGTCGCTGGGGTCCGGGTCGCAGCTCTGGCCGCCGTACATCTCGCCGCCGATGCCGCCGCCCCCGCCGAGCTCGAAGTCCGCGGCCAGCCGGACGCCGTAGTTGTCCACGTTCACGAATTGGAA
>CAYZAI010000392.1:0-4432 GCA_964476305.1 uncultured Myxococcales bacterium
CAACAGCAAGGAGTCGTGCCCCTCTTCTCACTGACACAAAACAGTTGACGCTACCCCGTCGGCCCGCCCGAAGAGCCCGAGCAGATCGATCTCCCCGGAGACAGCCCCCGTGCTACAATCGCAGCCGTGAGAGAGGGCTTGGTGTGAAGCTGTCATCCTGGTTTGTGCAGGTGGCGATGGCGACCGCATCCGGCGCCGGCCGGGTGGTCGTGATGACGGGACAAGCGACGTGACTCGTTTGCCCGGATTTTTCGCGGTGCTCGGCGCGGTGCTCGCGGTCGCCGCCGCGTGCCACAAGGGCGAGAGCGATTTCGTGACAGATGCCGGAACCGGCACTGGCACCGACGAGTGCCAGTGCAGCGGGACGTGGGAGGATCCGGGCACCGGCCTGACGTGGCAGGACGGGCCCTGGTGCGAGGCGATTGGCTGTGACGAAGCGGTTGCCTACTGCGATGCGCTCGACCTCGATGGCCGGCAGGACTGGCGGCTCCCGAGCATCGGCGAGCTGCGGTCGCTCGTGCGGGGTTGCGCGGCGATAGAGCCCGGCGGCTCGTGCGGCGTCACGGACGACTGCCTCGACGTCGAGTGCTGGGATCTCGTCTGCTACGGCTGCGGGGCGGGAGGCGGGCCCGGAGCCGCGGGCTGCTACTGGGATCCGGATCTCGCCGGGGAGTGCGAGACGTACTGGTCCTCTCCGGTCTGGAGCAACGGCGTGTTCGACGCGTGCTGGTACATCAGCTTCGAAGGCAGCTACCTGAACTACGTGGAGGCGAAAGAGGAGTTCCTTGCGCGCTGCGTCCGTGGCCCGGGCGACGACGATGGATGATGAGGTCAAACGTGAGTGTCAGGCAACCGCACGGACCGATCACAGGCCCGCGGCGAGCAGGGCCGCGCCGACGAGGAGCCCGACGAGGACGTTGATCCCCTTGACCGCGAGGAAGTCGCGGCGGGAGTGGGCCAGCATCGGGAGCATCCCGTGCCCGTCCTGCACGATGGAGCTGGCGAACAGGATGGACAGGGGCAGCTTGCCCGCGGCGAAGAGCGTGACGAACACCAGGTGCGGGCCCGACTCGGGGACGATGCCGACCGCGACGGCGACCAGCAGCACGACCCAGAGGTTCTGCTCGACGAAGGCGGCGACGTCGAGGAAGTGATCGAAGGTGTGCATCACCGCCAGCGCGCCCATGGTCCAAAGAAAGATCCGTGGCACGTGGCGGCGCAGCACGTGGCTCCACAGGTGCTCGTCCAGGAAGTGGTCCGAGACCGTGGCCGAGATGAACAGCCCGAACGCCGTGACCACCAGCAGCGTGACCCGAACCCAGTTCCACTCGGGATCACCGACCCAGCCGGTGGCGACCCCCAGGGTGAAGAGGGCGAGGGCCACGGTCAGGATCGCCCGGTGGGGGCTCGGCGAGCGCCACTGGGACAGGATCTGGCCGCGGGCGAAGCAGGCCCCGGGGGCGTGCTCTTCGTGGAGCGGCAGCTCGCAGCAGTTCTCACCACCGTGGGATGTGCCCCGCACCAGATCCGTGAGGAATCCCGCCGGGATGCCGAGCAGCGCCAGGGCCGGAATCACCCAAGCGGCCGTCTGGGGCACCATCGCCAGCAGCACGAAGGTCTCGTCGCCGATCGTGGCGATCATCGCGGTGACCACGGCGCCCATGGTCAGCCGGCGATGTGTGTAGAGGCTGACGACCACGAACGCTCCGAGACAACCGGGGATAGCCCCCAGGATCGCGGCCAGCAGGTACTGGCGCCAGCGCCCGATCGACAGGGCGCGGATCCATACGCCCTGGGTCAGGACGTTGACATACTCCACGGCCAGCATCATCACCGCGACGAAGCCGGTGATCATCAGTCCGTGGGCCAGGACGTGCTGGATTTCCTGGATCAGCTCGGGCATCTTCCCCCCTACCTAAGCCGGTTCGAGATAATCCGCCACTATGGTCTTGGTACCGAACGCCGGGAAACGCACCTCGGCCTTGAGCCGCTGACCGGCGTGCACGGCCAGCACCAGGCCCTCGCCGAAGCGCGGGTGCCGGACCGCCATCCCAGGCCGGAGGGCGCCGACCTCGGTCCGCTGGTCGAAGGAACGATCGACCCAGACCTCGCCCTGAGCGCGACGGGGGGCGCTCTCGCGCGACGGGGCCCGGTGTGGTCCGCGACCCGCACCGCCGAGCAGAGAGACCCGCGGCCGGGCCGGGGACAGGTCGTCGACGATCTCCGCAGGCACATCGGCCAGGAACCGCGACGGCGGCTCGAGGCGTTCCGTGCCGAAGAGGCGTCGGGAGCGGGCGAGGGTGAGGAAGAGCCGCGAACGGGCCCGGGTCATGGCCACGTAGGCCAGGCGCCGCTCCTCGTCCAGCTCGGATTCGGTGTCGGCCATCGGCGAGTCCGCCGGCCGCCAGGGAAACAGGCCGTCCTCGAGCCCGGTGACGAAGACCGCGTCGAACTCCAGCCCCTTGGCCGAGTGCACGGTCATCAGCGTCACCTGGTCGCCGTCGAACCGCACGGCGTCCACATCGGTCTGTAGCGCCACCAGCTCCAGGAAGCCCGAGAGGCTCGGGGTCTCGGCTTCGCGGACGAAGTCGTCGATGGAGCCCATCAGCTCGCGTACGTTCTCGAGCTTCGCGTCGGCCTCGGCGTTGTTCTCATGCTCGAGGCCGGTGACGTATCCCGTGTCCTCCAGCACGCGCCGCGCCAGGTGCGCGGGCCCCTCGCCGGTTTCGGCCCGCCAGCGCTCCACCATCTCGCGGAAGGCGGCGAGGCGCGTCGCCGGTGCCCGGCCCAGCCCGTCCGATGCCAGGGGGATGGCGTCGAACGCCGAGCAGCCGCTGGCCGCGGCCACGGCCACCAGCCGGTCGATGCTGGTCTTGCCGATTCCCCGGGTCGGCGTGTTGACGACCCGCACGAAGGCGGTGTGGTCTGCCGGGTTCTGGATCAATCGCAGATAGGCCAGCACGTCCTTGACCTCGGCCCGTTCGTAGAAACGCATGCCACCGACGACCCGGTGCGGCACATCGAGGGCGCGCAGCACCTCCTCGAAGACGCGGGACTGGGCGTTGATCCGATAGAAGATCGCCTGTTCGTCGAGCAGAATGCCCTCGGCCCGCAGGTCACGCACGGCCTGGCAGACAAGCCGGGCCTCCTCCCGCTCGTCCGGCGCGGCGATCACCGCGATCCGCGCACCACCGGGGCTGCTGGTCCACAGCCGCTTCTCTCGGCGACCCCGCAGGCGGCTGACCACCCCGTGGGCCGCCTTGAGGATGTTGGCCGTGGAGCGGTAGTTGCGATCGAGGGTCACCACACGGGCGCCCGGGAAGTGGCGCTCGAACTCGAGGATGTTGGTCACGTCCGCCCCGCGCCACGAGTAGATCGACTGGTCGTCGTCGCCGACGACGCAGATGTTGCGGTGGGGCGCCGCCAGCAGCCGCACCAGCTCCAGCTGGACCATGTTGGTGTCCTGGAACTCGTCGACCATCACGTGGTCGAACATCCCGGCGACCTCGGCGGCCAGGGCGGCGTCATCGCGCATGGCGCGCACGGTCCAGTAGAGCAGGTCGCCGAAGTCGAGGGCGCCAGCCTCGCGCATCCGCCGCTCGTAGAGGTCGTAGATGCGGCCCACCTGCTCGCGGTACCAGTCGCCCCGGGGGTACTCCGCCGGCCCGACGAGCTCCCGCTTGGCTCGGCCCAGCTCGTGCTGGATGGCCCGGGAAGGGAAGCGCTTGTCGTCGATGGCCAGCTCCTTGAGCACGCGGGCCACCATCGCCTTCTGGTCCTGGTCGTCGTAGATCGTGAAGCGCGGGTCCACGCCAAACCGCTCGGCGCGGCCGCGCAGCAGCCTGGCGCAGGTGGCGTGGAAGGTGGCGACCCACATCGCCCCGGCCCGGCCGAGGAGCCGCTCGATGCGGCCGGCCATCTCACGGGCGGCCTTGTTGGTGAAGGTCACGGCCAGGATGCGGTGGGCCGGGACGCGGTGGGCCAGCACCAGGTTGGCGGCACGGTAGGTTATGACACGGGTCTTGCCCGATCCCGCGCCGGCAATGACAAGCAGCGGCCCCGCGACGTGGGAGGCGGCCTCGAGCTGGCGTTCGTTGAGGTCCCGGGCGAGGTCGAGCATCGACGCAAGGTATCCGCTCGCCGCCCCTCCGGCAAGATCCGCCACGCCACCACGCTGTCCGGCAGTCGCGGAGAAAAAGATCCATTTTCTTTTCCCTGGCGTGTCGGCCCGACTGCCCGCAAACTGGCAGCGAGGCCCAGGGAACGTTCCCCAGGGCACGCAACCACGAGCGGAGGTGGCGCGATGAAGCGAGCGAAACAGCCCTGGATGGTGCTCTTGTGCCTCTGTAGCTTGGCCGTCTGGCCGGGCCAGATGGCGTGCAGCGGGGATGACGACGACAACGATAACGATAACGACAACGACAACGACAAC
>CAYZAI010000393.1:0-4418 GCA_964476305.1 uncultured Myxococcales bacterium
CCGAGCTGCTCGCCGGAGAGGTCTTCCCCTGCCTGGCCGGGGAGGAGATCTGGTTCTATCCCGCCACGCCAGGCGTCCCGAACTAGGGAATCGCCCGCGGAAATTCTCATGGAAAGACCGGGTTCGCCGTCGGCTGGCCCATTTCGATCGAGATGGGTATAGTGCGACCTTCAACGTCCCGAGAAAGCGAGCCCGAATGAAACGATTCTCTCACCTCACCCTCGCGGCCGCGCTGCTGCTCGCCCTGGCCGCCTGCGGGTCCTCGCCGGCCAAACGCACGATGCCCGCCTTCCCCTACCGGCCGGCGGCGACGGGCTGGGACCTGCCCGCCCTCGAGCGGGCCGTCAGCCGTTTCTATACCGCCCCGGACGTCAAGGGAGCGCGGGCCGCCGTGGAGGACGCTTCGAAAGCGGCCCCGGACGCGCCCGCGACGCATGAGATCGCCGGGCGACTGGCTCTCGTCGCCGGGAACGAGGACGAGGCCTGGCGTCATTTCTACCTGGCCCTGGCCCAGCCGGACGACCCGCTGGCCCACAACCACCTGCTGCTGATGTTGCGGAACCAGGACCGCACGTCGCATTTCCGGGAAGCCCGCTCGCTGTTCGAGGAGATCCTCGCTTCGCACCCGGACCAGGACATCCGGCGCCTGGCCGCGGCATTCCTCGCCAACTGGCATCGCCGCCTGGACGCGGACGTGGCCGCCGCCGAGGCCGCCCTGAAGCAGCGCGGGAGCCTGACCAGCTTCTCGCTGATCAGCCCCTTCGACAACGACGACGGCAAGGGCTTCACCGTCGAATACCCGCCGGAGCGCGAGATCGAGTTCGGCGAAGAGTACCCCGGCCGCCAGTTCCCCGCCCGCTGGCGGGTCGACATCCCGGTTGATCACCAGCACGGCCTCGACCTGCGCGCCCTGGTCTCGCCGGGCAACTCCGTGGCCGCCTACGCCGTGACCCACGTGAAGGTGCCCGGCGAAGGCCCGTACCACCTGCGGATCACCACCACCGATCCGATCCGGATGTGGGCCAACAACATCGAGGTGCTCTCCCAGGAGACCGTGACCGCGGACACGGTCGACCAGTTCGTCGTGCCCGTGACCCTGCGGGCCGGGTGGAACCGTATCCTGATCAAGAGCTGCAATGACCGCGGCGACTGGCGCGTGGGCGTGGCGCTCACCGATCCGGTAGGCGCCCTGGTCCCCGGGATCGAGGTCACGGCCGAGAAGCGGGAGATCGCCGCGGGGCCGCCCCCCGGCCCGGGGTACTCGTTCCTCGAAGACGTCCGCCGCCGGCTGGACGGGGTCGAGGACCCGGTGCGTGGCCTGCTGCTGGCCCTGGAACTCGCCGACTCCTTCGGCCTGCCCGTCGAGGCCGAAAACCTGGCTGACCGGCTCCGGACCGCGGCACCGCGGAGCATGATCGCCCTCTACAATTGGGCGATGATCAAGTACGGCTCCGGCCAGCCGGGCAGCACCATCGACGTGCTCGAACGCCTCATCGAGGCCAACGGCGGCGACGCGCCGCTGTTCCTGGTGCTCAGGGCCATGTTCTTCTCGGGCCAGGACCGCGCCGATCGCGCCCGGAAGGACCTGCTGGCCGCGGTGGAGGCCAACCCGGGCTACCGGACAGCGCGCCTCAGGCTCTCGGGCAACTACGCGTCCGAGGGCTGGAAGGAGGAGGCGCTGGCCGCGCGCCTCGAGGACGCCGGGCGTTGGCCCGACGACACGGCCCTGCTCTGGGCCCTGTCGTCCAGCTACCGATCCCTGGGGCGCACCCGCGAGGCCGAGGCGGTCTACGCCCGTATCGCAAAGCTGTGGCGCGGCGCGGAGGACGTCATCGACCGGCTCGTCGACGTGGCCCTGACCAGGAACGAGCTCGGCCGCGCAGCCCGGCTGAAGGGCGAGGCCTGCGGCATCTACCCGAACTCGCCGTCGTGCTTCCTGGACCTCGCACGGATCCTTCGACGCGCGGGGCGAACAGAGGAGGCCGCCTCCGCCTACCGCCGGGCCCTGGCTCTGGACGACCGCTGGTCCACGCCTCTCGTCGAGCTCGGCGACATGGCGCGGGAGTCGGGCGCCGAAGACGAGGCCGTCACGCTGTGGCGGCAGGGCCTCGAATACGCCCCGGACAACCACTCCCTGGCGGATCGCATCGATTTCCTGGCCCCCGCCGACGCCGGGATGCTCGGCGACTACGTGCCCACGGCCGACGAGATCCGCGAGATCCTGGATCGCCGCGATCTCGTGACGGCCCACCCCGGAGCCAACGTGATCTACCTGCTGGACCACGCCGTGGAACAGATCGAGCCCGACGGCTCCGGGCGCCAGGTCGTGACCCAGATCATCCGGGCCGTGAACGACACGGGCCGCGACCAGATGGGCGTCTACAACCTGCCGTGGGGACGCCTCAAGGTCTTCGAGGCCTACGCGATCGATCCCGACGGCACGCGCCGCGAGGCGTCGTCCCTGCGCGACAACGAAGTCCGCTTCCGCGAGCTCAAGGTCGGCAGCACCGTGGTGCTGCAGTACCGCTCGGACACGCGCCCGACGGGCTACCTCTCGCGCTGGGTCTTCCGGCGCTGGTTCTTCCACGGGCTGGGCGGACAGTTCGAGCTGAGCCGGTTCGTGCTGCTGCTGCCCGAACAGGCGAAGATCAGCGAGTGGGGCCGGGGCGGCTACCAGCGCAAGGAGAAGCATCGCAAGGACCGGCTCGTGGTCACCTGGGAAGAGCGATCGGTCCCGCCACTGGTGGGCGAGCCCTCCTCCCCGCCGCTGGTCGATCTGCTCGATCAGGTGGCCATCGGCACCATCCCGGGCTGGGATACCATCGCCGGCTGGGACGCGGCCCTGATGGTGGACGCCTTCCGCGTCTCCCCCGAGGTCGAGGCGCTGACCGCCCGAATCACCGCCGGTGCCCGGACGCAGCGGGAGCGGCTCGACGCCATCACCAGGTTCGTGATGCGCGAGATCCGCTACCAGCAGGACTACGAATCGACCATCGCCGGGGTCAAACCCCACACGGCCTCGGTCGTGCTGCAGCGTGGCTACGGCGACTGCAAGGACAAGTCCGTGCTGCTGATGACGCTCGCGAAACAGGCGGGGATCGAGACGCGCTTCGCCATCCTGCGCACTACCGGCGTGGGTGACCTGATCCGCGACGTGCCCTTCATGCAGTTCAACCATGCCATCGTCTACGTGCCGGCCCAGGAAGGCATCCCCGAGCCGATGTTCGTCGACTCCACGCCGGACACGCTCGATCTGGCGACCCTGCGACCGGACATCCAGGGCGCCATGGCGATGGTGATCGACCCCGCGACCCGCGCCTGGGAATTCGTCGAGATACCGATGCGACCGGCGGAGGATCACTTCACCCTGCGCCGCTCACAGATAGAGCCGGCGCTGGAAGGGCCGAGCCGCATCCGGGTCGACCTGTCGTTCCAGGGGCCCACCGCCGCCGCCCTGCGACAGGTTCTGCGCAACGCGGACGAGACCCAGATCCTGGCGGCCCAGATCGCCTCCCAGCTGTTCGCCGGCTCGAAGGTGACCCGGATCGACTTCGCCGGGCACGAGGACATCGTCCGGCCCCTCGAAGTGACCATCGAGCTGGAATCGGACCAGTTGCTGCGCCGCCAGGGCGACAGCATCGTCATCGATCTGCCCAAGTCCGAGACGCTCTCCGAATACGTGAGCCTCGCGGTTCGGAAACTGCCGCTCCAATCAGGGCTCTTCCGCTCGCTCGTCGAGAGCACCGATACCGTGACCATCCCGGAGGGCTACGCGATCTCCCACCAGGCCCCCGACCTCGTGCTGGACAACGAGTTCTTCCGCTTCGAACGGGTGACCAGCCGCGCCGAGGGCTCGGGAGATCTGACGATCCACCTCCGCTTCGCCGAGAAGGTCCACCGGGTCGAGCCCGCGGACTATCCCCGCTTCCGCGGCGAGATCCATCGAGTGGTGAACAACCTCAAGCAGGACCTGATCCTGGCCCCGGCGACCGGAAAGAAGAAGCCGGCCAAGGGCGGCAGGTAATTCCCCGCACCGGGAGGTCTCTCAACCGTTCGGGGGCGCCGGTTCGGATCGGCGCAGGACCGGAATGCTGTCGCGTACGAGCAGGCGCGCGGCGATGAAATCGGCGTGGTCGAGGAGCAGGGCCCGCGATACCAGGCGGATCGTCGCCTCCTCGCGCTCGGCCACCGTGCCGTCCGCCGCGGCCACGCGGAACAGGACACCCAGCAGATCCCGCTTCTCCTCCCGCGAAGCGACCTCGTTGATCAAGCGCGCGTAGAAATGGTTTTCAACGGAGAGAAGCTGCACCCGGTTCTTTTCGATCAGCTCGACCACGAGCCGGGCGGTGTCCGCGCCGAGGCCATGCGCCCGTACGAGCACCTCTCCGATGCCCGTGAGCTCCTCGGGCGCCAGGTCC
>CAYZAI010000394.1:0-4418 GCA_964476305.1 uncultured Myxococcales bacterium
TTATAACGCCGGCCTGTCACGCCGGAGGCCGCGGGTTCGAGTCCCGTCCACCCCGTCCATACAAGCCCCACTTGCCAAGTGCAGGTGGGGCTTTTCTATCGACCGTGTCCTCGATTATTGTTTCGTCGCACTGTCGGGAAACGCAGGGAGTCGTCATGAGCACATTCCCCGAGCGCGACTGGAAGAAGCTGCGGTCGCTGCACCCCGATCTGCTCGACGAGGCGTGTAGGCGCATTCTCGCCGAGGTGCACGAACGGATCGACAGCACGACCGCGGACAACCACGCTCGCTACTTGGCGCTGTTCGATCTGCTGCGAAAACGCGATCGCGAGATCGCCGAGATGTTCAACGACCCAAAACGCGGTAACGCCGTCCGCAGGCTCGCGGCGATGCGAATTCACGGTCTGCTTTCCGACGAGCTGCTCGAGCGGTTCAGCGAGGAGACCAGGACCTCGGTGGAGACCCTGGTGTCTGTGAAGAAGCGACGGGCCTGACCCATCATCCCCTCGAGGTCATGACCAGATCGACGCACTATCCAGTTTCGACAAGCTGCTTGTGAAGACCCGCGAGCTGTGAAGCAAGGCCGAGCCTTAATCCAACGAACGCCGAGTCTCCAAGGTGAACTGCCTGACCTCGGCAACCCTCTTGGCCTCATCGACCGTTGGATAGCGCACCCCTTCGTCGAAGCAGCGGAAAGCACGCGTTTTGCCGTGGAGGCCGAACGCCCATTGGGATGAGACACCGGGCAGCGGCGATCTCCAGACAGCAAAATCTCCGGGCTCCATCACCTCGCAACCGGGCAGCTCCGGGCTGGCTGTCCACCGCGCCTTGAACCTGTCTCCCGCCGGTTCGTTTCCGGCTGCCAGGTTGCCTGCAAGTGCCAGCGACCAGGAGACGAACTCGTCCCAGAACTCCGAACCACGCACGTTGCGGCGAGGCTCCGGGAATCGGGCGACGCGAATCGCGTCCGCCAGCCTCTCGACCGCGGCCCGGGCCTCGACACCGCGGATGTTCTTGTTCTTCGACTCGAACAGTTGCATCGTCTCGTACACCGCCGTGAGCACGTGGAGGACAGGCGGCCAGCGCACGAACGACGCGGGTACGGGCGAGAGCTGCTCGCGCAGTTGGTCGATGCGCTCGCGGGGCATCCGATAGTGGATCTGGTTGCGGATCGGGAACGCTTGCACGACATCGGCCAGGCGGAGCGCTTCGAGCACCTGGGCCATGTTGCGCTTCGTGTAGCTCGTCTCTGTGGCCAGATCCGCGGCGCTGAACGCGGATTCGGGCGAGGCGAGGAACGCCCGAATGATGTCCGCGCGACCGCCGACGCCGAGCAGTGCGCGCAGGCGGAGGACGATCTGCGACGGCCGGTTGAACGCCTGGACTCGCGGGCGTTCCCGTACCGTGTGCTCGCGCCTGGTCGTCGCCCCGGGCCAGCGATGCGACGAGCACGACGACACCGTTGCGGCGAACTCGCCGTAGCCCGCGCGCACCCGGTCGCTCTCGTCGCCGATCAGGTTCTTGAGCCGCGCTCCGGCGACGAGCTGCCCGTACCGGATGCACCAGTCCGTCGCCTCGTCGCGGAGCCGGGAGTCCGCATCACCGAGCCCGGCCGTGAAGAGGATCAGCGGCTCCGGGTCGATGGCGCAGTCGCCGTGGATGTCGATCCGCCCCGGCACGCCGAGCCCGGTCCACAGGCTCCACGCGAGGTCGAGCATCCGCTCGCGCAGCTGGTCGCTAGCGCGCGCCATCGTCCTCCTCCACATCGAACGCAAGGAGCGCCTGGCGCGACATCTCGTGGAACCCGGGTGATGGATCGTGCCCGCGCGCCCAGCGCGCCGCCGCGAGCAGCTCCTCGCGCGTCGGATAGAGCTTGCGCAGATCCTCCACGTGCTTGCTGCGCGGCCCCTGGTCGACCGCGGCGTACAGTTTGAGGAAGATCTGATCGACCCGTCCGGCGATGCGCAGCGTGAGGCTGCCGTACGTCCGAGTCGTGACACGCTCGTCGAACCCCTCGGGCAGACCGTGGGTCAGGAGCGCGGTCGGTCCCGGGTTCAGCCAGTCCGCGGGGATTCCAAGCGCGTTCGCGACGTCGTCCCGAGCACGAGCCAGATCGGGCGGGAACGGGTCGGCGCCTTCGAGCTTGCCGTCCCGGACGAGCGCGACGACATCGAGATCCTTGGTCGGGCGCGTGATGAGCCCGAGCAGCTGCAACGCGCCGCCGCCCACGACCACGACCTCGCAGGCGACACCGCGGCTCTCCAGCACGTCGCCGAGGGTCGACAGGGCCTGTTCGATGTCGATCGGTACGGTTGCCATGAGAGAAATATATCTTCTCGATTAGAGAATGTAAAGTTCTCGTTTCACAACCGGACCCAACACCGTTGCAACCGTCCCGCCCACCCCTGTCCATCGCTACCTAATGTATCCCTACTGTGCCCCTGGCCATGCCCGGAGACGGTGCAAGACGGCGCGAAACGTCGGGAAACGGAGCGAATCGTAGAGCGCAAAACCGAACGATATCAGCAAGATGGGGTCTAACGCCGCGATTTCGTTCGTCATTGTGTTTTCCAGTTATGTGCCGTTCGAGTCCCGTCCACCCCGCCGAAGCCCTGGGGAGAAATCCTCAGGGCTTTCGTGTTTCCGGAACCCGTCGTCGCCCCAAACAGCGTCGGAAGTGCTATCATTCCCTCGTCCGCCCGGACGACAGAAGGAGGAGAACACATGATGCCGTTCAGGAGGCTGATGATCGCCGTGCTGGCCACTGCCCTCGGAACGTGGGGCTGTGGCGACGATGACGACGACGGGGGAGATCTCATCTGTGACCCAGGCTCGGTCCAGCTTTGTCCCTGCGGCGGCGGACAGCCGGACGGCACCCAGGTCTGCCTCGATGACGGCAGCGGATGGGGCGCGTGCGACTGCGGATCCACAGACGCGGATACCGACGCCGATACCGACGCCGACACGGACACCGATACCGACAGCGACACCGATGCCGACACCGATGCCGACACCGACGCGGATTCGGACGCGGACACCGATGCCGACACCGACGCGGATTCGGATGCGGACACCGATGCCGACACCGACACGGATTCGGACGCGGACACCGATGCGGACACCGATACGGATACCGACACGGGCACTTCGGCGGACCTGTGCGCGGACGTCGTGTGCCTGGCCAGCGACGACTGCCACGATCCCGGGACGTGCGATCCGGGAACCGGACTGTGCGGAGTCGAGCCCACGAAGACCGACGGCTCGATCTGCGAGTGGGGTGTGTGCGAGCTCGGGGTCTGCATAGGGTTGCGGGACGGCGTGTTCCAGAGCACCTCGTACTGGATCGCGGCGGACGGCGCGTCGGTGTCGATCGGGGACCCGGGCAACGGCAACGCCGGCGCAGGCATCGTGCCGGGGGGAGGATCCGCGTCCCTGTCCCAGACCCTCACCGTGCTCCCCACTTCGCTGCGGCTGCGCGCCGGTTTCGACGCCTTCGGCATCTGCTCGTCGGTCAACCCCATGGACTGCGAGATGTCGATGGCGAATCCGTCGCTGCTTGTCGGCGGCAAGACCGCGATCCGCGGGTTCGCGTCCTATCCCTCTTCGTGGGAAAGCTGGTCGTCCTGCCTCGGCGAGTCGGCCTACGGCGAGGCGGTTTCCTACGCCCTGATCGACGATGGTTTCTCTTCCGAGGACTGGACCCTTTACTTCGATAACGCCGTGCTGGAAGTCGTCGACGACGAGACCTGCCCTGCCGTCGGAACCGTCCTGAACGGCGATGCGACCGGCGACTTCGGCTGGGAAGCCTGCTCGGCGGGGTCGGGCACGGTCCAGTACATGTCCGACGAGGCCACGCCCTACGTCAAGCTCACACGGACCGGGGCCTGCGACGAAATCGCCTGCCTGGTGGACTGGATCTCGGTTCCCCTCGAGGCGACCATGGCCCACCCCGCCTTCAAGTTCGACTACCGCACCGGCGGGTCCTCCTCGGGTGGCTACAACTTCATCGTCCATAGCTACAGTGGCGCTCTCGAGTACCTGAGCTACGACGCCGCTTCGTGGACGTCCGTGACGGTCTGCGTCCCTGCCTCGCTGGAGGGGATCGCGACCACAGTCAGCTTCCAGCGCGGCGCGTGCAGCAACGGCTCTTCGGACTATGTCGATCTCAGGAACGTGAGAATGGAGGACGACGACACTGCCTGTCCTTGAGGGGAGGAGCGCCAATGAAACCGTTCGCAATTCTGCTTGTCGTTGTGCTGGCTACTGCCCTCGGAACGTGGGGCTGTGGCGACGATGATGACGGGACCGCCGCGACCGACGCGGATACCGACAGCGACACGGATGCCGACACGGATGCGGACTCCGACGGCTATACAGATGCAGATACGGACACCGACACGGACACCGACACGGACTCG
>CAYZAI010000395.1:0-1229 GCA_964476305.1 uncultured Myxococcales bacterium
CATGGACTTCGTTCGTCGCGGCCGTGGTCGAGCGGTACGAAGGGACGGTCGCGCACTACGGGATGTGGAACGAGCCCAACCTCGGCCACTTCTTCCGGGGCACGCGGGAGCAGTACGTGGACCTGATCCTCGTCCCGGGCTCGGACGCGGTCCACGCGGCCTGTCCCGACTGCCTCGTGCTCGGGCCCGAGCTGGCGAACCTGCGCAGCGCCGACTGGGACGCGGACGAGGGGGTCTGCGTGGGCAGCGAGTGCGCCTTCAACGGCTGGAACCACAGCCTCGCCCAGGTCCTCGACGCGGCCTCGGGCTCCATCGACGTCATCACCCACCACAAGTACGAGGACCCGGCCGGCGCCTGGTGGCGGCAGCTGTGCGACGGCGAGTTCGTGCTCGTCCAGATCATGAACGGCGTCAAGGAGATCGTCGACGCCCACGGCGACGGGCAGCCGGTGTGGATCACCGAGCTCGGCTGGGAGACGGTGCCCTTCGGCGACGACACCGAGGAGTACGCCGCCGACCAGCTCGCCGCGCTCTACGCCGGCTACCCGCTGATCCTCGCCGGCACCTACCCGGGCGTGACGAACCAGCCCTGGCCCGCCCTGAAGAAGCTGTTCTGGTACGACCTCGTCAACGACCCGACGGCGGCTTCGTGGGGCCTGCTCGACTCCGAACTCGCGCCCAAGGAGCCCTACGGCGCCTACGCCCAGGCCATAGAGGATCTCGGCGGCTGCGAGGAGGAGGTGGACACGGACAGCGGCACCGCCGACACGGATACCGATTCCGACACCGACGGCGACACCGACACGGACACCGACACCGACACGGACGCCGACACGGACGCCGATGCCGGCGGCGACACGGACGCGGACGTGGACTCCGACGCGGACGGGGATGCCGGCGAGGACCATGCCGGTGCGGTGATGGGACCTCAGAGCTTCTGCGGATGCGGCGCGGCCGGATGGCGCTCCGGCGGCATGGCCGGCATGCTGGCGTCGATCCTCTGATTTCGGATCAGCGACCGGTCCGCACCGGCGAAGCCCGCGCCCGGCGCGCTATCCGCGCTTCGCGCAGGCGGAGCACAGGCGATTGCGTGTGCGGTCCCACGAAAGGAAGGATGTGCCGCAACAGAGGCACTTGACCGTTCCCGAGTGTTCCGGGTGGGGTCTGGGGCGCTTGAACCTGGAGGCCGGGCCGGACTTCCTGGATGCCGTGCTGTCCGTGGGCCCCGA
>CAYZAI010000395.1:1239-4399 GCA_964476305.1 uncultured Myxococcales bacterium
GCCGGACGTCTGGGGCTCGGCCACGGGCCGAGTGCTCTCCGTCTCTGGGGTTGGATGTCGCACGGGCCGCCGATCCTAGCGGGCCCGGGCCTCGTTCACGTTCAGCTTGCGCCCGCCGACCTCGCGCTCGTGAAGCGCGCCGATCGCCTTCTTCGCGTCCTCGTCCGACATCTCGACGAAGGCGAAGCCGCGCGGGCGGCCGGTGTCGCGATCCATGATGACGTTCAGGGTGTTGATCTCTCCGAACTCCGAGAAGAGCGATCGAAGCCCTTCCTCGTCCATGCTGAACGGGATGTTGCCGACGTAGATTTTCATGATTCTCGATTTCCTTTGCCGAGCGTGGGTGAAAACCGCAGCGAGCGCTCGGAAAAGGTCGCGCCGGTTTGTTCGTTCCGCCTGGAACACCCGGGCGAATTCCTGAAGAGAATACTCCCATTTGCCGAAGTTGGCCACAACAAAGGGTTTTCTCTCCCAAGACACGGGCCGAAGCGGGCCAGGACAGGCGCGGCGAGGAGATGCGGGCCCGATTTCGAAGCCGTGAGGAGGCGCTTTTCTGCTATCATCGGCTTCGAGTGAACGAAACCGGAGGCAAAAGGCGATGGTGCGTTTTCAAGTGTTCTTCCTTCTCACCGGAGCGGCCCTCGCGCCCCAGGCGCTCTCGTGTGCCGAGTCGCGGCCCGCGGACATCACGGTGCACGAGGACGCGCCGGCAACGGCGAGGCTCGTCACCACTCTCGAGCTCGAGCTCACCTACGGCGAGGGCCCCGGCACGCTGGGGTTCTCCCCGCCCGGGGCGGAGCACGAGGCGCTCGGCCCCAACGCCATCGAGGTGCGCGAGGACGGGACGATCCTGTTGTCGGATCCCGTCCGCCGCTCGGTCTTCGCCGTCCGGGTCGACGCGTCGGGCCACCCGGCGATCGAGGTGGCCGGCCCGCTGCCCCCGCGGCCCGTGGCGGACTCCGGCGGCGTCCCGACGAAGACCCGCACGGTCAAGACGAGCGGCGAGAGCGGCGAGGTCGTGTTCACGGACGGCGGCGTCGAGCGGCGCGTGGCCGTGTCCGCCGGGGGCCCGCTGGCGTCGCTGCACCTCGTCGGCGTGGACAGTCGCGGCCGGGCCTTCGTCGTGCTCGAGCGCTTCCGCGTGCTCGGCGGCACGGCCGTGGATCGCGAGTTGCTGGTGGTCGAGACGAGCGGGGCCCTGGTCGCGAGGGGCCCGCTGCCCGAGGCGCCCCTCGTGCGCCCGCTGACCGAGCTCTACCTCACGCCGGACGGCGTGCTCTGGCGCCTGGCGTCCGGCGCGGATTCGGTCCACGTCGAGCGGCTCGAGGTGGTGCCGTGAGCTCGCGCACGGTCGTCGCCGCCACCTGCGCCCTGGCCGCAGCTATCGCGCTTCCCGCCTCGGCCGTGGAGCGCTCCGCGATGCTGGCCAGCGCCCCGTTCTACGAGGATCACGAGTGGTCCTGCGTCGAGACGAACCACTGGGGCGTGGGCTGCCCGACGAGCTACGAGAGCGACTTCTGCCCCGGCAGCTACGTCGGCCTGCCCTACGACTGGGGCGGCTTCGTCACGTGGGAGGAGTTCGACGACGACATCGCCGACGGCCTGGGCGCGGGCTCCCACTCCTCGGACGGCGTGCTGGCCTGCACCACCGGGCTCGACTGCTCGGGCTACGTCAGCATCCTCTGGGAGACGCCCTGGAAGTACGGCACCTCCACGCTCCCCGAGATCAGCGACGCCATCGACGCGCGCGACATGTGGCCCGGCGACGTCTACAACGACGCGGGCAGCCACGTGATCATGTGGGTCGGCAAGGACGCGGGCGGCGACGCGATCATCAGCGAGTCGAGCGGCACCTGCAACGGCGTCTGCCGCCGGTCCGTGGCCTGGAGCTATTTCGGCAGCTACGTGCCGCGGGTCGCGTGGGACTCCTACGTGCAGACCGCCACCGTGGGATCGTACGCCGGCACGTCGGCGGATCCGGTCCCCATCGATGCGCTGCCCTTCCGGGACTGGCGCAACACGCGGTACGCTTCGAGCGACATCTTCGACTTCTATTCGGCGGCGCCCACCGTCAACGAGTCCGGGCCCGAGGTCATCTACGTGGTGGATCTGCCCTGCGCGGGGACGGTGTTCGCCTCGGTGCTGGACGCGCCGGGCGCGGACGTCGACCTGCAGCTGCTCGGCTCCCTCGACGCCGACGACTGCCTCGGCCGCGCGAACATCGACCTCGAGGTGGCGGTCCCCTCCGCGGGCACGTACTACCTGACGGCCGACTCGTGGGTCGGTTCGGACGCGACGGTCTACTCCGGCGCGTACGTGCTGGACGTGGACTTCGCCGCCGCGGACGGGGATGCGGACTCCGACGGGGACACGGACGCGGACGGGGACGCGGACGGGGACGGGGACGCGGACGGGGACGCGGACGGGGACGCCGACGGGGACGCCGACGGGGACGGGGATGTCGACGCTGACGTCGACGGGGATGCGGACGACAACGACGATGACGCCGAGGGGGGCTCGGATGAGGATGGGAGCTGCGGCTGCGGGACCGTCGGCGTCCCGCGGGCACAGGGCCTGCTCGGGTTCCTGGTCTGAGGCGACAAGAGAATCCTGACCGCGGGTTTCAACCCGCGGGAACGGGATCAGCGGTCGAACATCCGCGCGAGGTTCTCGATTTCCCGTATGTCGACGCTGTCGAAGGCGTCGAAGTCGCCGCTGTCCAGGTGCAGCACGCCGGTCACCTCGCCGCCGGGGCCGTGGATCGGGACCGCGACCTCCGAGTTCGACGGGCCCTCGCACTGGATGTGGCCCTCGAAGTCGTGGACGTTGGGCACGTAGATGGTCTCGTCGCGGTCGATGGCCGCCCAGCACACGCCCCGGTGCTTCTCGAGGATGACGCAGGCCGGGGCGCCCTGGTACGGGCCGATCACCAGCTCGCCGTCCACCAGCAGGTAGAACCCGGCCCAGAACACGTGGTCGAGGTGGCGGTTCAGCAGGGCCGCGGCCGTTGCCATCCTCGCGACGGGATCCGCGGTCTCGGAGAAGTGCCGCTCGAGCCGCGCGGCGATCAGGTGGTAGAGCTCGGTCTTTTCGTTGGCGTCCATGAGCCGGAGAGTAGCAGATCGCGCAACGCAGGTTCAAGGATCGCTCCGAAGCCCCC
>CAYZAI010000396.1:0-4365 GCA_964476305.1 uncultured Myxococcales bacterium
CCGGCGCCCGCTCGCCGCGGGTCGGTTCGTGTCTGAGATCGAAGCGAGTGCACACGAAGAACGGGGTCCGGTGCCGGTGCATCGAGCCCCACAAGCAGTTTGTGAAGTGCGGGACCACCCCGCAGTAACCAGAAGCGGGTGGTAACCCGCAACAACCAGGAGGTTCGAAATGGCCAGAGGCAAGCGGTCGAAGAAGAGCGGTGGCAAGATGCGCGCGGGTACCTGCAAGCGGGTGAAGGGCGGCCGGACGATCTGCAAGAGCAAGAGCGGCAAGGTCCGGTTCGTCTCGAAGCGCAGCTCGCGGGCCCGCTAGGCCACGCAGCTCTCGGGCGGTCCCCTCTCGGGGGGACCAAAACAACAACGACGGGTATCCCCGTCAACAGGGAGTGAGACAGATGAAGAAGATCGACGAGAAGACCGTCTCCCGCTCGGGGAACTCGGTCGAGAACGACATCGACATGATCCCGCGGAACGGCGACGATCTCGGTGCCTACGTCGTGAAGCCGCTGTCGGGGCTCGGAGCCGCGGTGATGGATTCGTCCACCGTCGTCCCGATCCTCGTCGGCGGCCTCGGCTCGGCGGCCGGGTTCCTCGTGGCCCGCAAGTACGGCGCCAGGCTGTCCCCGTACATCAGCGACTTCGCGCCCGTCTCCGGCGCCGTGGCAGGCTCGCTCCTGAGCCTCCCGCTGGCCTGGTGGAAGGGCTCGGGCGCTGCGGCGACAGGCGTCGTGACTTCCGTGGTCGTGAGCGCCGCAATCTTCGGTCTCGAGAAGATGGGCGCGACGATGGGTGCCTACACCGCGAAGCGGATCGGCGCCTACACGGCCAAGCGGATCGGGGCCTACACAGCCGAGCGCGTCGGTGCGCTGCCCGTGCAGTCCGCCGTCCTGCCCGGCGAGGTCCGCTCGAAGATGCGGACGTCCTCGCGGGTCTACGGCCGCTCCTACATGGGGTAGGCGCGGTTCGGGGCTGACCGGCTCGTGAGTCCGGTCACGGCTCGATGAACGAAAACCCAGTCGCACGACCAGCGTGGTCGGCGACACTGTACCGGAGGTACTACCATGGCGGCAGCCGAAGCCCTTACCCTCCCGACCGGCGAGACGTTCGTCTTCTCCGAGTGGGGCGATTTCCCCGTGTGGTCCCGCGTCGAGTTCGAGGCGGGCGTCACGCAGGACATCCTGGCGTTCAACTACACCGAGGCCCAGCCCATCCCGGGTGGCTCCTCGGCCGCTCCCGCGACGATCTACGACACGAACATGGAGGAGGCCTCCCAGCTCCCCATCGACGAAGTCATGATCGTCATGTCCGTCCAGATCCGGTTCGACGAGTCGGATTCGGACAACGCGAACGACCCCGGCCTCGTCGTGATGGCCGACAGCAACGAGGAAGGCCTGTGGAAGTGGCGCCAGCTGCTCGAGGCCTCGATCGTGACCTTCACGATCACCAACCAGAAGCCCATGTGCGAAGGCCCGATCGACTGCTTCCCCTTCGGGGGCGGCATGTTCTTCCAGCAGGTCGCGGCGGCGGCCCCCCTGGGCTACGCCTACTACCCGCAGAACGGCTTCCCGAGCGCCGAGTCGGCCCGCTTGCTGGCCCTCCCGCTGCGGATCAACACGCTCCAGCCGTTCAAGGCGCGGTACCGCTTCCCGCGGGGCGCCCTGCCGGCCATCGAGACGACCCCGACCACGGCCCTGGACGTCTACGGCCTGACGATGTTCCTGTACGGGCCGCGGCAGCGCCCGGTCGGCTAGACCTCGCTCGACCCCCCTTCGGGTCCCCGACTTCGGTCGGGGACCTCATAGGGTGGCCGACTGGAACTGGCCGGACGACCGGAGGTTGAAATGGATCTGAAGAGATACTGGTCGCCACAGTGGTTGTACAAGGAGAAGGTCCTCATGTCGGCCTATGGCGACGCGGACCTTCCGTCGTCCTACTTCAGGAACATCACCCCGTACCCACTCGAGATGCACTGGCTGGCCGTGACCGGCCTGACGGCTCTTGCGGAGACGGGCACCTATTCGGTCTACGCCGGCCTCCCGCGGACGTTCCGGATGAACCTCGCCATCTCGAGCGAGGGCGACATCAACTACATCCGGACCCTGGGCGGGACCCTGATGGCCCCGACCCATGCCTACCGCTTCCACCAGGCGCGGTACGCCGTCGGCAACTGTCTCAAGTTCGAGCACCAGCCTGTCATCCCCGCCGACGCGGGTCTGGAGGTCTCTGCCAGGCACCCTGGCAACGCCTGGGCCTACCCGGAGTACAACTACCTCTCGGCATTGTTCAACGGGTACACCTACCCCGCCGGCGAGGACAACGCCCGCAACCCGCACCACCTCGCGTGCGTGGGTCCGGCGGCGGTTCAGCCGAATGGCATCTATCCGTTCGACTGCGCCGACCTCCAGAACGATGGCAAGCTCGACCTGCACCTGGTCGAGATGATCCTGAACGACGTGAAGGACCCGGTCGATGGGACCTATGGGATCGGCTCGCTCCAGATCGAGTGGCTGGTGAACCCGACCACGGGGCCGATGTGGATGCCCGGTGGTAAGCACATCCCGCTCGGGAACATCTGCCCCTTCGACGACCCGCAGTATGGGCTGGCCGCGGCAGACATCTTCGGTGGCTCAGGGGCCTGGGTCTTCGAGTTCCCCCCGAAAACCATGCTCATGCCGCGCCAGAGGCTGGGGGTCAACATCCGCGACATCTCCGGGGTCTCCCAGTCGATCAACATGAGCCTCTTCGGATACCTGGAGGTGAGCTGATGAGTGCCAAGGCCAGACCGCAGCAGTACCTCCCGTTTGCCCTGCGCGAGATCTTCGCGGGAGCGGCAACGTTCGACCCGAACGGAGTTGCGCTCCCGACCTACTCGGTCATGCGGGTCTCTTCCTCGGAGATCGGCCACGACGGTCCGATCCACCTGGGCGACATCACGATCGCTACATACTCGGTGGCCCAGACTATCCCCGAGGCCGACGCACTCCTCATGCGGATCGGTTGGCGGGGTCGTGGCTATATTTTGGAGCGACCAATCCAACTCGGTGCCTGGATCAACAAGGGCCGGGCCCTGTGCAACTGCTGGCGCCTCGAGAAGCCGTACTACCTCCACAAGAATGGCGCGATGCAGGTTCTGCTCCAGCCGTTCGACAACACCAACCTCTTCCGCGGGGTTTTGTTCAACTGCACCCGCGAGGACAACGGCGAGCCATACTACCTCTACGAGAGCACCGACACTGCCGTTGGTGCGGATGGTGACACGGCCCCGCGTGGTCTCAGGAAGCAGCACCTGAAGGCCCCGCCCGAGACGGGCCTGTTCATCCACTCGGTCGAGATCCCCGATTACCAGCTTGCCGGCCTTACAGCAGCCGACACTGGTGTCCGCATCATCGGTCCGAATGGGTACGAATGGATCCGAGTCTCGGATCAGGTCGGAATTGCCGCGACCATCCCTGGGTATTACCAGCAGTGGCTCGGCACGACGTGCAGCATGATCGAGCTCGGGGCCGAGCGCGGCTGGATCATCCAGCCCAAGGAGTCCCTGTTGATCGAGATCGAAAACAGATCGGCTTCGATTATCTACATCGTCTCGACCATACGTGGGTCGGTGGAGGTCTGATATGGTACTGCCGCGCGACCAGAGAGACATCCCCAGCGGAGCGAACGTCGCCACGAGGTTCCCGTGGATGCTCCAGGGCGAGTTCGACCACGACACGGCCGGAAACATGGGTCGGTTCACCGTGAACCCGCGGGCCGAGAGCTTCAAGAACAAGGTGGACGGGAAGATCGAGATCCACGAGATCCGGTTGCTCTTCGCCGGTGCAACTATGGATCGCGACGGTCGTGTGATTGTCTATGCCGATAGATCTCCGTGGACCCGGATCCAGATGAATACCTCGAATCGGAACCTCATCGAGCAGTGGATTCCGGCCCGCTGCCTGGGGAACCGGCCGCACGACGTCCAGTTCAAGCCGAAGATAGGGACGAAGTTCCGGCTTCCGGCCCTATACTTCCTTCAGCACAGTGCTCGCTTCAGGATCGATCTGAGGCTGGCACCGAACATGGTGGCGTTCGTCGATCCCGACGACGACACGGTGGAGGTGCTCCACGACGTTCACCTCGACGTCGCCTTGCGCGGATGGGACCCCGACAACCAGGTGCCGGTCGTCATGAACAAGACCGTACAGTTGCCCGAACTTCTGACCGACCAGCCGACCGTGGTCTCGTTCGACGAGGAGATGGACACGGCCCTCAGGCACATGATCATCGACGACATCTCCTTCGGTTTTCAGGATATCAACCTCGACGGAGAGGGGACCGACTTCAATATCTACGGGCCAGGAGGCCCTCCCTATCACCTGGACGTTC
>CAYZAI010000397.1:0-4346 GCA_964476305.1 uncultured Myxococcales bacterium
CCCGCGGAGGGCCGAAGCCCCGGTATCTCTGCCCGCTGTCGAACCGGAGGCACCGGAGCCGCGGTCCGCTCCGGTTGTCGCCGAAGACGAGCCCCTGCCAGCCATCGACACAACGCCATCGGTGAAGCTGCTGATGGACGTCGCCGCGGCCGATCCGCGGGTGCGCCGGATGATCCGGGATCGCGAGCGGCCCGCGATCTTCGAGCGGGCCAGGCTGCGCAAGCACAATCTGCCGCGGGAGCTGGAGTACGCCGGGATCCGGGCGATCATCGCCGCGACGTGGAACCCGCTCTTCTCGGACATCAAGGACGAGTCGATCTCCGAGGTCTCGCTGCCCTGGGCGCGGCGCGGCCTGGTGAACTGGCTGACGAGCTGGCAGGAGGAGCTCGCGCGCCAGGGTGCCGCCGAGCAGCCGTTGCCGGACGAGGAGCCGTGGGCAGCGACGTTCGCCCGGTCCAACCCCGAGGCCGCGAGCCATTCGGTCTTCGTCGATCTCGACCTGGAGCCCCTGCGAGACGGCTCGTGGGCCGTCTCCGTCGCCACGCCGTCGGAGCACCCGTTCTTCGACCAGCGGGCCCTCGAGAGCGTGCGCGAGGCCTCGAACGCCTTCCCGGCGTGGGCCGAGGGCTACGGCAGCGCGCTTCGGTACCGCCTCGACGCGAAATTCGTCATCGTCCCGCCCAGTCTGAACACCCTCTTCGGCCTGTCCTGCGCGTTCCCCTTCTGCACGCCGGAGGAGCTCCAGGAGCTGGAAGCCTATTACTGGTTCAAGAAGTTCGTGCGGACGCGCATCGACTTCGAAGGCCTGGCCGAGGCCCCGCCGGAGCGCGGCCGGGAGGACATCGACGCCGGCCCGGCCGTAGGCGAGCGCCTGGTGAACGCGGACTGACGGCCGTGAAAGCGGAGCGGCCTTGGGATCGACGCCGGTTCAGAGCAGCGACAGCAGCAGGCCGGCGAGGCCTGCGGCCCGGCCGATCGGAGCCGAGGCGGCGCAGTCGCCGGTATCCGCGTCCTCGACGGGATCATCGTGGAAGTAGGTGCACCTGTCCTGGACCTCGTCGCAGTCCGGCGTGTAGTACGGGCAGTTTCGCGGGCCACCCGACAGGCAGGCGCCATCGACGCAGACGTCGTCCACGGTGCAGAAGAACGGATCCTCGCAGGCGATGCCGTTCGGCCGCGCCAGGGTCTCGCACTTGCCCGTGGCGTTGTCGCAGGCCCGCGACGTGCATGGCGAGTCCGCCTCGCTCTCGCAGACCACGGGATCGACGTGCACGCAGTAACCCTCACGACACTCCTCGGTCCCGTTGCAGGGCAGGCCGTCCTCGCAGTCCGCGTCGTCCGTGCAGCGCTCGAGGGACACGGTGGGATCCCCGTAGAGGTTGTACTCGAACTTGGTCAGCCACGAGTACGCGTCCCCGCCCTGGATCGCGGTCTCCTCGTAGGCGCTCCAGCTCAGGCCCGGCAGGCCCCAGCGTGTGAAGGCCAGGGCGTCCCCGACCCGGTGGCCGGCCTGGACCAGACGCGTGAAGTAGTACGAGTTGGTCGTGGCCTCGGCGAACTGCGGCATGGGCTCCCAGTCCTCGCCGCCCACCCCCACGGCCACCCGGCTCGCCGAGGCCGTGGCGACGGCACCGCGCCCCAGCAGCGCCGCGCCGAGGTTCCCCGGGGTCTCGGAGTGACCGTTCAGGCACGACATCATGTGCACCACGGCCAGAGGCGCGGACTCGAGGTCGCCGCTCATCGACGAATCGGCGAAGGCCGGGGCGGACACTTCGTTGCCGCCGGCCAGCTCGTCATTGTTGATGTCGAAAACCCAGACCTGGCGGTGGGCGCTGGATGGCGATCCGTGGCCGCCCCAGCCCACGGTGGAGGCGCCCTGCAACCACTCGTCCAGGAGGTTCTCGAAGGTGAGCGGGCCCTCGTGCTCGAGGTTGCTGCCCACGAGGCCCCCCTCCTCGAACAGGCGCACGGGCTCGAAGCCGGGCAGTTCGGGCAGGTCAGCGGCGGTACGGTAGAGGAAGCCCGCCAGGTCGTCGTCCTCCGGGTAGACCGAGCCGTCGCCCGAGGCGCTGGGCTGGCCGCGGAAGCCGCCGAAGGCACCGGCGAAGATTGCCCGGTCGCGCCAGGTCTTGTCCGGAGCCCGTTCGTAGGCGATGGTGGCGGCGAGGACGCGGTCGAGCTCCCCGATCTTTCCATAGTACGGGATGCGCCCGGTAACGAACTCCGGTCCCCAGTCGGCGCAACCCTCGCCCATATCGTCGGGAAACTCGCCGAAGAGCCCGTCCCCGTCGCAATCCCAGTCCGATTCGACGTCGGCGTAATACTGGTCAGTTGGTACGTCGGACATGTCCGCCACCAGCCAGGACGGGGTGTTCCAGAGCATCTTGGCCAGGGGCTCCGTGCGCCGCATGGGGACGCCTCCGTTCGGGCTGGCCGGAGCGCCGATCAGCAGCAGATAGCCCGCGCCGTTCTCTTCGTAGTCCTTTCTCAGCCAAGCCCGGATGCGCGCGGCCCGGTCGTTGCCATCCTCTTCCGTCGGCCTGTCCCAGTCCCATTCCGTCGCGACGACGACCTCCCAGCCGCCGGCGCGGCGCCAATCGATGAACTCCTGGAACATGGTGCTGGCCGACACCAGATCCGCATTGGTCACGATGACGAGCCGCCGGGGAAAGACAGGGAAGTCGATGCCGTCCACGTCGGACAGGCTCTCCCGGTCCCCGGGCATCCAGGGATGGATCCGTCGGCCAGCGATTGAAACCTCCGGCGGCTGGGAGGGCACCCAGTCCTGGCGGCAAGTCAGGCGCTGGACGAGGGGCCCGACATGAAGCACCAGCCCGTCCTTGCAGGCGAGCGACCCGTGTCCATCTGAAGCCTCAGCACCAGAGGCGAGAAGAAGCACAAGGGCGAAAGCGAGCGGGGCAACCGTGGTTCTTTCGTGCATGTTGTTCCTGTCGAACCCCTGGGGACTGGAAACCTCAGGCCAGCGCCCGTGGAATCAACTATAGCAACCCACGTGCCACTCCGTCGAGCGGATCATCATGCGCCTTTTCTTTTGTCGTGATAGCATATCCGTCGATCGGTCCTCGAGGAAGCATCGAGCCTCGGTTCGGGACCGGGGAAAGGGAGGACGGATGTTGCCGAGACCGGAATCGTGGAGCCGGATGGCCATCGGAGCCCTCGCAGTCCTGGCGCTCTTTTCGACGGCGCGAATGGCCGCGGCGGACGAACCCATCGAACTCGCCGAGCGAGCCCGCGTGCAGTTCCTGCTGGGGCTGGATCTCTACGAGCAGGGCGATTTCGAGCAGGCCGTGGTGGCCTTCGAGACCGCCAACAAGCTCAATCCCAGTTACAAAATCCTGTTCAACATCGCCCAGACCGAGAACGAGCTCAAGCACTACGCCCGTGCCATCGAAGCCTACCGCGCCTACCTGGCCGGTGGGGGCACGGAGATCTCGGCCGAGCGGGTCGCCCTCGTCGACAGGGAGATCGCCAGGCTGGTACCCCTGGTCGGTGAAATCGAGCTGGTTACCGGAGTGAAGGGCGCGGTCGTGCTCGTGGACGGAGAGCGGCGCGGCACCACGCCGCTGGAATCCCCCCTCACCGTGGATCTCGGCGACCACGAGGTCGTGGTCAAACGCGGCGCCGCGGAGATTCACCGCGAGCGGGTGCGCGTGGGCGGCGGGATGCGCGTGCGCCTCGATCTCTCGGCAACGGGCGAAGGCCCCGATGACCATCCAGACGCCGGTGGCAGACCGGTGGATCCGGAAGGCCGGGACGGACACCGCGTCTGGACCTGGGTCGCCTTGGGTGTGGGGGCTGCCGCCGGCATCGGTGCCGGAGTCACCGGAGGGTTGGCTGTCTCGAAGGCGGACGACCTCGAATCCTCCTGCCCGGACAAGACTTGCGGTACCGGGCAGCAGGACACCCTGGATTCCGCGCGTTCTCTGGCCACGACCACGGATGTCCTGATCGGCGTCGCCGCGGTGGGCGTGGCCGCGGCGGTGGTCCTGTTCTTCGTCGAACCGGGACTGTCCGACAAGGAAGAAAACAGCGCGGTTGTCGCGGGTCCGTTCCTCGGCCCGGACGCGGTCGGCTGGACCGTGGGAGGGAGGTTCTAGCCATGGTGCGCTTGGGGATTGCCGCGGTTCTCGTCTCGCTCGCCAACGCCGGCTGCTCTGCGGTTCTCGGTCTCGATGAATACGATGTCGGGGACGGAACGGACAGTGACGCCGATACCGACGCCGATACCGACACCGATGCAGACACCGATGCGGACACCGATGCCGACAGCGATGCCGACACGGACGCCGACTCCGATGCCGACACCGAGGCCGGCAGCGGCGCGG
>CAYZAI010000398.1:0-4326 GCA_964476305.1 uncultured Myxococcales bacterium
ACCCACCTGGTCGCCTTCGCGCCGGTGAACACCGTCGGGCTCAGCCTCGCGACTTCGATCGGGAAGGTCTCGTCGTCGGTGCCGTGGAGGAAGAGCACCGGGCAGCGGATCGAGGCCGTGTCCTGGGGCCGGTCGCCCTGGTTCAGGGCCATCGAGAACACCTCGTGATAGTAGCTGTAGGGTCTCGCATAGAACACGTCGGGCTGTTGCACATCGCCCGGAGCGGGATCGTACTTCGCGCGGCCGGAGCGAAACTCCACGATGCCGCGCAGCTTGTCGGGCGCGAAGCCCAGGGCCTTTCGCGCCATGTCCGTGCGCCCCTCGACCTCCTCCTCGGAGATGGCGAACATCGCGGTGGAGGCCAGGGTCAGCGACAGGATCTCGAAGCGATCGGCCTTGCGCACGGCGAGATCGATGGCGGCGAAGGTGCCCATGGAAACGCCGGCCAGGTGGAAACGCACCGCGCCCAGGGTCGTCAGGAAGTCGGCCGCGATCTCGCCGTAGTCCTCGACCCGGCCCGAGTAGAAGAGGCTGTTGTCCGGCCAGTCCAGGACCACCACCTCGAAGCGCTCGGTCAGGTCCCCGGCGTAGAGCCAGATCCGGCTGTCGTAGATGCCCCCGGGCAGGAGCACGATCACCGGCGCGTCCGCGACCGGTCCCGGCGCGTGGAGGTAGCGGTAGGTGTGCCCGCTCGGGGACCGGATCGCCATCTCCGAGAAGGGGGCCAGCTCGATGTCGGGGCGGGCGGTCTTCGCCGGGGCCGATGGCAGGCAGGCGGCCGCGAGAAGCACCAGGACAGCCGGGAGCGCTGCCCGGACGAGGGGCGATCTACTTCTCACGGCGCTCGATCCTGGCCCAGGAGTCGCGCAAGGAGACCGTCCTGTTGAACACGGGCGCGCCGGGCTTCGAGTCGTGGCGATCCGCGCAGAAATAGCCGAGGCGCTCGAACTGCCAGCGGGTCTCGGGGGCGGCGTGATCCGCGAGCCAGGGCTCGATCTTGCAGCCCTTGCGGATTTCGAGTGAACGCGGGTTCAGGTGGTCGACGTAGGATCCCCCCTCCGGCACGTCCATCGGGTTCTCCACGAGGAACAGCCGATCGTACAGGCGCACCTCGGCGTCCACCCCCTCCGCGGCCGAGACCCAGTGGGAGGTGCCCCTGACCTTGCGGCCGTCCGGCGATGTGCCGCCCAGGCTGGCCGGGTCCCAGGTGCAGCGCAGCTCCACGACCCTCCCGGCGGGGTCCTTCACGACCTCGCGGCATGTGACCAGACAGGCGTAGCGCAGTCGGACCTCCACCCCCGGGGCGAAGCGGTGCCACTTTCGCGGCGGGTCCTCGCGGAAGTCGTCGCGTTCGATCCAGAGCTCCCGGCCGAAGCGCAGCCGGCGCGAGCCCAGCTCGGGCTTCTCGGGGTGCACGGGCGCATCGACGACCTGCTCCTCGCCCTCGGCCATGTTCGTGATCACGAGCTTGAGCGGGTCGAGCACGGCCATGACCCGCGACGCGCGCTCGTTCAGGTCCTCGCGCAGGGTGTGCTCGAGCAGGGCCATGTCCACGACGTTGTCGCGCTTGGCCACGCCGATGCGCTCGGCGAAGGTCCGCAGGGACTCGGGGGTGTAGCCCCGGCGCCGCAGGCCCGAGATGGTGGGCATGCGCGGGTCGTCCCAGCCCGCCACGTGGCCGTCCTTGACCAGTTCCAGCAGCTTGCGCTTGCTCATCACCGTGTAGTTCAGGTTCAGCCGGGCGAACTCGATCTGCTGCGGCCGGTAGACGCCGAGCTCCTCGAGGAACCAGTCGTACAGGGGGCGGTGGTTCTCGAACTCGAGGGTGCAGATCGAGTGGGTGATCTCCTCGATGGAGTCTTCCAGCCCGTGGGCCCAGTCGTACATCGGGTACAGGCACCAGTCGTCGCCGGTCCGGTGGTGCGGGGCGTGGCGGATCCTGTACATGATCGGGTCGCGCATGTTCATGTTGGGCGAGGCCATGTTGATCTTCGCCCTGAGGACCCGCGAGCCGTCCGGAAACTCGCCGGCGCGCATCCGGGCCAGCAGGTCGAGGTTCTCGTCCACGTTCCGATCGCGGTAGCGGCTCTCCTCGCCGGGCTTGTAGAAGTTGCCGCGGCCCGCGGAGATCCGCTCGTCGTCCTGGTCGTCGACGTAGGCCGCGCCCTTCTCGACGAGGCGCACGGCCAGCTCGTAGAAGCGCTCGAAGTAGTCCGAGGCGAAGGTGAGGCGATCCTCCCAGTCGAACCCGAGCCAGCGGACGTCCTCCTTGATCGATTCGACGTACTCATCCTCCTCGGTGGAGGGGTTGGTGTCATCGAAGCGCAGGGTGCACGTGCCGCCGTACTTCGCGGCCAGGCCGAAGTTCAGGCAGATGGACTTGGCGTGGCCGATGTGCAGGTAGCCGTTGGGCTCGGGCGGGAAGCGGGTGCGGACCCGCCCGCCGTACCGGCCCGTGCGGTTGTGCTCGTCGATGATCTCCTCGATGAAGTTCCTGCTCTCGGGCTCGGTGGACATCGAATTACCTCGGGGGTTTTCGGCCGGCGCACAGCCTACGTTCGTCCCCGGTCCTTGTCCACCGGGAAGCGATCCGGGACGCGACCGGGCCGATCTCCGGAAAGGCGGCGAGGAGCCGGTCGAGCGAGATCGCCGCTCCGCTGGGTCTCTTGGCGCCGAGGCGCAGTTACAGGTGGAGCGAGGGACGGGACAAGGGCTACCAGCCGTCGATCGCGTTCTGGCCGCTGACCCGGGCCACCTCCTGCTGCAGGGCGATGAAGCGGTCGCCGATCAGGCGTGAGATGTTCCGCATCACCTGATAGCCGATCGTGTGATCGCTTTCGAGCAGTTCCTGCAGCTTGGCGGCGTCGATCCGGATCGCCTTGCAGTTGCGTTCGGTGCAGTAGGCGGTGAGGGTGTACTTCTTCGACGGGTGGAGGCCCGACCAGCCGAAGGTCTTGCCCGGGGCGATAGTGGCCACGCGGCTCTCCTCGCCGCTGGGTCTCGCGGGGAGGCGGTAGCGCAGCGAGACCTGGCCCTCGACAAGGGTGTAGAGGTGCCGGGCCGGATCGTTCTCCTCGAAGACCACGGCCTCCTCTGCGAGGTCGATCTCCTCGCAGCACGCGCGGACCTGCTCCAACTCGGAGTCCTTGAGTCCCTCGAAGATCTCAACCGAACGTAAAAAAACGAGCGGAATCACGGTATGCTCCTCCTTTCCGTCTCCCGTTTGTCCCCACCGTCGCGAGCGCTTTCCTCGACGTGAGAGTTCAATGAGCCAGCGCCATCTGCGCTGGCGGTCCAGGCAATCTACTACCGAACCGCTCCCCGGGCAAATTATACCGCAGCTGGAACGGGAGTTCATCCACGCGGACAGCGGTGTGGAGCGGTCCGGGGGCTCTTTTCGCGGCGTCGTCGTCGCTGCCGGGCACAGGCGACCCGCGGGCGCTACCTGATGTTGATGGTCAGGGTCTCGGGCTTGCCCTTTCGCGTGATGTCGAACTGGAGCCGCGAGTCGCCGCGCAGGTTCTGGTAGGCGGTCAAGGCCTTGTCCATGCTGGTGAGGGGGACCCCGTTCACCGCATGAATGACATCGCCCTTCCGGGCGCCGAGCAACGCGAAGGGGCTGCCCTTCTTGACGCGCCGCAGCCGGAAGCCCGTCACCTCGCCGTTCTTCTTGTAGGGGCGCACCCGCACCGAGCGTGCGAACTGGGCCGGATTGGCCAGGGCCGCGTCCATCAGCGCGCGGTCCACGGTGCGTTCGTTGGGGCCGTCCACCCGGATGCCGTCCTTGATGTCGGCCTTGGCGAGCTTGGCCTTTGACTGCCGGGGCTCCTTTTTCACCGGGGCGGCGAACATGTCCACGTAGCACATGTCGGTGGCGCTCCTAAGGAACAGGTAGCGCCAGCTGATGCCCGCTACCTCGCGATCGCCGATGCGGTGCCCGATCCGGCAGAGCTGGGTCTGCTTGCCCACAGAAACCGTGGCGAAGGACCATTCGGGCCGGTTGGAGGACGCCACCACGGCTAGCAGCTCGTACTTGTCGTCCGGGCATGGGACCATCGGCAGATCCTCGGGGTCCACGTCGATCGCCTCATCCTCGATCCCTTCGTCCTCCCCGAGCCCCGGAACGATGGGGCCGACGGTGGAGTCGAAGATGTTGCGCCGCAGGATGTCGTCGCCGTCCGGCACCCGCCGGAACAGCGGTTTCGGCGACGCGACGCCCGGAGGCAGTGGCCCGCTTTCGCGCTTCGGCAGCATATCGGCGAGGGCCGCCGCGGCGATCTCGCTGGTCCCACCGGCCAGCAGATAGGCCACCAAAGCCAGAACAAG
>CAYZAI010000399.1:0-4316 GCA_964476305.1 uncultured Myxococcales bacterium
CCGTCACCGGCCGCGGCCGAATCCGTTATGATCTCGTCGAGCAGGCCCTGGCGCGCCTCGATGAGCGCCCCGAGCGCCCCGGCACCGCCGGAACGCGCGAGGCTGTCCGGGTCCTCGCCGGCGGGCAGCGGCGCCGTGTAGGCCGCGAGGCCGGCCCGGGCCAGCAGCGGGAAGGCGCGGGCCGCGGCCGCCCGCCCGGCGGCGTCACCGTCGAACATCACCACCACGCGGTCCACGCGACGCCTCAGCAGGGTCACGTGGTCCTCCGTCAGGGCCGTTCCCAGGGGCGCCACGACGTTGTCGATGCCGACGCGGGCCAGGGAGACGACGTCGAAGTTCCCCTCGACCAGGACGGCCTCGCGGGTCTTGCTGAGCGCCACCCGCGCCTGGTGCAATCCGAAGAGAACCTTGCCCTTGCTGAACTCGGCGGTCTCCGGCGAATTGACGTACTTGGCACCCTCCTCCTCGCGATCTCCGAGGGCCCTCGCCGAGAACCCGATGGGGCTCCCCGCCGGGTCGGAGATCGTGAACACCAGGCGGTGCCTGAAGCGGTCGTAGAAGCCGTCTTGGGACTTGCGCTCGAGGGCCAGCCCGACGAGCGAAGCCTCCCTCGGGCCCACTCTCCGGGCTCCGAGGTGGTCTAAGAGCCCCTGCCAGCCGTCCGGGGCGTAGCCGAGCCGGAACCGCCTGGCGGTCTCGCGATCGACGCCCCGCTCCTCGAGCATCCGTCGCGCGGGCTCCGCCTCGGGTTCGTCCAGCCTGGACTCGAAGAACGCCGCCGCCAGCTCCAGCACCTCCCGCCGGCGCCGGGAGTCCTCTCGGTTCCGCTCCTTGGCCGATCGCAACGCGGGGGACGCCTCTTCGCGCGGCAGCTCCACGCCGTAGCGCTGCGCGAGCCGCTCGACCGCATCGGTGAACTCGAGCCCCTCCACCCTGCGCAGGAAGGTGATCACGTCGCCCGACGCGCCGCAGCCGAAACAGTGGAAGAACTGCCGATCGGGGTTCACGTTGAACGACGGATCGGAATCCGCGTGGAAGGGGCAGACCCCCTTGTGGTTGACTCCGGCGCGCTTGAGCGACACGTAGTCGCTCACGACCTCGACGATGTCGGCGCGCTCCCTGATCTCGGCAATTTTCGCGTCAGGGATTACGCCCAAACCCACACTCCAATCATGGAAACGCTCGGAGTGATCCGAGGTCCGGACGGCGCGCCGTGCCACCCCGCCCCCCGGTTCCGGGACGGTTCCTCTCGGTCCGCTTCCGGCCCCGGGGGTCGCGGAATCGCCGGAAGTATAGGGGCGGAAAGCCCTTTGTCAAGAATACTCCATCATGCGCGAAAAAGTTGTATAAGTCCAAGGCGTTCAAGACAAAATGGAAACGAGGTGCAAGGGACCATGCTGATTCAGATAACGATGCAAAAGACGTGCCGTTTTCTCATCTTCGCCCTGGCGTTCGTCGCCGCTTCGGGTTGCTCCGACGGGAGCGGTGGCAACGATGCGGGCACCCCGCTGGCAGAGATCTCCGAAGTCGACGCGGAGCACCGCCTCACAGGGGCGGCGGTCGAGGCGGTCGATCTGGCTCCGGCCTGGCTCGCGGCGGATCTGAGGGCCAACCTGGTCGACCTGGACCCCGAGCTGCAGGACGCCCTCGCCGCGGTGCTCGTCGATTTCGACGATCCCGCCGGGCGCGACGAGGTGGCCTTCTGCCTGGCCCACATCTCGCCGACGCACATCGCCGACGCCGACTTCCGACCCGGGTTGATCGCCGACAACGTCGAGTCGCTTTTCGGGATCGACACCGCCCTCACTTACGCCGACATCGTCGATCACGGCGACCCCGCCGCCGGCGGCGACTTCTGGTCGACGGTCGCCTACCGCGTCTCGGACGGCGACGGCCCGGTGGAGGAGTTCGAGCTCGAGCGCGATTTCTACTACTGGTACATCGTCTTCCCGGTCGTGGAGGACGAGAAGCCGACCTACATCAACCCCGTGAACGGCGTGTCGGCGGATCCTCCCGCCGGCCGCTTCTGGCGGGATTACCTGTTCTTCGAGGCGGACGACGGCTACGAGCCGCTCTCCTCCTACCTCGAGAGCCAGGACGTGCTGTGGAAGGGCCGGCCCTACGACAAGGACGACAACGGCGCCATCGGGGCCATCATCCAGTGGGTGCTGGACTCGATGGAGTTCGGCTCCGACGCGGAGCGGCCGGCCCAGCCGGTGCGGATCTACGCCAAGCACCTCGGCCGCTGCGGCGAGCACGGGGATCTGACCACGGCCGCGGCCCGCGCCGCGCTGATCCCGAACGTCAACGTCTCTGCATGGGCCAACGACCACGTCTGGAACGAGTTCTGGGAACGGCGCTGGGTGCAGTGGGAGCCCGTCAACACCTACGTCGAGCACTACTACTACTACGCCGACGCCGACAAGAACTACTACCGCAGCGGCCTGGGCATCGACAACGACTGCGACGGCGTGGTCGACGAGGACTGCGAGCTGGCCGACCCCGACGCCGACGGCGACGACGACGGCTTCACCCGTGGCGAGGGCGACTGCAACGACGGCGACGATACGGTCTTCCCGGGCGCCGAGGAGATCCCCGGCGATCTGATCGACAACGACTGCGACGGGATCGCCGACGACGGCACGGACACGACGGACGCGGACGGGGACGGGTTCGCCATCGCGGACGGCGACTGCAACGACGCCGCCGCCGCGGTGCACCCGGGCGCTGACGAGGTCACGCCGTCGAACAACCGCAACTTCGCGGTCTCGGCCTGGCGCGGGGACGGCAAGGTCTGGACCGTGAGCGAGAGCTACGCCGGCACGTTCACGCTCGAGGTCTCGGTGACCGACGCGGACGGCGCGCCGGTGGACGGGGCGACGATCCTGGTAGCCGGGTACTCGACGGTCTACCCCGACGACCCGGGGATCATGATCGCCACCTGGGCCGCCACGGACTCCGAGGGTCGCGCGACCTTCGATCTCGGCGAGGCCAACGAGTACTACGGGCGGGTCGAGTCGGCCATCGGCGACCTGCCGGCCGCGGCGAACACGGTGACCAAGCTGTTCGAGGACTGGCCGGTGACAGGAGAGGTGCGCTCCTGGAGCGCCCAGCTGGAGACGGCTTTCGAGCCCCGGCAGTTCGAAGCGGCCCAGGAACCCCAGGGCCCCTGGTCGCTCTCCGTGGACTTCGCCGTCGAGCAGGGGTTCGTCCGCGCCGCCAACTTCCTGACCGGCGCGCTCTTCCGCGATCCCGACGATGGCGCGGCCCGGATGGACGTCTTTCTCGTCGACCAGGCCGGCTACGACGCCCTCGCCGCGGGCGAGCCGTTCGAGGCGATCCGCGCGGTCGAAGGGAGCGGAGGGGGCAGCTTCGAGGTCGACCTGCCCGAAGACGGCGGGCCCTACTATCTCGTCGCCGCGTCGTCGGTCGGCGGCGCGGGAATCGCCGACGGGTGGCTGACGGCCGCGGTCTCGCGCGACGGGGAGATCCTCGCCGAGGACGAGCTGGCGCCGACCCTGCTCCCGGGGGACTTCCGCGCGCTGAAGATCGAGCTGACCCCGCCCTAGCCCCCCGCCTGCCGCTGTCGCAGGACCGCGCGGATCTCGGCCAGGTCCTCGAAGGCCGCCGCGGGCAGGCTCGTGCCCGTGGCGAGATCGAGCAGGCGATCGCCCAGATCCTCGAACGGCACGGCCCAGAGGTCGGCCCGCCGGACGCGGACCGCGACGTCCACGCCGGTCACGTCCGACCGGCGATCGAGCAGCCGCAGCACGGTCAGCCGGGCGTAGCGCTCGATCAGCTCCGGCCCGCGGCAGGCCCCCAGGAATCCGGCCCGGGCGTCACCCTCCCCGGCCGGCTCCAGGCGCACCCGGCGCTCGGTCAAGGAAAGGCCGGGCTCGCCGAACAGCTCGGGCCTCCGCACGGCGAAGCCCGCGACCCAGATGCGATCGATCCCCGCAGCAGAGCTCGCGAGCCCCGTCCCGTTCCCGGCGGGATCAGCCACCGCGACCTCCGTGTGGAGATCCCAGAACGGGAGATGAAGCGCGGCGGCTTCGGAGCGCGCCCCTGCCTCGGGCAGGGCCCGGACGAAGGGGAACAGCCGGGTCTCGCCCCGCTCCACCAGCAGCGCCAGCGAGCAGGCGGCGCAGGGGAACAGGACGTCGTGGCGCAGCCCGTCCAGGCCCGCACCGCACTTCGGGCAGACCAGGGCCGTGACCGTGACCCCGGTCTTCAAGGGTCCTCCCTCCCGCGATCGAACCCGCGGCTCAGGGCCTCCGACAATCGGACCGCCAGCTTCATCACCGCGTTCTCTGGTG
>CAYZAI010000400.1:0-4284 GCA_964476305.1 uncultured Myxococcales bacterium
GCAGGCGATGCGGGGCTGGACCGGGAGCGCGGCGGTGTGCGTGGCCCTTCCGGACACCAGCGGCCTGGTGGCGGACACGGACATCGGGACGACCGTGCAGGCTCCGATCGACCAGGCGAGCTTCCCGTGCAACTACGGGATCCAGCAGATCAGCGCCAGTGGCGGGGTGGTCTGCGCGAACCAGGACGTGGTGACCCAGTGCGGCCCGGAGGCGGGGCTGGGGAGCAACGACAACTACCTGGGCTCGGACGGCGCGTGCCACAAGGCGGCCCACTCGTGCACCGCGGACCAGTACCTGGCCGGTGGCGCGACGGGCGCGTGCCAGGAGGCGCCGCACAAGTGCAGCGCGGGGCAGTACCTGGACGGCGACGGGAGCTGCACGTCGATGGCGGTGGCCGGCACCGCCGGCACCCTCGCCGTTTTCACGGACGGCACCTCGGTTGGCGACTCGATCGTCACCCAGTCAGGGACCAGCGCCATCTCCGTGACCGGGGACCTGGCCGCGACGGGGCAGGTGACCGCCGAGAGCCTCGTGGTGACCAATGGCCTGCCCATCCTCATCGAGACCCGGGTCACCCATAGCGAGTCAAACGGCACGCCACCTTCTTATACCCAACTGGGGGTCGCCGACGGCCGACGCATGTGTTTCCTGATGGAGTACCTCCTCCACGACAACATGAGCGACGAATCCAAGGGCCATTGCAGCGTCGAAATATCCGGAACCAATTGGGTCCTGATAATGAACGTGGACAACGGCGATGGCGATCCCGATCTCGACTGCTCCGCCCAGTGCATCACCTGGTAGCTGCCCGCCACCCACGGGAGCCGCCACCCTCCACACACCAGCCGTAACACCAGCCGCACGGACTACATGGATCAGAACGATATCATTCTGGATTCCGGCGAAGGGTTGCATCGGGTTGGGGGCGTCGTTAGCTTGTCCCGTGGGAGGCCAGGATGCCGGAGAGCCCGCCGTCCGACGTATTCCAGGTCAGGATCTTCTACGAGGAGCCCACCTTCGCCCTGCACCGGAACATCCCGGTGAAGGAGTACCGCGGCGGGACCTTCTACGTGCACGCCCCCGACGAGCTCCAGGCCGAGGACCTGGCCATCGCCGAGTTCCGGGAGCAGGCGACGCAAAGCGGGGTCTCGTGGGTCCGCGAGATCGTCCGCTGCGAAGTCTGCCGCTTCTTCTCGAGCGCCGTGGCGAGCTGACGACCCGAGTCGCCTTCGGCATCTTCCATCGACCATCGACCTCGATGATCCCACGGATGCGGTGCACGGATGCGCTTGTCATATGTCTTGACTGAGACTACCACTCGCCTCTCGGGGAGGAGAATTCCATGGTCGAGATCCGGTCCGGACCAGGAGAGTTGGAGGGGCTTCTCGCCGCCGGGAAACGCCGCGGGCGCTGGCGCAAGGCCATCATCGCCGCGGTGGTGCTGGTCGCAGCGGCGGTCGCGGCGCTCTGGTTCCTGGGCATCCTCGGTCCCGGAGAAGCGGACGAAGCCGCACAATACGAGATCGCGACCGTCACGAAGGGCGACATCAAGGCCTCGATCACCGCCACCGGGACAGTCGAGCCGCTCAACACGGTCGAGGTCGGCGCCGAGGTCTCGGGAAGGATCGCGGAGCTCGGCGCGGACTTCAACGACGCCGTGACCGAGGGCCAACTGCTGGCGGTGATCGATCCCGAACAGGCGAAGGCCCAGATGGACGAGGCCAGGGCCCAGGTCCTCGGTGCCCGGGCCAAGGTCGCCGAGGCCCGCGCCTCGCTGAACGAGGCGAAGCTCGACGAGGAGCGCTCCCGGGCGCTGGCCGAAAAGGGCCTGATCTCGCCCAAGGAGCTCGAGGCCGCCGTTTCCAAGGCCGAGCGCGCCCGCGCCTCGCTCCAGTCCTCCCGCGCCTCCGCCGCCATCGCCGACGCTTCGTTCGCCTCGGCGAAGACGAAGCTCGGCAAGACCGAGATCCGCGCGCCCATCAGCGGCACGGTGCTCTCCCGCGAGGTCGAGGTCGGCCAGACCATCAACGCCGGGATGCAGACGCCGGTGCTGTTCACCATCGCCGAGGATCTGCGCCGCATGCGGCTCTCGTCGAAGGTCGACGAGGCCGACATCGGGTCCATCGCCGTGGGACAGGCGGCATCCTTCACCGTGGACTCCTACCCCGATCGCTCGTTCGCCTCGGGGGTCGAGTCCGTGAGAAACGTGCCGATCACCAACGACAACGTCGTCTCCTACGAGGTGCTGCTCTCGGTCGACAACGAGGACCTGCTGCTCAAGCCCGGGATGACCGCCACCGCCGATATCGTGACGCTGTTCCTCGGCGACGCGCTGCTCGTGCCCAACCGGGCGCTCCGGTACAGCCCGCCCGCCAAGAGCCGGATGCCGCGAACGCCGCCGGGAATGTCCTTCCTCGGCGGAGGCAGGGACAAGAAGACGGGCGAGAAGAAGGGCAACTCGGCGGAGGCGCGCGGCGCCGCCGGCGCGAACCGGGGCCGGGTCTGGGTGCTCAAGGCGGGCGCCCCGGAGCCGGTGGTGGTCGAGAAGCTCGCCACCGACGGGACGAACACCGCCATCGCCGCGGATTCTCTCGCCGTCGGCACCGAGGTCGTCGTGGGTCTGGCCCAGCCGAAGGAGCCGGGCGACCGATGACCGCCGCGGCTCCAGCACCGGGCGCCGACGGGCCCATCGTCGAGCTGCGCGACGTGCGCCGGTTCTTCGGCCAGGGCGAGAACGTGGTCCGCGCCCTGGACGGGATCGACCTCGACGTGCACGAGGGCGACTTCCTGGCCGTGATGGGCGCCAGCGGCTCGGGCAAGTCCACGTGCATGAACATCGTCGGCTGCCTGGACCGCCCGACCTCGGGCAGCTACAGCTTCGCCGGCGTGGACGTCGGTGCGCTCACGAGCGACCAGCTCGCTCTGCTGCGGCGGCACGGCATCGGCTTCGTCTTCCAGGGCTTCAACCTGCTGGCACGGACCACGGCCGCCGAGAACGTCGAGCTGCCCCTCGTCTACCAGCGCGTACCGGCCCGGGAGCGGCGTCGGCGCGCCCTCGAGGCCCTGGACAAGGTCGGCCTGGGCAAGCGCGCGCGGCACATGCCCGGCGAGCTCTCGGGCGGGCAGCAGCAGCGGGTGGCCATCGCCCGCGCCCTGGTCACCAAGCCCCGGCTGCTGGTGGCGGACGAGCCCACGGGCAACCTCGACTCGGCGACGAGCGTCGAGATGATGGAGATGCTGGTGAACCTGAACGTGGAGCTGGGGCTGACGATCGTGATGGTCACCCACGAGGAGGACATGGCGGCCTTCGCCGGCCGCATCGTCGTCTTCATGGACGGGCACGTCGTCCGGGACTCGCTGATGGGAGGGCCCCCCGGTGTTCGCTAACACGCTGTTCATGGCTCTGCGCGCCATCCGCCGAAACGTGATGCGCTCGGTGCTGACGATCCTCGGGATCGTGATCGGCGTGGGCGCGGTCGTGGCCCTGGTGACCATCGGCCAGGGCGCGACGAGCCAGGTTCAGGGTCAGATCGGCGCGCTGGGCACGAACCTGCTCACGGTCCAGGGCAGCCGCCACCGGGCAGGCGCGGCCCCCACCTCCTCCGAACCGCTCTCCCTCGACGACGTGGCCGCCATCCAGAGCGAGGTCGGCGGGATCGACCACGTCGCCCCGGTGGCGTCCTCGAACGGGCTGGCGGTCAGCGGCAATCTGAACTGGTCGACGTCGATCACCGGGACCACCGCCGAGTACCTGGACTGCCGCGGCTACGAGATCGCCGGTGGCCGCGCCTTCTCGAACTCCGAGGAGTCGGCGGGCGCCCTGGCCTGCGTGCTCGGCGCCACGGTCGCCACCGAGCTCTTCGGCGACGGCGATCCGCTCGGCCAGCGGATCCGGATCGGCCGGATATCCTGCTCGGTGGTCGGGACCCTGCAGGCCAAGGGCGAGGCCGCGATGGGCATGGACCAGGACAACCTCGTCCTGATCCCGATCCGCGCCTTCCACCGCCGGGTCTCGGGCAAGACCGACGTCGCCCGGATCGAGGTCTCGGTGACCGAGGGGCGCTCGACGACCGCCGTCCGCGGCGAGATCGAGTCGCTGATGCGCGAGCGGCGCAAGGTCGCGCCGGGGGCCGAGGACGACTTCAGCGTGCGCGACATGCAGGAGATCGCCTCCGCCATGGCCGGCACCACCACGGTGCTGACGACCCTGCTCAGCGCCATCGCCGCGGTGAGCCTCCTCGTCGGCGGCATCGGCATCATGAACATCATGCTGGTCTCGGTCA
>CAYZAI010000401.1:0-4273 GCA_964476305.1 uncultured Myxococcales bacterium
CGCCCCCGGCCCGTTACCAGGATCCGGCCGCCGGCGGCCACGACGCGCTCGATTTCCAGTACCTGCCGCAGGCCGTCCTGGACCGCGGTCCGACAGGGGCAGACCAGGGGATCGCCTGCGGGCAGGCCGCGCGCCATCGGCTCGACGAGCACGCGATACCTGTGGCGCCTCGCGTTGTCGAGCAGCACCCAGAGCCGCTCCAGCGCGTCCCCCGGATCGGCGAGCAGCGCGTGACCCAGCTCCCTCCTGCCGCTCGCGTCCTCGGCCTGGACCCAGAACCGCACCGAGTCGATCCCCGGTTCCTCCGCGAGGATCGCGGCGAACCGATCGAGATCCGCCACGAGGGCCTCGGGATCGGGGAACGAGAGCACAGCCAGGTGCGTGCGCTCCAGCAGCGGATCCCGCCGCGATTCGGCCTCTGGATCACCGACCAGCCCGGCGGCCCCCTGCGGGGCGAAGACGATCGCGACATCGATTCCGGCGAAGAGATCATCGACCTCCCGGGGCGCGGCCTTCAGAGCCCACGCCGGGCGGTCGTGGGCAACGACCTCTACCGGTATGCCGAGCTCGGCGCCGGTGCGGGTCAGTCCGGCGCGGATCAGCGCCCCGATGCCGCGGGACGGCGTGTTGAACGCGACATGCACGAATGAGGCATCTGTGCAGCGGGCCGCCAGGATGCGCAGCAGCCCGGTGCTGGCCGCCGCCCCTTCCGCACCCCCGAGCCTGTCAAAGGCGACGACGAGGCACCGGGAGTCGGGCACCACCGCTTCCAGGGTGCGGGCGAATCCCTCGTCCAGCAATCGGGCAGGAACGAGCCCGTCGAACGGATCCCCCCGGCCCAGCAGCCGGCGGGCGAGGCGTCCACGCCTCGCGCTCTGCGGCGAGATCGACTGCAGGGCACGGGCGAGGCGGTCCGCTGCGGCGCCGGCCGGTTCGCGTCGCATCACGCCGCGAGCTTGCGCGTCCAGAGAACGAGATCGACAATCCCGTCGGCGGTGACGAGTTGGCGGCTCAGCCATCCGCTGTTGCGGAAACCGGCGCTCGAAAAAAGGGAGCTTATCTCGAGGTTCGTGCTTGGGACGAGGGCGAAGAGCGCCACCGCCCCGACCTCGGTCAGCCAGTCGACGAACGCGTTCATCCCGGCCAGCGCCAGCGAGCGCTCGGCCTTGGTCGCCGGCGTGAAGAAGACGTCGACCTTCGCGTTGCCGAAGCAGTCCTGGTACTCGGCGCCGAACAGGTTGAGCTGGCGCGTGCGCCGGTTCTGGGCGACGACGTAGTAGGACTCGATCTCGCGACTGAACTGGGGAAAGATCGGGTCGTCGCCCTGCCGCTCCGGCACGGCCGGCGACTTCCGCGCTTGGGCCTGGCCCTTCTTCGCTTCCTTGGCGGCCTTGCGCTCCTGGATGACCTGCCGGGAGAGCTCCTCGTTCACGAGTTGGAGGGCTTCGCCCTCGTCAACCTGGTCGATTTTCAACCCGGAGCCCTTCGCCGCGACGAATTCCTTGGACAGGTTCTTCACGTCCGCGAGGAAGGCCTTGCGCAATGGGCTCTCCTCGACCGCGTCGACCCCGCTCCAGTCGGCGTCGTAGATGCGGCTCATGATATAGGCGTCGGAACGCTTGTAGTACCCGGGGATCGTCCCCTCGCGTATGTAGCCCACCCGCTGCCAGCCGTTCATGTCGTCGCGCTCGATCAGGGTGAAGATCTTGCGCATGCCCTCGTTGATGAGCACGCGCTCGAGGAAGGTGTGCTTCGTCTGGAAGTTGCCGCCGCGGAAGTCGACGATGCGCATCGCGCCGTTCGCGTGGTCGAAGAGCAAGCTGCAGAAGATGTCGTCGTTGCGCACCATGCGCTCAGACAGGCGATTTCTGCTGCGGGGCGTCTTGGGTGTCATCGTCGGCAGCCCTCCTGAAACGAACGAAAGCGGGTGATACTAACATCGGCCAGGGGGTCCTTCAACGCGTTTCGCAGGACGTTTCACAGGCCTGAACGAAAACGGCTTCTCATGGATCGTTTGCCTCCCTGGCGCGTCAATGCGAACATGTGGCCCACCCGGCAGTGGAAAGGAGCGAGGACATGAAGCGCTTGGCGATGGCTGTTTCGATCGGGGTCGCGTTGGCGGCCACGGCCTGTGGCGGCTCCCAGGGCGGCGGCGGACCGGTGGAGGCGAGAGCGGGGACCGTGGGCGGCGGCGCCGCGGATCTGTGGGTAACATCTGGGGACGATGTGCTGCCCGTCTACGAGGCCGACGGCCGGAGCTACCTGCTCGGCGAGCAGGGCCGGAGCTACTCGATCTGGGTCGCCAACCGCACCGGGGGCCGGATCGAGGCCGTGGTCTCGGTGGACGGCCGGGACGCCGTCTCGGGCCGGCGAGCCGACTTCCGCCGCGACAGGGGCTACGTCCTCGAGTCCGGCGAGGAGCTGCGCATAGACGGGTTCCGTCGCAGTCTCGACGAGGTGGCCGAGTTCGAGTTCGCGCCCCCAGGCGAGTCCTACGCCGAGCGCATGGGCGACGGCTCCAGCATCGGCGTGATCGGCCTGGCGATCTTCGACGAGGACGAGGATCGCCCGCGACCCGTGCCCATCGCCGGGGGCGACGATGACGGCGATCGCCCTCGTGGAGAGGACCGCGAGTACGGGGCCAGGACCCAGGCGGCGCCGTCCCCGGGCCTGGCCAAGGCCGGCGGCGCGACCGCCATGGAGTCGGAGATGGCCGCGGACGAGCCTGGCCTGGGCACCAAGTACGGCCGGGACCTGGGCTCCGAGGCCGAGATCGTGCCGTTCAAGCGCAAGGATCCCGAGCAGCCGCTCGAGATCATCGCGCTCTACTACGACGATCGCCGAGGCCTCGAGCGCCGCGGCGTGATCTTCCCCGACCCGCCCCGGCCGGACCTCTGCTCCGGTCCGAACCCCTTCCCGGACGTCCCGTGCGACGAGGGGTTCGCGCCGCCTCCGCCTCCTGTATACTGACCTCCCCGCCCTGGCCGATCCCGAGGCGGGAGAAGGAGCCCGCCCGTGATCGACGAATATCTGAACGAGCCTCGCGAGAGCCTGGCCGAGGAGCCCGCCGAGATCGAGTTCCGCGGCAAGCCGATGCTCGTGCCCCGGGGCGTCACCGTGAACGACCTGATACTGCTGCACCCGGCCGCGGATGACGATCAGGTACTGGCCGCGGTCGTCAACAACCGCGTGGTCTCCCTGGCGGCCCGCATCCTGCGCTCGGGCACGGTGCAGCTCGTGTCACGCCGTTCGCGCCACGGGGCGCGGATCGCCAGGCGCCACCTGACCATGATGTTCTACGAGGTGTTCTACGATCGTCACCCCCACGCCAGGATCCGCGTCGGCCAGGCGATCTCCCAGGGATACTATTTCGAGGTCGAGGGCGTCGAGGTCACGGACGAGATCGTGGCCGGCCTGCGCCGGGGCATGGCCGAGCTGGCAGCGGAACAGCGCCCCTTCGTCTTCCGCCGCGTGCCCGTCGAGGAGGCACGTCGGCTGTTCGCCAGGGAAGGGGCCGATATCAAACGGAGGATCCTCGACCGCTGGCCCTCGTCCCATGTGGCCGTGATGAGCCTCGGTGATAGCTTCGTCGATTTCTGCTTCGGGCCCGTGGCCCCCCACACCGGGTTCTTCTCCGAGTGCGACATCCAGCCCCTCGACCGCGATCTGGTGCTCCAGTTCCCGGTCACGTTCCAGCCCGGCATGCCGCGCATCATCGGGCCCCAGCCCAAGCTCTACGCCACCCACAAGGCCTCCCGCGCCTTCGGCAAGCTGCTCGGCATCTCCCACGTAGGCGACCTGAACTCGGCCTGCATCGACGGCAGCATCCGCGAGGTGATCAAGGTCGCCGAAGGCCTGCACGAAAAGAGGATCTCCCGGATCGCCGAGGACATCGTCGGCGACCCGGAGCGCAAGCTGGTGTTCATCTCCGGGCCGTCCTCCGCGGGCAAGACCACCTTCGCCAAGCGGCTGTCGATCCAGCTCCGGGTGGCCGGGAGCCGCCCGCGGTCCATCTCCCTCGACAACTACTACGTCGATCGCGACGAGACCCCGCTGGATGCGAAAGGCATGCGGGATTTCGAAGCCCTGCACGCCATCGACCTGGACCTGTTCAACGAGCACCTGAACCGGATCCTCGACGGCGAGGAGGTGCCGACCCCGGTCTACGACTTCCAGACCGGCACCCGCGCCCCGGCCGAGAAGTGGATCCCGATCCGGCTCGGGGAGCGCGATCAGCTGATCATCGAGGGCATCCACGGCCTGAACCCGTCCC
>CAYZAI010000402.1:0-4238 GCA_964476305.1 uncultured Myxococcales bacterium
CGGCGGGATGTCCTGTTCCTTGCTCCAGGCCTCGCGCTGCATGTCGAGGCGCGCGACGATGTTGTCCACGTGGAGCGAGAACTGCCGGTCGTACAGCTCGCGCGGGTAGGCCTTGGCGATCTTCGAGGTGAACAGCGCTTCGAGATCCTCGTACCTGGGGATGAAGCCGATCGGGGTCTCGATCGCCCCGACCTCCCCGCTGGCCCTTCGCTCCAGCCAGCCGAGCCAGACGTGGACGTCGCACTTCTCGCCGAGCAGCCCGGAGCCCGTGCCGCCGCGGGCCTCGTGGGTCAGGAAGTAGTTGAGCCCGGCGATGATCGGCCGGCCGGCGTCCGAGAACCGCTGCGAGTTGAAGAAGCGGAACTGGGCTTCCATGTAGTCGCCGAGGCCACCGGGGATGAACGGCTGGTTGGCCCAGGGCTGCCGCCTGACGCCCGTGGCGCCCACCTCGGTAGCCGTGGCCCGGGAGACGATCGACGCGCCGAGGGCCACGCCCTCGTCGGCGTTCCGGGCGACCCACACCGGCGGCATCGTGTCGTTGTCGCGGCCGCTGTAGGTGATGACCTTGCACGGCACCCCCGCCGGATCCTCGGCCAGGGCGGCGTTGAAGCTGGTGATGCCGTCGTTGGACAGCGTGCAGCGCGCGTTGGGGTGCGAGATCGGGATCGGCGCGCCGGCCGCGTCGGCCTTGCCCGGGCGCCACTCGCCGGAGAAGTTGACCCCCCCGGCCGGAGGCGGGTCGCCGTCCCCCACCCAGCGCGGGATCCGGTTCTCGTCGATCAGCACGTTGGACCAGATCACCTCGACGCCCTCCTCGCGCAGGCTCCGCATGAGGTGGGGATCGCCCTCGCGGTTGACGTCCTCCACGATGCCGAAGATGCCCCGCTCTGGGTTGACCGCCCGCAGGGTGCCGTCGTCTTCGATCCAGAGCTGGGCCAGATCGTCGCCGATGAAGTCGGTGCCCACCATCGCGGTAGTGGTCTTGCCGCAGCCCGAGGGAGCGGCGCCCGCGATGAACGTCAGCCGGCCTTCGGGGCTGCGCAGGCCGGTGATGAACATGTGCTCGGACAGCTCGCTCTCGACCTGGTGATAGGTGGCCAGATCCACGGCGAAGCGGTGGTTGCCCTTCTTCAGCAGCAGCGTGTTGCCGGCGTAGGTGCAGAGCATCGCGTACGTGGTGAGCCAGCTGCGGTCCATGAAGACCCGCGCCGCGGGCAGATCCTCGTCGCGGTTCGGGCCCTCGGAGTGCACGTTGGTGAAGAAGTAGCCGCGGCGCGCGACCTCGGCGTCGAACGATCCGTAGCAGCACCGGTAGAGCAGATCGGCGCTGTGGGCCACGTAGGCCGAGGTGGTGATCTCGAGGGCCGGGACCGAGCCCCGGGCGCCGATGGGGCCCCGGCTGTAGAAGCCGACGATGAGGGTCATCCCCCGCATCAGGCCGCCCATGGTCCGCTTCACGTACTCCAGGCCCTCGGCGCGCGTGACCTTCTTCGACAGCGAGCTCACGGGATCGTCGTCGTTCACGATGTAGAAGGTGCGGTCGATGATCCGCGCCTGCTCCCTGGCGAGATCGAAGTGGATCGTGTGGTCCTTCATCGCCAGCGGCCGCTCCTCGCCCTTCTCGAGGGCGATGCGGCGCACCGCCAGGCGGTCCGCGTCCGAGCCGGAGTGGACGAAGACCGTTTCCGGCCGGCCCAGGGCGATGGCGCCCGCGATCTTGAGCAGCGCCTCCTCGTTGCGGATCCGCCCCAGCTTGGCGAGGTTCGCCTCGTCCATGCTCCGGGCGAAGAGCGCCCGAGCCTCGTCGATGGTGGCGACGCCACCGAGAGCGAAGAGGATGTCGGTTCCCTGTCTCAGCTTCAGCATCTGTTCGCTCCTTCCCGCCGGGCGGCGGGCAATGCTTGTTATAGGGACGCGGGCACGGCGGCGCAAGGTGGGCGAGAAAGGACTTGCGCCCGGGGCGGGGGCGTGGACTGGATTCGCTCCGATGGAAGACACGACGAGACCGCCCCGGACGGGAACCGGCGCCGCGGGCTACCTGCTGGTGCTCGGCGCGGCCCTGCTGTGGGCGATCTCCGCTGCGGTGGGCAAGGACCTGCTCGCGGCGGGCGTGTCCGCCATAGGGCTGGCCCAGGTCCGAAGCCTTGTCGCGGCCGCGGTCCTGGCCGCCTGGTTCGCGGTGTCGGATCGCCGCCGCTTCGCCGTCCACCGGGGGGATGTCCTCCCGCTGCTGGGCTTGGGTGCGCTGGCCCTGGCCGGGACGGAGATCGCCTACTTCATGGCCATCGAGCGCCTCCACGTGGCCGTGGCGATCCTGCTCCAGTACCTGAGCCCGGTGCTCGTCCTCGCCTTCTCCGCGGCGCTGCTCGGCGAGCGCCTCACCCCGGCTAGGGTCGCGGCCTCGGCGGCGGCCCTTTGCGGCTGCTTCCTCGTGGCAGGCGGAACCGAGTTCGAGGCCCTCGAGGCCAACCTCGGCGGCGTCGCCTGGGGCCTGGCCGGCGCGGTGGGCTTCGCGGCCTACATGCTGGGCAGCGAGCGCCTGGTCCGCCGCCTCTCCCCGTGGACCGTGCTGCTCTACGCCTTCGCGTTCGCGGGGCTGGCCTGCCTGGCCCTGGACCCGTGCCTCTCGGGCCTGGCCGCGGCCGGTGACCCCCTGCGCTGGGGGCAGCTCCTCTACGTGTCCATCCTCGGCACGGCGCTGCCCTTCGGCCTGTTCCTGATGGGCATCGAGCGCATCGGGGCCGGCCGCGCCTCGATCACGGCCGTGTCCGAGCCGGTCTTCGCCGCGGTCGTCGCCTTCGCCTTCCTCGGCGAGGCCCTCGGCGGGGCGCAGATCGCCGGCGGCCTGCTGGTGATCACCGCCGTCGTCGTGCTGCGGCTGTTCTCCTGAGGCGGGCGCGGCCGGGCTCCACTCCGCCCTCGACTCGCAGCGGCTTTTCCTGTTAGAAGTTGGCCGACAAGAGACAGAGCCGTGAACGGACGGCCTTTCCAGGAAAGGAGAGCCCCATGCGTCCGAACCTCGCCATCATCGCCGCCGCGCCGCTCGCCCTGGCCCTGGCCGGGGGCTGCGGCAACGGCAAGGAAGCCCCTCCCGCAGCGGATGAGAACCCCGCCGCGACCGGGCCGGCCGTGGAAAAGAAGGATCCGAACATGGAAGCCAGGCAGTTCCTCGACGCCTACAACGCGAAGTTCGCTTCGCTCGAGAAGGTCCAGACCCTCGGCTACTGGAAGGCCGCCAATTCGGGGGCCAAGGAGGACTGGGACGCCTTCGCCGCGGCCGACCTGGCCCTCAAGAAGTTCCACTCCGACAAGGAGCGCTACGCGAAGCTCGAGACGCTGCGCCAGGCCGAGGGCCTCGAGCCCCTGGTCGCGCGGTCCATCGAGGTGGCCTACCTGGCGTTCAAGGGCAACCAGCTGTCCCCCGAGATGCTCGAGAAGCTGGTCGGGATGTCCACCGAGATCGAGCAGACCTTCAACACGTTCCGAGGCGAGCTGGACGGGAAGAAGTACTCCAACAACGAGCTGCTCGAGCTGCTGGAAAACGAGAAGAAGTCCGATCGGCGCCAGGCGATCTGGGGCGCCCTCAAGCAGGTCGGCGCGGCCGTGGGCCCGAAGCTGGTGAAGCTGGCCAAGCTGCGCAACGAGGCCGCGAAAGAGCTGGGCTTCTCCGACTACTGGGAGATGCAGGTCAAGCTGCAGGAGCACGACCCCGCGCAGCTCCTGGCGATCTTCGCCGAGCTCGAGGAGCAGACCCGCGAGCCGTTCGCGAAGATGAAGGCCGAGCTGGACGCGGACGTGGGCAAGCGCCTGGGCGTGAAGGCCGAGGAGCTGATGCCCTGGCACTACAACAACCCCTTCTTCCAGGAGGCGCCGCCCTCGTCCGCGGTGAACCTCGATGAATTCTACGAGAAGAAGCCCAAGGAGGAGATCGCCGAGCTCGCGATCAAGTTCTATGACGACATCGGCCTCGACATCCACGACATCGTCGAGCGCTCCGACCTCTACGAGCGCGAGGGCAAGGATCAGCACGCCTTCAGCATAAGCATCGATCGGGCCGGCGACGTCCGCACGCTGCAGAACATCAAGCCGACGGCCGAGTGGATGGACACGATGCTCCACGAAAGCGGCCACGCGGTCTACGACCTGGGCATCGAACGATCGTTGCCCTTCAACCTCCGCGATCCGGCGCACATCTTCACCACCGAGGGCGTGGCCATGCTGCTCGGCGCGTTGGCGAA
>CAYZAI010000403.1:0-471 GCA_964476305.1 uncultured Myxococcales bacterium
GGGCCCGCCACCCGGTCGGGGGGCCGCGGCTACGACGCGTGATGGGCCCGCCACCCGGTCGGGGGGCCGCGGCTACGACGCGTGATGGGCCCGCCACCGCGGGGGAGGTGCAACATTATCAGATGTAATAGGAGCTGTTCCGGGGGGGTATGGCGGTGCCATCACGTTTTCCCGGCCGGGAGCGCGACGACGTCCGGACACGACGTCCGGACATCGTGGACGGCAGGGACCGGGAAGGGTAGACTGCGGAGCATGACGGGTCGCGGGAATGTGCGCGGGTTGCTGGTCGCGCTCGTGGCCTTGGCGCTGGCCGCTCCGGCGGCGGGGGGCGACCCGGCCGGGGCCGCGCCGGGGCGGTGGATCGTGCGGTTCGAGTCGCCGTCCCTGGTGCGGGCCGCGCGGGAAGGGGTCGCCGCGGTGCGGCGCCTGCCCGGGGGCCGGATCGACCTTCGCGATGCCGCGGCCCGGGAC
>CAYZAI010000403.1:481-4215 GCA_964476305.1 uncultured Myxococcales bacterium
AACGCGGGCCGGGGGGCAAGCTCGACCTCGACGACCCGGAGACCCGGGACTACCTGGATCGTCTCGATGAGGAGCACGCCCGCTTCCGCCGGGACCTGGCGCGGCTTCTGCCCGCGGCCGGCGTCGAGCGCGAGTACCGCCTGCTCTTCAACGGCCTCGTGGTGCGGACGCGGCGGCCCGACGTCCTCGCCGACCTTCCCGGCGTCGAGCGCGTCTTCCCGGCGGACACCATCCTCTACCGGCCCTTCCTGGACGCGTCCCTCGGGATGATCGGCGCGCCGGACCTGTGGGACGCGGCCGGCGGCGTGGACGGTGCCGGCGCAGGGGTCCGGATCGCGGTCATCGATTCCGGCATCGATATCGACAACCCGTTCTTCAGCCCCGACGGGATGACCATGCCCGCGGGCTACCCGGTCGGTGCCGTGGCCCACACCACGGCCAAGGTCATCGCCGCCCGCGCCTACTTCCGCTCCGACGACCCGGTGGACACGACCCTCGACGAGCCCAACCCGCGCGACCACGTCGGACACGGCTCCCACTGCGCTGGCATCGCCGCGGGACGCGCCGACACCGTGTTCGACGTGAACGGGACGCCCCTCGCCGTGAGCGGCGTGGCACCTGCCGCGCACCTGATGAGCTACAAGGTCTTCTACCGGGCCGAGTCGGGAACGGACGGCGCCTACGACCCCGAGCTGATGGCTGCCTTCGAGGACGCGGTGGCCGACGGCGCGGACGTCATCTCCTGCTCGTGGGGCGGGCCGGACCCGCTGGTCGAGGTGCCGAGCTCCGAGGTCTACCGGGCCGCGGTGGACGCGGGCGCCGTCGTCGTCTTCGCCGCGGGCAACGACGGCTCCGGGGCGGGTACCATCGGCTACCCCGGGACCCTGGAAGACGTCCTGACGGTGGGGTCCTTCGACACGGGGAGGGACTTCGCCGGACGCGCGGAGCTCTCCGCCGACGGGCTGCCCCAGAAGCTGGTCTCGCTCCCGGCGGTCAAGGGCACCATCAGCCCCGGATTCGCGGACGGGCCGCTGGGGCCGATGCCGCTTAGGGCCGCGGCACTGGTCGGCACCGGCGACAACACCGAGGGGTGCGAGCCGTTCATCCTGGACTCGTTCCTGGGCTCGGCGGCCCTGATCGCCCGCGGCGTGTGCCCGTTCTCCGACAAGGTGCGTCACGTACGGCTGGCCGGCGCCGAGGCCGTGGTCGTCTACAACAACGTCGACGGCGAGTCGGCCGTCGTGATGGGGGGCGAGCCCGTGGAGATCCCGGCGGTCCAGCTCGGCAACACCGCCGGTGCCCAACTCGAAGGATGGCTGCTCGACCACCCGGACGCCCAGACCCTGGTCACCCTCCACGACGTGTACGAGCCCTACCAGCGGCCCGAGGAGGAGCGGCGGATCTCGTCGTTCTCGGCCCGCGGGCCCACGGACCGGCCGCTGCTCAAACCCGAGATCGCGGCGCCCGGCAGGCTGATCCTCTCGGCCGACGCCCGCGCGGTGGGTGTCGAGGGCCCGGATTGGGGAGTCAAGCAGGGGACCTCCATGGCCACGCCTCACGTGGCGGGTGCCGTGGCCGTGCTCCGCGGTATCCACCCCGAGGCCGAGCCTCGGGAGATCGCGGGGTTGATAGTCGGCAGCGCGAGGCTGGATCTCGAGGCGCCGGCGGTCGTGTCCTGCCTCGACACGGGAGCCGGCCAGCTCGACCTGGCCCGCGCGGCCGAGGCCACGGCCGGCGTCGTGCCCTCGGCGCTGTCCTTCGGCGAGGGGCCGCAGGGCAAGCGGTTCGAGGGCCGGATGCGACTGTTCGACCTGGCCGGCTCCGCGGGCGAGAGCCGCTCGGTCGCGTGGGTCCACGCCCATCCGGACTGCACTGTCGTCGAGCCCGTGAACGGCACCGCCCTGGAGCCGGGGGCGCTCGTGGACCTGGCCATCGAGTGCCCGGGGGCGGCGGCCCCCGGCGAATATGCCGGGTGGCTGCTGCTGTCCGGGAGCGGCCCCGACGTGGTCGTGCCCTACCACTACCGGGTGCTCCCCCCGCGGAACCGGGAGCTTCTGCTGCTCGACATGTCGTTCTCCACGGCCGGGGTGCCGCCGCTCGAGGCGCTCTACCAGGGCCTGGCCGAAGAGGAGGGCGTGGATTTCGAATCCTACCGCGTCCAGGCCGCCGATGGGCCCCCGTCGCTGGCGTTTCTGATGCGATTCGCCACGGTCCTGGCGTACACGGGCGATGATCAGGTCGCCTTCCGGCAACAGGCGGGATGGCAGACGCTGGATCTGCTGGCGACCTACGCCCGCAAGGGGGGCAACCTGATCGTCTCCGGCCAGGGCCCGTTGCGCGGGTCGGAGCACGCGCGGTTCGGCGGTCTGGCCGGGAGCCAGACGCATCCCGGGTACCCGCTGTTCGATCCGTACACCCTCGATCTGCTGGTCCTGGACGACTACCTGGCCTGGTCCACCGCCGGTGAGGCCGCGGCCTCGGGCTCGTTCGATCTCGGACCCGGGGCCGGAGGGCAGGGCGGCTTGACGCTGCTCGGCGAGCTCGTGGCGTGGGCCGGGCCGGGGCTGCCCGTGATGCTCAGCCGGCCGATCCTCTCGATGGCCGACGGGCCGTTCGCGGCGGGAGGCCGGGTCGGGATGGTCTTCGATCCCTACGCCGGCTACGGAGACACCCCCGAGATCGAGGTGCTCCGCCACCGGGCCGCGGTACTCGGCTTCGGCCTGGAACGGGTGGGAGACTCGGGGGAGGGCTCCGGCACGCGCCAGCAGCTGTTCGGCCAGCTCCACGACTGGGTCTCGGAGCGCATCGATCTCGATGTCGGGGTGGAGCACTCGGGGAACCACGTGCTGGTGGACGCGGCCACCACGGGAGCGGACGCCGTGGAGTTCGAGTTCGATTTCGGCGACGGATCCGAACCCGTGACCAGCGACTATCACCAGCAGTGGTACGAGTACGAGGATCTCGGCGAGAGGACGATCACGGTCCTGGCTCGTGCGGCCCTGGGCGCCGCCGATGTCGAGCGGGTCACGGTGACACTGTCCGAGGAGCCCGCCGTCCAGAACCCGGATGGGGGTGCGGACGGGGGTCCGGTCCCGGCGAATGCGCTGGACGGGCGGGTCCGCGACTGTTCCTGCCTGGCGATCGGCGCGGCGGGAAGACTTCGGGGACTGCTTGATGTCCTACTGGAAAACCTGAGTTGATTCGATAGGTTCCAACTGCCTGGCGCGTGCTTTCACGTCACTTGTCCTTCGCGTCTTCCGGCGGGGGCTCTTCCTTCTTCTTTCGCGTGCCGTCCAGGGATATCTCTTCGTCTTCCGAATAGACCCGGACGATGATGTCGTACGTGATATCGCGGAAGGTGGCGGTGATGTAGGTGTCGCCGGATTTCAGCGCCGTCAGCTTGGCCCATGCCTGGCGCCGGGCGTCGACCAGGTTCTCGACTTTCACGATGGACGAATCGGAGCTCGACCACGTGGGCTTGAACCCCTCGACGAAGGCGTCCTTCTCGCTGTGCACCTCGGCCCACACGTTGTCCTTCACCTGGCCGACCCACAGGCTCAGGCTCTTCTCGTGCGAGGTGACGATGGACGAGGCGATCTTGACCCGCACCGGTACCGTGGTCTTGAGCTCGGTGCCCACGACCTCGACCTCGACCTCGCCCTCGCCGGACGCCCTGGCCGTGACGGTGCCGTCCTGATCCAGCTTGAAGATCCCGCTGTCCGTGCTGAACCAGG
>CAYZAI010000404.1:0-1054 GCA_964476305.1 uncultured Myxococcales bacterium
ACACCGATGCCGACACCGATACCGACACCGATGCCGACACCGACGCCGACACCGATGCCGACACCGATACCGACACCGGTACGGAGCCCGTCGATCTCTGCCCCGAGGACCCGCTGAAGACGGAGCCCGGAGTCTGCGGCTGCGGCGTCCCGGACGAAGATCTTGACGATGATAGCGTGTTCGATTGCCTGGATACCTGTCTCGATTGGGACAACGACCTGTACGGCGAGGCCGGCGGCGCCGGCAACGACTGCCTGGGGACGGATTGCGACGACGACGACGACGCCCACTGGTCCGACTGCTCGACCTGCGTCGACCTCGACGACGACGACCACGGCGCAGGCTGCGACCTCGGACCCGACTGCGACGACTCGGTCGCCACGGGCGCCTCCTGTCACGATTCCTGCGCCACCTTCTACCTGGATTCCGACGGCGACACCCACGGCGACCCGGACGCCACCGTCTCGGCCTGCTCCGTCCCCACCGGCTACGTCGCCGCGGCCGGCGACTGCGACGACGACAACGGCGACTGCTGGCAGGTCGGTGTCGACACGACGACCTGCGACAGCGACTGCACCGACGTCGAATGCGGCGATGACTACATCAACACCGTCGCGGGCGAGTACTGCGACGACGGCATTCTCAACGGCACCTACGACCACTGCGCGCTGGGCTGCCTCGAGGACGGCCCGTACTGCGGTGACGGCAATCCCGACGAGCCCTACGAGACGTGCGACGACGGCAACGGAATCGACGGCGACGGCTGCGACAACGACTGCGGCGCCAGCTTGGTCTGCTCCACCGTGATTCCGGCGTCCATCTCGGCGTCCTCGAACTCGATCTTCGTCGTCGGCGGCATCGGCTTCGCCTCGGGCATGACCGTCGCGCTCAACGACGGGACCGACCATCCCGTCGGGCCCGTGGACGTGACCACCCCCCAGAGCGCGGCGGTCACGGTCACGGCCGGCCAGGTTCCGGCGGGCACCTACTCCGTCGTCCTGACCCGGGACGCCGACGAGGTGACCTGCCCGGATGCGCTGACCGTGGTGGCGAC
>CAYZAI010000404.1:1064-4205 GCA_964476305.1 uncultured Myxococcales bacterium
CGGGCAATCGCGTTCGTGGCTTCGAGACGAACACGCTGACCGTGGTGGCGACCGCGGCGCCGACCCTGACCGACGCCTCTCCGGACTCGGCGTGGACCGGGAACACCTCCAACTCGATCTACGACGACACCACCCTCTCGCTCACGGGCACGGGGTTCCAGGAGGTGCCGTCGCTGACGTTCATCAACGTCGATGATCCGGAGATGATCTTCGAGGCCCCGTACGTCGTCTGGAACAGCAGTCTCTCGGCCTCGTCGATCTGCCCGGCGGAGAGCGAGGCCATGCCGCCGGGCTTCTACTTCGTGCTGCTCGAGAACCTCGACGGGGGCAGTGCGTTCTGGGCCACGGGCGGCGTGCTCGAGGAGTTCGAGGTCACCGACATCGACCCGCCGGACATCGAGGCGGTGGATCCGTTCCGCAGCCCGGCGGCCGACACGGTGGTCATCACCATCACCGGCACGGGCTTCATGACCGGCGCGGTGGTGCGGTTCCTCACCGGGGGCGCGCCGATCACGATCACGCCCGGCAGCGTCACGGCGACCAAGATCGTCCTCAACCTCCCGGGCAACACCCTCAGCCAGGGCATCTACCCGGTCCAGGTGGTGAACCCCAACGACCAGTCGGACACTTACTACTACTACGGCGCCACGCCCTCCTCGGCCGGGCACCTCGACGGCTTCACGTTCTCGGGCAAGTCCCTGGTGACCCCGCGCTGGCGCCATGCCTCGGTGGAGGGCTTCGATCCGTGGCTGGGCTCGTACATCTACACCGCGGGCGGCATCGACGCCGCCGACACGGTCATCGGCGAGGTCGAGATCCTGCCCGTGGCCATCGACGGCACTCCGGGCAACGCCTGGGTCGCCCAGCAGTGGGGCGGATCCAAGGCCGCGCCGCGGACCGACAACGACCTGGAAACCGCCCGCAACGGACACTCCCTGGTCCGGGCGGGCCACTACCTGTTCGCGATCGGCGGCACGACGGCCAACACGACGCTGGCCCTCGACGGGACGCCCGCCCTGTCCACCATCGAGCGGGCGGTGATCCTCGGGACGATGGAGCAGCCCGTGATCGCCGGGGCCTCGTCCCTCGGCGGCAGCGGCGTGCCCGAGGGCACGTGGTACTACCAGGTCACGGCGGTCAACGACGATCCGCTGACCGGCTGGGGCGAGTCCCTGCCCTCCTCCCCGCGCATGGTGCAGGGCAGCGGCCAGTTCCTGCTGGAGTGGGATCCGGTGGACGGCGCCACGAGCTACAACGTCTATCGCAACGTGAACATCGGCGGCGATCAGGGCCTTACGCGCCTGCTGGTCGCGGGCATCGCCGGAACCACCTACACCGACGACGGGACCGACACCGTCACTGTCGCCGACGCCCTGCCCCTGGCCCGGGGCTCCCTTGGGCGCTGGCACATCGAGGCCGAGGAACTGCTCGCCGGCCGCGAGGGGCTCGATGCCATCGTTCTCGCCATCTACAGAACGAGTCTCAAGATCTATCTCTACGCCTTCGGCGGCCGGCCCTCTGCCAGCGCGACGGGCTACCTCGCCACGGGCGAGCGCACCGTCGTCAACTACGACGGGACCCTGGCGGGCTTCGTGCCCATGACCAACGACATGACCACGGCCCGGGCGTTCTACCCGCTGATCACGAACCAGGGCCAGGACGCCTTCGTCGGACCCGGCAACCCCGAGCTCCCGCCGATCCTGTCCGGGGACCTCTACCTGATGGCGCTGCTCGGCGACAACTCCTACAACGAATCGGGGGCCGGCAACAGCGGGATGGATACCTTCGAGGTCTGTTCCATCATCACCGTCAACGGGGACAACACGCCGTGGATCCTCCAGAACGAGTCGCACAACAAGGACGTCCACGGGGGCGAGGTCCAGCTGTTCTTCGATTACATGTTCATCTTCGACGGCGTGAAGACCGAGCAGCTCGGGTACGACCCGTCGCCCCACGGCTCCGCGGCCCAGCGCTTCACCTACATCGAGGGCGGCTACCTGGACGACCCGGCGGACATCTTCTATGACAGCCAGGCCACGGGCGCCAACTTCGCCGACTCGAGGACCTACTACTCGTCCCTGCGCCTCAACGGCTTCGTCTGGCTGATCGCCGGCAACGGCGGCGGCGGCCCCATCGGGACCATCGAGTGGACACCCAACTGAGCCCGGCGGGCTCTCCCCTCAGACGCAGGGCGTGTTGCAGGCGATGGCGCTGCCGCAGGTCTCGACCGCCACCGGGCAGTCGGTGATGGCGCACCCGCCGCCCGAGCACGTCACGATGCAGCCGCCGGGCCCCGGGCAGGAGACCTGGCAGGTCCCGTTGTTGCACTTGACGTCCAGCAGGCCGGTGCCTGTGTTGGTCGCGGTGCACCCGCCGGCGTTGCACTTCAGCTCGCAGCCGCCGTCGCCCGCGCAGATCAGCGAGCAGTCGACGGAGTTGCAGGTGAGATCGCAGCTCTCCGAGGAGTCGCAGTACATGGCGCAGTCCCAGTCGCAGTTCTCCGAGCAGCTCTCATGGTCCAGGCAGTACAGGTCGCAGGTGTCGGTCCCCGTGTCGGTCGCGGTTCCGGTTCCGGTGTCCGTCTCGCTTCCGGAGTCGGTGTCGGCGTCCGTGTCCGCATCGGTATCGGTATCGGCGTCGTTGTCCGCGTCGATATCGGTGTCCATGTCGGTGTCGGCATCCGGCGACCCGGCAAGCACCGTGTACGCCGCTTCGAGCGTCACCGACCGGCCTCGCGGCTCGACCACGGTCAGGTCGTAGGGCCCGGCTCCAGCCCCGCGGGCACCACCGCGGTCAGGACGCCGGCCTCGCGCCAGGTCACCGATTCCAGGCTCGCCGCCGCCAATCCCCCGAGGCCGAGATCGGCCATGAAGGCGTCGTCGATTTCCACCGAATTGCCATCGCACGACGCGTTGCGGTACAGGGCGGGCTCCAGGCCCGAGCCCGTGATCGTCACCGCGACCGGCTCGTCGGCATGCCCCCGGGACGACGAGACTTCGAGGAACTCCGGTCCGGAGCCGTCCGGCGAGACCGCGCACGCCGCGACCGAGACGAGAAGCGCGGCGGCACCGCACGCCGCTTGGAATCGAGCGCCCATGTCGCACAATATAGCACGACCCGGCCGCCTGAGGTTCCTCTCCC
>CAYZAI010000405.1:0-4192 GCA_964476305.1 uncultured Myxococcales bacterium
GGTGTCCGTGTCCGTGTCCGTGTCGGTGTCGGTGTCCGTGTCGGTATCCGTGTCCGTGTCGGTGTCGGTGTCCGTGTCCGTGTCCGTGTCGGTATCGGTATCGGCATCGGAGTCCGTATCGGCGTCGGTATCGGTATCGGCATCGGTATCGGCATCCGTGCCCGTGTCCGTGTCTGCGTTGAAGGGTGGGGCTTCGCTCCCTCCGCACGCGGGCAACCAGAGGTAGCCGAGCACCACCAGCATCCAGGCTTTCGCGAACTGGCCGTGTGTTCTCATGGCGAAGCGCTCCTTTCCGTTCCCGGACTGCCGAGATGTAATCTTCCAGACATTTTACCAGATTTCACGCCTCCGGTGCTCTCATAAAATCACCGCCTCGCCGAAGAACGGGATCATACGATGCTCGCGGGTGTTCGCGATCGCGTTGTCCATCTCCAGCACGAGGCGCTCGAGCTTGCGGATGCGCTCGCCGGGCGGCGGGTTCTTGACCCGGAGGGCGGAAAGGGCCGTGATGACCGCGCGCCGGCCTTTTTCGAACCAGGCTGCGGTCTCGGCCTCGATGGGCTCGAGGCGCAGCAGGCGCAACCCGGCCCGCTGCAGGTGCCCGTGGAACTCCGTCTCGGGGACGTGGAAGGAGAGCGTGCCGTCGTCGCTCCAGAACACGGGCCAGAGCGGCTGCCCCCCGGGACCGGCGAGCCAGTCGTGCCAGACCACCCGGCCTCCCGGGGCCAGGCATCGGGCCGCGGTCGAGTAGAACCCCGCCTTGTCCCGAACCTGCATGTCCACGTGCTGGATCCAGACGACATCGAACGCGGCGTCGCCGAGAGCGGCGGCACGGGTCGCATCGGCCAGGACGTGCTTCACCAGGCGGGAGAGCCCTGATCGCCGCGTCAGCTCGACCGCGGCGGCGTGCAGTTCCTCGCAGAGCTCCGCCGCGACGACGCGGGCCCCGATCCCGGACGCCAGGTACCGGGCGCTGCCGCCCAGGCCGGATCCCAGGTCCAGCACCCGTTCCCCCGGGCCGACCCCGGCCCACTTGGCGAACCGCTCCGTGGCCGCGAGGGTTCCGGCGTGCATCTGGTCCCGGGGCGCCAGGGTCTCGATGGTGTGCACCGCGAGACGGGGATCGTCCCTGGCGAGGGATTCCGCGATGGATCGCACGTTGTCGCGGCCGACCCAGTGCTCTCGGATCTTTTGGTCGATATCGTCCATGTTCCTCAGGGGCGTGGCAGGCCGCTCGCCGCCATCGAAACCGAGCACTCGATGCCGAAGTGGTCGATTCGCTCGTCCACGCCCAGGCCCGCGAGGCCGGGAAAGTCCGAGTCGAGTGGCTCCGTGTCGGCCATGCCGCCCTCGTCGTGTATGACGCAGGTCCCCTCCAGTCCGTCGGAGAGCACCACGTGGTCGATGGCAACGGGCAGGCCCAGGTCGTCCATGTACGACGGTGCGGCTGAGGTCGTGCTGTACCGCGTGCCGAGAGGGTCCCGGGGGTCGATGTCCGAGTAGAGGCAGGTCTCGCAGTCGACGTGAGCATCCCAGACGTCCGCGGCCTCGGCCGGGCCGAAGAGCGTACGCGCCCAATAGACCTCCAGGCCGAGGTTCCAGTCCCCGGCGACGAGCACCCGGTCGAAGTCCCCGTCCAGGGGCTCCTCGTCTTCCGCCACGAAGCCCTCGAAGACCTGCCGGATCTGCCCGGCCCGGCAGGGATCTCCCGAGACGAAGGCCGAGACCTGGGCCATGGGGTGCATGTGCACGACCCGCAGCGGCCCGGCCGCGGTGTGCACCGTGACCGCGGAAACCGTGGACTCGGCATCGCACAGGTCGTCTGTGCACCCGCCATCGGCCCAGATGCACGGGGGCAGGGGCAGAGGCGGGGTCTCGGCTCCCTCCTCGGCGTAACCGCCGGGCTCGACCCCGTCGATGACGCCGAAGTCGACGTGGACGCCGATGCACTCCACGTGGTCGCGGGCGTCGCAGACCACCGAGTAGTCGGGGCCGAGGAGCCGCGCGGCGGGTCGGGGACGCTCGTCCCACTGCCAGCAGGTCTTCTCCGGATCGGTCTCCACGAAGGCCGAGCAGGTCTTGTCCGAGAGCACCTCCTGGAGCACGACCACGTCCGGGGAGAGCTGCTGGATGACTTCGGCCATGTGATCCTCGTAGGCCTGGGACTTGAGCCGAAGCGGGTAGAACGGATCCGCGGCGTCGGGATTGCCCACGTTGTAGGTCAGGATGGTGAACTCGATGTCGGTCCACGGCTCGCCGGTGCCGGTGTCCGTCTCCGAGCCGGTGTCCGTGCCCGTGTCGGTATCGGTGTCGCCATCGGTGTCGCCATCGGTGTCGCCGTCGCCGTCGGCATCGGCATCGGAGTCGGCGTCCGCGTCGCCGCCGTCCGGCTTCCCGCCCGGGTCGGACGTGCAGGCGACGGGCCACATTGCGGTCAGCGCGGCGGCGAGCAGGGCATTCGAAAAGTCGCGAGAAGTCTTCATCGGCACAGGTTAGCGTGGGTGGGGGACGGACGCACCGGAAAAACGGCGGCCGCGGGAATGTGCTGAAGCGCGCGGGGATTCTGCTGTAGGATGCAGACGATGGACGAGACGAGCCGGCCCGTGCCCGAGGACGTGGTGGACGACCTGCTGGACCTCTCCCACGACCTGGGCAAGTACCTGCGCCTGCCCCTGGCGATGCTGCCCGGGGACGCTTCGCCGGCCGAGGTCCGGAGCGCCCTCGAGGCGGCGCTGCGGCGGACCCGCGTCGGCCCCGGGGGCGTCCGCCCGGCGCGCTCGATCTGGGACGCGCTGCGCCCCGGGATCGAGGACGCTCTCGCCGGCACCCCCGGCTTCGCGAGGCTGGAGGCCGCGGTGGCGCGCGCCCTGGCCTGGGAACGCGCCCTGGACGGCGGCGGCGGGATCGACCGCGCCGCGGTGACCGCCGATTTCGAGGACGTCACCCTTTGCATCCGTGCGCTGATCGAGGAGGTGTCCCGTGGCTGAGAAACCGCGGCTGCTGATCGTCGACGACGGCTCGACCTGCGCCAAGGTGGTGCGGGAGCGGATGCCCGAGGTGGAGATCGTCCACCACTCCATCACTCCATCCGTACGGACTACGTGGATCAATATGAAATCGTTGAAAAATCCGGTCGCTTGACCTGGGAACGGCGAGTGCTATCATATAAATAGCATTTTGGTATCAAACTTGGAGGCCGCCATGACCAGCATCCTCGTCAAGGACCTGCCCGACGAACTGCACCAGCGTCTCAAAGTCCGCGCCCGGCGCAACCGGCGGAGCATGGCCAAGGAACTCCTGGAGCTCATCTCCGGCAGCCTGGAAGACCGATCCGGACCGCCCAGCCTTGAGGAAATCGATCGGCTGCGGGTCGCGGGCTCGCGGCCGCTCACCCAGGAGGTGCTGGACGAGGCGCTGCGGGACGGGCGGCGATGATTGCGGTCGACACCAACGTCGTCGCCTACCTGCTGATCGAAGGCGAGTGCACCGCGGCGGCCCGGGAGTTGTGGGACATCGATCCGGACTGGCGGCTGCCGCCCTTGTGGCGCGCGGAGTTCCTGAACGTGCTGGCGACCTCCCACCGGGCGGGGATCCTCTCGGCGGATCAGGCGCTGCGGGTCTGGCATGCCGCCGTCGACCTGCTGCGCGGCCACGAGGTCGAGCCCGCCGGCGCGGCTGTGCTCGAGTTGGCGCTTGCGCTGGGCATCACCGCCTACGACGCGCAGTTCGCCAGCGTGGCGCGGGACCTCGGGACGCGCCTGGTGACGGGCGATCGCCGGCTGTGCCGGGCCTGTCCGGACCTGGCGATCCGGCTCGAGAGCGCGCCTTCGGAACTGGCCGGTCGTTGATCCGGTCGCGGTCCGGCCGCGGTTGTCGTCCGCTGGACGGGAGGCTACCATGGAGAGCATGTTGCCCGCTTCACGGTTCCGGATCGCCGCGGTTCTTCTGGCGTGCTGCTGCTCCTCGTGCACTTCGTGCGGAGACAACGGGAGCAGTACCGACTCCGGTACGGACAGCGACACCGACACAGATGCAGATACAGATGCAGATGCGGACGGGGATACCGACACGGATGCGGATGGTGATGCTGACGCCGATTCGGATGCGGACAGCGACACTGATTCCGATTCCGACACAGATGCGGATGCGGACGCAGATTCCGATGCGGATACAGACACCGACACGGATTCCG
>CAYZAI010000406.1:0-4191 GCA_964476305.1 uncultured Myxococcales bacterium
AGAGGCGTTCGGAGGGGCGGGACGATGACGGGTTCGGGAGGAAAGTGCGGTAATGTGGGTACTCTTCTACTCTTCCAGAACTCGATTACGACAGGACCAGAGTAGCAGAGCTCGGAAAAAGCCTCGCCGGTCCCGAAAAATGTGAGAATATCGGCCGATGAAGCGGGACAAGGGTCCTCTCGTCCTGCCGCGCGCGGTGGTCGCGCTGCTGCTGGCCGCGGCATGCGGTCCGCGGGCGACGCTGCTGGAGCGGCGGACGCTGGACTCGGGCCTGCTCGGGCGTTCCAAGGAGCTCGCGGTGCTGCGGGCCCCGCCGGCCGAGGGCGTCGATCCCGCGACCCTGCCGGTGGTGGTGCTGCTCCACGGGATGGGCGACGACCACACCTCCCTCGACCGGTCCGGCCTCTCGGAGCGGCTGCGCGCGGCCATGATCGAGGGCCGCGTGCCCCGGGCGCACTTCGTGATGCCCGACGGCGAGCGGGGGTTCTGGCTCGACTGGCACGACGGCTCCCACCCCTACGAACGCTACGTCCTCGAGGAGGTGCTGCCCGCGGGCGAGGCGCTGCTGGGCGTGGAAGGCGCCCGCGACCGCCGGCACCTGATGGGCGTCTCGATGGGCGGCATCGGTGCGCTCCAGACCGGCCTGCGCCACCCCGAGCTGTTCGCCTCGGTCACCAGCCTCTCGGGCCTGGTCCTGGATCCGGACGGGGCGAGGGAGTTCCTGCACACGGCCTTCATCCGTCACTTCGTCGATCTCGAGCGGGTCTTCGGCGACGGCACGGACGAGGCGTACATGGACGCCTGGAACCCCTTCCGCACGTCGGCGCGCCGCGCCCCGGACCTGGGCCAGCGGATCTTCCTGGCCGCGGGCAGCCGCGACGACGAGGATTTCCGTGACACGACGACCGCCTTCCACGAGCACCTGGAACGCCTCGGCGTCGAGCACGAGTTCGAGATCTACGACGGCAAGCACGGCTGGAGGTGGTGGGCGCCCGTGATCGACCGCGCCCTGGCCTACGTCATCGGCGATTCCTGAGCCCGCCGCGACCATCGGCATCACCGATAGAGGGTGGCTGGAGACTCTTCACCGCACGGTCGAAGTCGGATTCGAGGCGTCGGTCCTCGGCCTTGCGGAATCCGGCCAACTCCGCTTCGGCGTGTGCCCGGGCCAGTTCCGCGGAGACCCTGCCCGCGTTCTCGAGGATCTCGCGGTCGTTCAGGGTGAGGAAACCCTCCAGTTTCGCGATCCAGTCGCGCATGGTCATCGGCACCCGGCGCTCGGCCTGGGATTCGGCGAAGATGAGGTACTGCTCCACTAGGTTGTTGAGCGCGCGCAGTTCCTCCTCGTTCAGGTAGTTCTTCGCGATGCCGACATCCGACTTGCGGATGCGGGCACCCTCCCAGTTCGTCAGGCCCATGTTCGGGAGGTTGCGGTCCGCGCGAGACAGGATAACCTCGGCCGCAGTTTGCCCGTGAATGGCGAAGTGCACCTTGTTCTGAACCGTGGCGAAGAACTCCTGGGTGAGCGCGTTTTCCTTGTCGTAGTCGATGCTCGTCGCATAGATATCGGTGATTTTCTGGTAGAAGCGCCGCTCGCTCGTTCGGATGTCCTGGAACCGCCGGGTGAGTTCCTCGAAGTAGTCGTTTCCCCCCTGCGGGTTCTTGAGGCGCTCGTCGTCGAGAACGAAACCCTTGACGATGTACTCCTTGAGCCTGTCCGCGGCCCATTGCCGAAAGCGCATGGCAACCGGGCTGCGGACCCTGAAGCCAAGGGCCAGGATCATGTCGAGGTTGTAGAATTCCACCTCGCGAGCGACCTCGCGGTCGCCTTCATTCTGAACTGTTCGGAATAACCGAACAGTTGCCTCCCGGGTCAGCTCCTCATCTTCAAAAATGTTCTTGATATGCTCGCTGATCGTGCCCTTGGCCTTGCCGAACAACCCGGTCAGCTGCTTCTGGCTCAACCAGACGGTCCGGTCTTCCAGGCGTACCGACAGCTTCGTGTGCCCATCCTCGCTGCGGTAGACCAGGAACTCGCCGGTCGGGGTATCGGTCTCGTTCGACATCGTACGTTCTACCGGACATCTAGCATCGTTCTTCCCAAGCAGGAAGACCTGGCGCTCTCGGCTTTGCCGTTCATCGTGGATTGCCGTTCGGCGATGACGATCGCGGAACGCCGGCGGGGTCAGCGCCCGGTGCGGACGGCCTCGATGCCGCGGCGGATGATCTCGTCGAGGCTGGCGTCGTAACGCTCGCGGCCGCTCGTCATCACGTGGCGGGCCAGCTCCTGGGCCAGGGACTTCTCGACCATCACCGGCACGCGCTCCGGCCCGAGCCGCATCTCATGGGTCTCGATGAAGTCTTTCATGGCGGAATCTCCTCACCCGAGTGATGGCACAAGGCGGCCCGCCGAGGCAAAAAACCGGCCTCTCGCCTTTCAGGGATCCAGACAGCAGCGGAAGCCCACCGCAGGCAGCACCGCGTCCCCGGCCACCCGGGACATGGTGAAGGGGCAGGTCAGCCCGATGGCCGGCGTGTTGTACGATCCGCCCCGGACGACGAAGACGTCCGGCTCGGGCTCGTCGTCGGTCCACTCCCGCAGGTTGCCGGACATGTCGAAGGCCGAGGCCGGCGACTCGCACCCCGCGAGGGATCCCGTCGGCACGACCTGATCCGAGCTGCCCCCGTAGTCCAGCCCGTTGCAGGTGTCCGCGAGATAGCCGGAACCGTAGGGGTAGAGCAGCCCGTCCGCCCCCGCGCACGCCGCCTGCCACTCCGCGCCGGTGCACAGGCGCTTGCCCGCCGCGGCGCAGGCCAGCGCCGCCTGGTCCCAGCTCACCGCGTTCCACGGCAGCACCCCGGGCTTGGAGCAGGCGCGGGTCTTCTTGACGCCGTGCGCGGCCCCCGAGGCGTCCACGCGGGAGGCCTCGTGGGCATAGATGTAGAAGTCCCACGACCCGTGGTTCACGTGGACCAGGGCGTCCACCTCTCCGTTGTCCGGGACCCCGTCACAGTCGTCGTCGATGCCGTTGCACTTCTCGGGCCCGGGCAGCTCGCCGGGCTCGGTGATCAGGCATTCGACCTGCTCGGGATCGGCCGTCCCGCAGACGAACTGTCCCGTGGACAGGCAGATGCCGTACGGGTGCTCGGGATCCACGATCTCGGAACACGGCTGTCCCTTGAGCGGGAAGCTCTCGTCCGTCAGCCCGTCGCAGTCGCCGTCCACGGAATCGCAAAGCGCTTCCTCGAGCCGCACGCCGTTCGGATCGCAGGGATCGACGAGCTCCACCAGATCCGTGTCGTAGCTGCAGAACCAACCCCAGTCGCCACAGACCTCCCGGCACAGGGGCTCGGCCCCGGCGCAGGGGCCCAGCTGGCGGCAGTAGTTGGTCGGCTCGTACATCCCGGGGTCGTCGTCGTCCGTCTGCCCGTTGCAGTCGTTGTCCAGCCCGTCACAGATCTCGAAGCCGCCCGCCGTGCAGTGGTACTCGCAGCCGTACACGTCGGTATCGAGATTGACCCAGCCGAAATCGCACGCCGCGATGCCGCACTCCCCTTCGTCGCAGATCGGCGTGGCGTTGATCGGCGTGCAGGGCTCGTTGCATTCGGCGCAGTGCTGCACCGTGCCGAGCAGCCCTTCGTCCGTCTCGCCGTCGCAGTCGTCGTCCTGCCCGTTGCAGGACTCGATCGCCGGCCCGTTCTGCCCGAGGCACAGCACCTGGCCCGACGTGCACTGCAGGGTTCCCGCCGTGCAGGCACCCTCACAGCCGGTCTCGGGCCCGGCGGGGCACCCCATGGCAAAGGTGTAGCAGGCAGCTCCCCCGCCCGGGTTCCCCTCGTCCGTCGCCCCGTCGCAATCGTCATCCCTGTTGTTGCACAGCTCGTCGTCCTGCAGGAACGTGCAGCCGTATTCGCAACCCGGTTCGTCCGAGTCCGTGTCGAGATCCTCGTACCCCGTGTTGCACTCGCCCTGCACGCACTCCCCCTCCTCGCACAGCGCCGCCGCGTTCGGGAACTTGCAGGTGTGGCCGCATTCCCCGCAGTTCAGCGGGTCGCCCTCGAAGTCGGCGTCCTCGTCGGTCTCGCCGTCGCAGTCGTTGTCCTTGCCCACGTAGGGGTCCAGCGGGCTTTGCGGATCGCACAGGTCCGTCTCGGCCGTGGGCTGGCAGAAGTACTCGCAGCCGTCCGTGT
>CAYZAI010000407.1:0-4172 GCA_964476305.1 uncultured Myxococcales bacterium
GCCGACGGCGAGGGGCTTTGCGAAATAGGTGAGCTTGATCCCTCCGTTGCAATAGCAGCGGGGAAACTCGATGGAGAAGCCGAGCGGATTGCCGGGGGGTGCGCAAACGACGGTGACGTAGTCGTCGACCCCTGGCCGGACCTCCATGTAGAAGCTGGTGGTCCTGGATGCGCAGCCGAAGGCCACGGCGATGACGAACGGAACGACCGCGGTGTGGAATCTCCTCATCGTCCGCCCGAGTCTAGCACGCATGCGCGGGCCGCGCCTTCGCGCTATCGCGAGTGCCAGGTTTCCACCTGCTGCTCTCTTCAGTACCCTCAGTTGCCGACGGGATGGCCGACGGGAATGGCGAGGCCCGGCCCGACGTGGTAGTCTGCCGCCGATGGTTCCCGAGGCGCGAAGGATAGGGCTCGCGGTGGCGGCGGTGCTGCTCGCCGCCTCGTGCGGACCGGCGGGCACGACCACTCCCCCGGGGCAGATCCACGCCGCTGCGTCGGACGCCGGAGCCGAGGCCGAGGCGGCGACGGACGCCGGAGTGGACGAGCCTTCCGTGCCCTACGCCATGCTCGGAGGCGGACCGTCCCGCCACAACCGCTCCCCGCTCCCCGGCCCGCGCACCGCGCCCCGGGTCGCCGCGTCCTTCGTCACCGGCGCCCGGGTCTTCGCCTCGCCGGTGATCGGCCCGGACGGCACGATCTACGTCGGCTCGGTGGACGGCACCTTCAACGCCCTGCGCCCGGACCTGCGGCTGCGCTGGAGCTGGGTCTGCGACGAACCGATCTTCTCCACGGCCGCGGTGAGCGCCATCGGCCTGGTCTACGTCGGCTGCGACGACGACACCCTGCTGGCCTTCGGCACGGACGGGACGACCCGCTGGACCTACCGCATGAAAGAGGACGCGGACTCGTCGCCCGCCATCGCGGAAAGCGGCGCGATCTACGTCGGCGGCGACGGGCTGCACGCGGTGACCCCCAAGGGCGTCCGCCGCTTCGCGGCCTCCCTCGGCCGTCACGTGAACGCCCCCCCGGCCGTCCGGCCGGACGGCACGGTCCTCGTCGGCTCCCACGACCACCGCCTGTGGGCCGTGCAGCCCGACGGCACCACCGCCTGGACCTTCGCCACGGGCGGACCGATCCAGGGCCCGGCCGCGGCGCTGGCGGACAACGACGCGGTCTTCGGCTCGGATGACGGCTTCGTCTACCGCCTCGCGCCCGGCGGCGGCCTGCGCTGGAAGCACCAGACCGGCGGCCCGGTACGCGGCGGCATCGCCGTGGCCGCGGACGGGAAGACCTTCTACGTCGGCACCATGGCCGGCAGGGTCCTCGCCCTCGACGCCGAGAAGGGCAAGGTCCGCTGGGAGGTCGCCGCCGGCGGCCCGGTGCGCTCGGGGCCGGTCCTCGACTCGGAGGGCCTGCTCTTCTTCGGCTCCCAGGATCGCCACCTCTGGGGCGTGCGCGTCGCTGACGGCGAGGTCGCCTGGCGCGTGGACCTCGGGGCCGAGATCGACTCCACGCCCGCCGTGGCCGCGGGCCGGCGCCTGGTCGTCGGCGCGGACGACGGCTCGGTGTTCCTGCTGGAGGAGGCGCCGTGAAAGGCACGCCCAGGCTCGACCGCGAGGCCGTGGAGCGCGCGCTGCTCTCGCCTGGCGCCACGTTCTCCGAAAGCGGCGAGGCGACCCGCGACCGGCCAGAGCCTCCCTGCCCGGTCCGCACGTCGTTCCAGCGCGACTGCCACCGCATCGTGCACGGCAAGGCCTGGCGCCGGCTGCGGGGCAAGACCCAGGTCTTCTTCTGGCCCAAGGGCGACCACTACCGCACGCGGCTGACCCACTGCCAGGAGGTGAGCCAGATCGCCCGCACCCTGGCCCGCGGCCTTCGCCTGAACGAGGATCTCGCCGAGGCCATCGCCCTCGGCCACGATCTGGGGCACAGCCCCTTCGGCCACGCGGGCGAGGCCACGCTGCAGCGGTTGATGCCCGGCGGCTTCCGCCACGAGGTCCAGAGCCTGCGGGTGGTGGAGCGCCTCGAGAACGACGGCCGGGGCCTGAACCTGACGGCCCAGGTCCGCGACGGGATCGTGCGGCACTCCAAGGGCACGGGACCGATCATGGATCTGCCCGCGGATCAGCTCCCGGCCACGCCCGAGGGCCAGCTCGTGCGGCTCTCCGACCTGATCGCCTACGTCAACCACGACGTCGACGACGCCCTGCGCGCCGGCGTGCTGGCGCCCGGGGACGTGCCCGCCCTGCCCGGCGGCGGCCCCGGGGCCTCGCGCTCGGAGCGGCTCACCGCCCTCGTTATCGACGTGCTCGCGCACACCGACCTCGAGCGCGATCCCGTGGTGCGGATGTCGCCCGAAGCCTCGGCCGGCCTCGAGAGCCTGCGCGCGTTCCTCCACGCCAACGTCTATTACAACCCACAGGTCCACGCCGAGTTCCACAAGGCCTCGGACCTGCTCGAGCGCCTCTGGCGCTTCTTCCTTGCGGATCTCGACCGCTTCTACGAGCTCTGGCCCGGAGCGCTGCGGGACGGCTCGCCCGAGGACGACGTGCGCGACTTCCTGGCCGGCATGACCGACGCCTTCGCCGTGGATCTCCACGACCGGCTGTTCACCCCCCGGCGCTGGACCGTCTACTGAACCCCGGCCCGGGCGCCGGCCAGGGGCACGCCTGTGTGGCCCGCCATCAGCCGCCCGAGGTTCAAAGGGTGGAAGCCGTCCGCGTCCCTGGCCGGATCGATGGCCTCGATGACCGCGTCGGGGTCGATCTGCCTCGGCAGGGGCAGCTGGACGAGGATCCCGTCCACCACCGGATCGGCCACGGCCAGCACGGGCTTGTGCCCGGTCCGCTCCAGGAACTCCGCCGCGCCACGGGCCACTTCTCCGCGCATGATCGCGGCCAGGGCCTTGCCGTCGATCAGCGGAGGGGATTGTGGCTCGGCGGGGGCGGTCTAGGAAGGGACGACAGGGACCGCTCCTTCGCGAGCCGGGATCCGGAAAGGGTTCCTGTCGGTACAACGATGCTTGTGAAAACGCCAAGTCCCAGATAGTATACGAAGTTCCCGAGCAGATCGAAATCCCCAGCAAACTGAGGCTTTTCGGGACACGGCACGATTGGCATGTCGACCTCGCGGAGGTCGAGGGGGAGGGCACACGGTGTCGTCTTCGGTTTCGAACCTGGCGTTGTTCCGACTCGACTCCCGGCGGCGCACGCAGGAGGCGGTGCAATGGGGTTGAGTGCCATGAGCTCTGAGCTTCGTCAGTTGCAGGATCCCCGTCTGGGCAGCCACCGCTTCAGACTGTTCATGGGGATAGTAGGCTGTGCGTCGCTCGCGTTCGCGGTGCCGGAGATCGTGATCGCGGCGGCCGCCGAGGTCAACTGGGCCCTGGCAGGCCTTGCTGTCCTCTCCTTCGCCGTGAGCCTCCTGGGGTTCGGCGCGGCTTTGCTCTCCCGCCTCGGGTACCAGCGAGTCGCCGTCTATGTGTGGAGTGGGGGGACGGCCACCGTGTTGGCCCTCATCCCGCTCGTGGCCTCCGGTCTGCTGACCTTGGTCGTCTGCGGCATGGTGTTCAGCATCCTGGTCATCGCCCTGTTTGACACGGCGCGAAACATCAAGCCCTTCGTGCCGTTTGTCGCGCTGCTCACCGTGGTCGGGACCTTGGTGGAATCATGGGCGACGTGGCCTCGTTTCACGGCTTCGGGCTTCTGGATCGCGATTCCGCTCGGTACGAGTGTCCTGGGCGTCGTCATGATCGGCATGCTCATCAGCGTCTTCGGTGAGATCCTCCTGCGGGCGCTCGAGAAGTCCGTTTCCTATGCCGGCAGACTCGAGCAGGCCACCGAGGAAGAGTTGCGGCACATGGCGACCCACGACGCCCTCACCAATCTCCCGAACCGCATCTTGCTAGCCGATCGTTTCATCCAGGCGAAGGCCAGGACGCTGCGCTCCAAACAACACCTCGCCCTTCTCATGCTCGACCTGGACCATATCAAACGAGTGAACGACACCCTCGGTCACGGCGCGGGGGACGAAGTCCTCCGTGAGGCGGCCAAGCGACTCCTGCAGGGAGCCGACGCCTTCCCAGGCGATCGCGACGCCGCAGACTGTGCCGATGAACGCCACGAGCAGCCGTGAGGCGCTCAACGGGAGGCCCGCCCCGGCGAACAGTTCCGA
>CAYZAI010000408.1:0-4151 GCA_964476305.1 uncultured Myxococcales bacterium
CCGCCGCAGCCCTCGCAGGCGCTGCCCACGGTCAGCAGGTTGGCGGTGCAGGTGTCGAGACCGCCGCACGGCCCGGGCGTCGTGAAGCACCCGGTCGGAGGGGAGCACGCCGACTCGCAGCACCCCCCGGCGCTGCACACCGAATTGACGGGAGAGCAGGAGCAGGTCGCCTCGCACGACCCGGCGCCGTCGCAAAGCAGGTCACAGCTGGCCGGATAGTCGTGCCAGGCCGTGGTGCCGTCGCAGTAGTCGTCCGGACAGGGGCTGGTGCCGCACACCGTGGTGTCCGAGGCAGGAGACTCGTCGCAGCCACCCGCGCCATCGCAGCTGCGCGTCATGCACGCATCCGAGCTGCAGCTGTACTCGGTGCCCTGGCAGGCGCCGCCGCTACAGACGTCGGTGTGGGTGCAGTCGTCGGAGTCGACGCACGCGGCGCTAGTGTGCCAGCCCCAACCGGCACCGACGTTGGTGCAGTAGTAGGTGACGCCGTCGCAGGATACCTCCTGGCACGCGGTGTGGCTGGCCTCGCTGCAGGGGTACACATCGCCGACGCAGGTCCCCTCGGCGCCGTTCGAGCCGCACTGGGGGCAATCGCGGTCGATCTCCAGCTCCACGGCACCGCAGACGTCCGGGCAGGCCAGGGCGGTGCTGGAGCAGCCGAGGGCGTTGTCACACTGGGCCGCACAGCACTCGTTGCCCGGGCCCACCTGGCACACTGTGTCATTCGGCGAGCAGCTGCAGCCGACCTGGCAGGCCCCTGAGCCGTCACAGTGGAGATCGCAGGTCGGCGGGTAGTCGTGCCAGGTCATGCTCTCACAGGCGTCGCCGGCGCATGCCGCCGTGCCGCAGCCGCCGGCGTAGGTGTCCGGGCGTGGCGTCCAGGCGGTGGTGCTGATGGCCGCGTTGCAGTACTCGCAACCATTCAGCGGGTTGTCCGTGCCATCCTCGCGGATGGCGCTGTCGATGAAGCACTTGGTCACGCACTGCCCGGCCTCGCACACGCCGCCGGAGCAGGCCGTGCCGTCCGCGGCCGCGGAGTACACGCAGGTCGAGCCGTCGTCGCAGGTGGCCGGAAGCTGCTGACACTCTGCGGGCGTCTCGCACGGCTCCGCGCAGCAGCTCCCCGAGACGCAATATGCGCCCGGGCAGTCATCGTCGATCTCGCACTCGATCTGCTCGATGAACCTGGCGCGGACGCGCTCGATCATCCCGCCGTCCACGGGGTAGTCCTCGCCGTCCGCGTCGAAGTAGCGCGAGTAGACCACTAGCGTCTGTTCATTGCCGGCAGACGCCACAGCCGGGGTCCCCTCCTCCCCGAGCTGCTCGGAGATGGCGATCCCCTCCGGGTTCGACACGGTGCCGTCCGGGGCCAGCCAGGTACCGAAGATATCCTCGTCGTTGTCGGAGTTGCGCCGATCGCGCCAGGCCACAAAGTAGTTGACCCCGTCGAACACGATATCCGGATCGTAGTGGTAGCCGGTGTAGCTGGAGACTGTGATCGGCGGGTTGTCCAGCACCAGCCCTGCCAGGTTCACCCGGGAACCCAGTGGACGTCGCGAGCTGCCGGCGCCGGTGGGCCCGAGCCAGACCACCATGAAATTGGTGCCGTCGAAGGCCACTACCGGGCTGTGTTCGATACTGGGGTCGGTTGAGATGGGGAATCTCGAGCCGTCCACCATCGTCGCGTCGGAGTGCACGCGGGCGCCGTAGATGCGGTCGTCAGAGGAGTTCACCTCCTCCGACCAGACCACGAGGTAGTGGTAGCCGTTGTAGGCCACCGCCGGCATCGTCTGATCTCTCAGCGCGTGGTAGATGGTTACCGAGGGGACGTCGAGCACCACGCCGCTCGGGCCCACGCGGGCGCCGTGAATATCCCCACCGTAATAGGTACTCTCGTCGGTCCACACAACGAAGAAGTTGGTGCCGTCAGTGGTCAGGGCGGCCTCGTACTGGTCTTCGTTGTCGGTGCAAATGGCGATGGCCGGCGAGTCCAGCACGCTCCCGCCGGTGGTGACGCGGGTGCCGTAGATATCCCTATCGCTGCTCGTAAAGAAGGTCGTGGTGGAGAGCCACACCACCAAGTAGTCGGTGCCGTTGAACGCCACGGCCGGATCGTCCTGCCAGTACTGCTGGCTGCCAATCAAGATGCCCGCCGGGTCGAGCACCTCCCCGACCTGGCTCACCCGCGTGCCGTAGATCTCGCTGTGTGTGGTCCAACCGTCGCGCAGATCGGTCCAGACCACCAGATAGTTGGTCCCGTCGAAAGCGACATCGGGTTTGGATTGATGATTTTCCGCGGTGGAGAGCGGGATCCCGTCGACGTGTACAACGCCCCCGGACTCGTCGACCGGCGTGCCCCACACGTCGACTCGTGTCGGATAGTAGGAGCCGTTGTTACGGTAATCGTTCCAAGCCGTCATGAACCCCGTGCCGTTGGAGGCAACCGCCGGGTAGTTCTGGTAACTGCCGGCCGTGCTCACGGCGATCCCCTCCGCGTCGAGGATGGTGCCCGCCGGCGATACCCGGCTCGCGTACAGGTCGTAGGACGAGGCCGAGTAGTTGCGCTTGTCGGTCCAGGCAACCAAGTAGTCGGTGCCGTTGAAGGCCATCGCAGGGAAGCCCTGCTCGTCGGCCGCGCCGGAGATGAGGAAACCGTCCCCGTCCTGGACGATGGCGCTGGTGCTCACGCGTCCGCCGTAGATGTCGCGACCCGTGGTAGCGTCGTTGCGCCCATCGGTCCAGACCACCAGGAAGTTGGTGCCGTCGAAGGCGATGGCCGGATCGGATTGGTAGGACGAGTGTGCGCAGACCGGGAACCCGTCCCAGTCGAGGATCGCCCCGCCCGTGGTCACCTGAACCCCGTAGATGTCGCCCACGCTCGAGGTGCGGGAGTCCCGCCACACCACCAAGTAGGTGGTTCCGTCGAACGCCACGGCGGGAGCGTACTGGATGGAGTTGGCGGTGGAGATGGCGATGTTGGGGGTGTCGAGGGCCACGCCCGCGGTGCTAACCCGCGTGCCGTAGATGTCGTGGTCGGACGTGCCTCGCGCCCAGACCACCAGGTAGTTGGTCCCGTCAAAGGCGATGGCCGGGATTGCCAGGCTGCCCTCGGTGCCGATCTCCAGGGGGGTGGTGTCGAGAACCGAACCGTCGGTCCCCACGCGCGCGCCGAGGATGTCGCCCGAGAGCGCCCAAACCACAAGGTAGTTGGTCCCGTCGAAGGCGACGGCGGGATCCTCTGAGCCGTACCCGTCGCGGTCGATCTGGATTCCGGCCGGGTCGAGCACCGTGCCGTCGGCCGCGACGCGCGTGCCGAAGATGCCCTCCTTGTAGTTGTCAGTGTTCCGGGTGTCCTCCCACACCACCAGGTAGCCCGTGCCGTCGCTGGCTATCGCCGGGTAGCGCTGGTCCCAATATGCGGGCCCGTGCACCGGCTGATCCATGCCAAACTCGGGGCCGACCATGGGGTCGAGCACCGCCGGGTACGCGGTGTCGGCGAGCACCGCGGCCGGCACGGCGAGCGTTACAAGGCCGTCCTCCAACTGGGCCGCGACCGGCGTGCGCCGGCCGTCGGCGTCCACCCAAGTGCCGTTCCCATAACGCAGCCCCAGCCCGCTCGCGGGATCAGCGAAGTGCAGGCCGCGCGCGCTCCGCCCCGTGTGGTCCAGGCCGGTCACGCTCACGCGGACGACCAGCGGGCCGTCACCGGGCGGGGCAGAGGCGAGTTCCCAGGTCTGCTCCACGCCGTGCTCGCCGTTGCGCAGGACCTCGGTCACCGGATCGCGGCGCAGGGCCAGGCTGCCGTCCGGGCGGACCTGGCGCGCGATTCCGGAGCCGGTCAGCTTGTGACATCCCCGGGTCACGGCGACCGTGGCAATCGTGGCGGCCTCGCCCGAAACGCGCCGCTCGTCCCCGTGACGCTTCGCTTCGTTTCGTCGCGGTGTCTGCGTTCCGGGGTGCTCACGTCCCTCAGAGCGCCGCGCGGGGAAGTGGTGCGGCGTCACGCGGAAGGCGCCGTCATCGGCCACGCGGACGGTGTAGGTCGCCGTGGCACCGACAAATTGCCGCCGGGGCCCTTCCACCTTCACGTCCAGTCCGCCGCGGCGGGCGAGGACCTTCTCGGCCAGCTCGGCATGGACGCCGGTCTCTCC
>CAYZAI010000409.1:0-4092 GCA_964476305.1 uncultured Myxococcales bacterium
AGGTCCGCTTTGCGCCGCTGGTCCGGCGCGGCGCGCTCGGAAGCGAACCGGTCCAGGATCCGGAAGTCGTTGGTGCCGGCCAGCGCCAGCAGTCCGCCCTCCCGGGTCACGTCGCGGCGCAGGTCGTCGAGGGAGTACAGGTGATCGTCGATCAGGCGCAGCACGTCGAGCAGCGGCAGCGCGCCGCTGCGGTTGGCCGAGGGCATGCCGCCGAAAGCCGGGGAGACCTGCACCATCCTGCCGCGCAGGTGGCGCACCGCGGACATCCCGCCGCCCATGTGGCAGGTGATCAGGTGTCGCGAGCCGTCCTCCGCCCCGGCGAGGTGGTGCGCGAGCCGCGCCGTGGCGCGGTGGTTCAGGAAGTGGGCCACGGCCTCGTCGCAGCGCACGCGGGAGGAGCCCGTCATCCGCTCGATCGGATCCCGCTCGTCGATGGAGGCGGGATCCGTGACGGTCACCGTCGTGTCGGGACCGATCAGCCGGGCCACGGCCACCGCCAGGGACGCCGCGATGTTGATCGGGTGGGCGGCGCGGGACGCGGCCAGGTCCGCGAGCATCGCCTCGCAGACGCGGTAGGTGCCCGCCTCGATCGGAGCCATCATCCCGCCCTGGGTGGCGATGCCCGAGATCTCGCCGAGCACGAGGCCGCGGGATTCGAGCCATGCCAGCACACGGTCGACGCCCCGCTCGACGCCGCCCGGTTCGTCGGCGTCGTGGTGCACCTCTTCCGCGGCGAGCAGCATCACGCCGCTGTAGACCGCGAGCTTGGTGGAGGTGGAGCCGGGGTTCACGACCAGCGAGCCCCAGCGGGCCTTGCGGGCCGCGGCGGTCACCTGCTCGCCGGCGAAGAGCGCGAGCAGCGGATCCTCGGCGCCCGGGGTCACGGACGCCAGCAGCTCTGCGGCGCGGGCCTCGATGTCGCTGGAGGGTGGGTGCACGGGGGGTTCCTGGTTTCGCGTCACGACCCGTTCATGCCATCCGGATGCAGCCCTGGCAAGGCGGGAGATGCCCGCCACCCGATGTTCCGTCGCGCCCTGGCAGCCTCTCCCGGATCGTGCTAGAAAGCGAGGCACCATGAGGCGCTACCTACCCTGCCTGCTCGCCATCCTCGCCGGAATCGGCCTGCTGGTCACCCTCTGGCTGGCGTTCGTCGTGGCGCCGGTGGAAGCCCAGATGGGCGTCGTGCAGAAGATCTTCTACTTCCACGTGCCCGCGGCCTACACCATGTACCTGGCCTGGGCCGTGTGCACGATCGCCTCGATCGCCTACCTGATCCGCCGCCGCGAGCACCTCGACGCCCTGGCCCGCTCCGCCGGCGAGATCGCGGCGCTGTTCGCGGTGATCGTGATGATCACGGGCCCGCTCTGGGGCCGCAAGGCGTGGGGCGCCTACTGGACCTGGGATCCGCGGCTGACTTCGGCGCTGCTTTTGACCCTGATCATCTTCGCCTACGTGGCGCTGCGCTCGCTGGGCACCCGCGAGGCCGAGCGCCGTTTCGCCGCGGCCCTGTCCATCGTCGGCGCCTGCCTGGTGCCGATCATCCACTTCTCGGTGAGCACCTGGCGCGGCCAGCACCCCACGGTGATCGGCAGGGGCGGCGGCGGGCTCACGGCCGAGATGGGCCTGGCCCTGGCCGCGGGCCTCGTCTCGTTCACCCTGCTCTTCGCGACGCTGCTGCTCAGGCGCACCCGCCTCGAGACGGGCATCCGGCGCCTCGCCGAGATCGAGGAGCACGCCGTGGCCGCCGGTCTGCTCGGGGAGGACCGCCCATGAACCCGGGTATCGCCTTCGAGGCCGCGAAGAACGCCGCCGGATCCCTCGGCCCCGAGACCGACCCCCTGCTCTTCGCCTTTGCCGCGGCCCTGGTGCTGGCGACTGTTCTTCTCCTTCTGCTCGGCGGGCGTGCGCACCGGCGGACCGATGACTCCCTGCGGCGACTGGACGGGCTGGTCTCGGCCCGCGAGGGCAAGGAGGGAGGCCCGGATGCCTAGGCTGGCCGGGCTGGCATGCACCCTGGCCGCCCTGCTTCGGTGCGGCCTCGCTGCCGCGGCGGAGGACGGGTTCGTCGCCGTCGATCCCGCCGCGCTCGAACAGGTGGACGGGCGGACGATGGTCATCGCCGCCTACGGCGTGATCCTGGTGCTGGTGGCGGCCTACGCCCTGCTGCTGCAGCGGCGCGAAGCGTCCCTCGGCCGCCGCACCCGCGCCCTCGAGCGGCGCCTGGAGACCGGAAAGGAAGGCCGCCCATGACGACACGAATCGCGCTCGCCGCATCGGCGCTGGCAGCCGCCCTGCTGCTCGGCTCGACGCACGCCGCCGCCCAGGAGGCCGCGACCCTTCCGGACGAGACCCCGGACGAGACGCCGTTCTTCGGCTGGAGCGCCGGGATCAAGGGCTCCATCGGCGGCAACTACCTGACCCCCCCGAAAGACGTGCCCGCGGGACTGGGAGACGCACCGCTGGCCGACGGCGCGGGCGGCCTCGGCGGCGGCGGCGGCATCGCCGGCGAGTTCCGCGCCCTGTGGGGCCACCTCGGGCTGGAAGTCGATCTGTTGTTCGATCGCTCGAAGAACTGGGCGAACATCACCTACGGCGACGTGGTCGAGACAGACTGGATCTTCCGGGCGACCAGCCTGCGCATCCCGATCCTTGTCGAGGGCTACCTGGACGGCGAAATGGTGCGGGCGAGCCTGGGCATCGGCCCGGAGTTCGTCGTCGGCCTGAACGCGGACACGGACGTGGAGGTCACGTCCGGTTCCCAGTACGTCTCGGCTTCGGATCTGGCGAACCTGCGCTCGCGGTTCACGGCCCGAACGGCCACGGACACCTACCTGGCCGTGGCCCTCGGCTTCGCGATCAAGGTCTGGGTGCTCAGCATCACCATCGACCTGCGCTACGCCTACAACCTGACCCAGCCCGACGCGTATCTCGATCGCCTGGAGATCCAGGGGACGGGCGACGACTGGACCATCGACACCCTCGCCTTGAGCACCATGGACGGCCGCCTGATGCTCGGCCTGTCCTACGACGGGGCGTTTGATCTCTGACCTCCGGTCGAGGAAAGACCCGCCGCGCGAAGCACACCGGAATCGCACCGGAATCGAGTTGACAACCCTCCGAGGGCGATGCTAGATACCCGCTGCTCTGGGCGACCGGGCGGGTAGCTCAGTCGGAAGAGCGCGGCCCTTACAAGGCCGAAGTCGCAGGTTCGAGCCCTGTCCCGCCCATCAGCCGGACGGGTGATTTTTGAAAACTGGGGTGGTAGTTAAGCTGGTTATAACGCCGGCCTGTCACGCCGGAGGCCGCGGGTTCGAGTCCCGTCCACCCCGCAGCGAAGCCCTGGGAGAAATCCTAGGGCTTTCGCATATTTGGGGCGCATCGTCGTCATTGGGCAGTCGCCTCCGCGACCCCATCACCACGGTATCGCAATGAAGGGGCCAAAAGGTCGTCGAGCGCCGCCACGGCCTCGTGCTTCCGCTCGGGCATCAGGTGGGCGTAGATCAGCGTGGACTTGATGTCCTCGTGCCCGAGCAGTTCCTTGATCTCCAGCAGGGAGCGGCCCTGGCTCGCGAGGTGCGAGGCGAAGGTGTGCCGCAGGCAGTGCCAGCCGATCTCCCGCAGCCCGGCCTTGCGGCAGCATCGCTTCAACGCGACGTCTGCGCGGCGGTGGATGTGCCGCCCAGCCGCGCGTACTACTCGCCGCTCACCGACTCCGTCCACCTGCCGATGCAAACGAAGTTCGAGTCGGCCGAGGGTTACTACGGCACGCTGTTCCACGAGCTGGTCCACAGCACCGGGCACGCGAAGCGGCTCGCGCGTAAAGGCGTCGTCGACATCACCGGCTTCGGCACCGAGAGCTACAGCCAGGAGGAACTGGTCGCCGAAATCGGCGCCGCGTTTCTGTGCGGCACCACCGGCGTCGACACCGGAACAGTCGAGAACAGCGCGTCGTACATCGCGGGCTGGCTCAAGTCGCTGAAGGACGACAAGAAGCTCGTCGTCGTCGCCGCGGCACAGGCCCAGCGCGCCGTGGACTACATCACCGGGAGCCCGGCTCCCGTCGCCGAGCACCGATAACCGCAACCCCGCCCT
>CAYZAI010000410.1:0-4090 GCA_964476305.1 uncultured Myxococcales bacterium
GTTTTAATAAGGCTTTTAATAGTGTTTTTATCATAGAAATGCCTTTTTTTATCTCTTTTAGGGCTTTTTGTGCTTTTTTACAGGCTAAATTACTCATATAATTAGGACCGGATCTTGTCACATAAATTACCATTTCATGTACACGACAGGCAATACACCGACAAATAATTTAGTATCAGTAAGATGGTAGTACCGTCAACGCTTCAGTGTTGACGATCGGTTAAGGTAAGACGGATACTTCCTGTAGGGTGTCTACACGGTTTTTCCCTTTTCGGCGGCGTATACTATCCGTTTTTTCCGGATACTGATGCATTTGGACATATTGAAGACAGTGCAGTTTTCGGTAATACGGTCGAGAATTGCTGCGGTGAGATGGCGGTCGTTGATAAACGAACCCCATTCGTCGAAGCCGAGCTGTGAAGTGATGATGGTGCACCGTTTCTTATGACGCATCTTCATCAGGTCGAAGAAAAGACCGGCCTGCATTTTATCAAGAGAGGTGTACCCCACTTCATCGATCAGCAGGCAGTCGATGGCGGCGAAGCGTTTAAGCGCCTTTTTATCGCTGCGGTCGGCAAGTGAGGCGTAGAGTTGCCTCAACAAGTCTTTGAAGTCAATAAAACGGACGCGATATTCGTTGTTGAGGGCATGAATGAGATACGAAGTGGCCAACCCGGTCTTTCCGCATCCGGTGGGCCCGATAAAGAGCAGCACCTGCGATTCGGTAATATAGCGCAGCGAGTCGTAAAGTTCCATGACGGTCTTCTTTTTGAGCTGACTCTGCCGCTCGAAGGGGAACGTTTCCATAACCAGGAGTTCGGGGATGCAGGCGGCTTTGAGCCGGGAGCATCTGCGCCGTCCAAGCGCATGATGGTACTCATCGGTAATGACGGTGGTAAGCAAATGCTGGGATGACCATTTGTTTGTAGCTGCCTCCTTGAGATACGCATCATGACGCTCCCGTAAATTGGCCAGCCCGAGATACTTCAGGTATTTATCGATATCCCGGTTCATTCTTCCGTGCCGTTTCCGTTGATCAGGTTATCGTAATCGATGTCGTTTTCCTTGCAGAACTGCCCGTCAAGGTATGCGGGGCGTCTGGAATAATCCGAGGGCGGCATAACGGGAGTCGTCGTTGCCGATTCACGGTTATCGGCGAGGATGATCTGATGAGCGATTCGCTCAACCGCGGCATAATCGTTCACCCGATAGGTGAAGGCACGCCCGACGGCATCGATAAACATAGACTGCCCAAGCAATTTGAAGAGAGCGTAGAGCTTGCGGACGAATGCCGGATACTGCTTGATGCCGGTTTTCTTTACCATGTCCAGATAGTCGCCCACCGCCCGGTCCAGCTCGCGCAGACGCCACTCCTCCTGCTCGCACCCGAGTTTGCGGTTCTTGGGAATGAAGCGGTTTTGCGGTGAGTACCCCGGAGGTACGATGATTTCATTCTTTACTCCGTCGGCGGGCAGATCGTACCGCTGCACCTCATGCGTGCCGTCCATGATGCGCAGATGCGCGGCATACTGGAGCACCGTTACCGTACGGCAGGCTACCGTTTCAGGTACCCAATAATAGTTGCCGTCAAAGCTGCAGTAGCCGTACTGGTCAATAAGGCGCCGGTGGGGCAGATAGGGTGCGGTGATGAAGTCGGGAAGTTTTATCAGGCTGTTTTTTTCAACATCGAACAGTTCGCACGGAATCAGCTTCGTCTTTGACAATGGCCGCCGCGCATAGCGCACCGTCGCCCATTCGACGGCTTGGCGGTTGAGGTCTTCGATCGAGGTGAAGGTACGTCCGGGAAGAAAGTTCGTTTCCAGGGTATAAAAGTTCCGTTCGATTCCGGCTTTTCTGTTTGCATGGCCGAGCGCATGTGCTTTCCAGGTAAAACCGTAATTGTCCGCAAAGGAGGTCATCTCGGGGTTCATGGTTGCTGACGAACCGGTACCGGTAAACACCGCAAGGTTCGTGTTGTCGATGATGCAGTACCGGGCGCAATACCCCCAATGCCGCAGCGCCTCGTCGATGAAGCACTTCATGTCGAACCGGGTGAAGCGGCGGTAGAACCGTACGTAGCGCATCTTGCTGTATCGAAGGTAAATGCCGCTGCCGATGAGTTTCTGCCTGCAGCCGTTGATGCGTACCGTGTACTGCGACGTATCGTGCTGCATCTCTTCGCCGGGCATGTCGGGAAGGCGGTTGGAACGCTTCAGGTGTTCATCGGCATGCTTCTTCCCGCGAAGGAGGCGGGTAAGGGTGGAATAACCGATTTCGATGCCGTGCTGTTCGGTCAGCAACTCGTGCATGCGCTGGACATAGCCGTTGCAGTCCTCATACAGTTTGTCGAGGAGCGCGTCGTCAACGACAAGCCGGTCTTCCCGCCGCTTATGCTCTCTCGCGCCCTCGCTTCGAAGTATCGCCCGGACGGTCTTTACATTAATTCGCAACTGCCGCGCAATCGCCTTGCGGCTCACTCCCTGACGGTACAGGGTGTGCACCGCGGAGGTGCGGTCCTGATCGATCATAAAGCTCCCTTATCGTTGCGCTGAAATCCGACAGCCGTTTCAGAAGCGCATTGCTCCAGAGGTTCACATACTGGGAGAATAAGCCTCCCTGCATATGCATTGAGCCGCCGTTTGCCGTAATCCTGGACATGCCGGCGGCGGTCGATTGCAGGTCTTTGATGAAAAGACGTTCTTTATCCGTGAGTGAGACGTCATCGCTGCCGTCAATGTCGGCGGTCAGCAGTTGCAATGCCCGATGAACGTCTCCTTCAAGCACCAGCCGCTCGATAACGCTGCCGCCGGTGAAAAAAGACCGCGACAAAACGAAAAGATCCCTGGTGCTGAGCCCTTTGCCGCTTGTCGCAGCCACGAATGCATCGACCCGTTCCCTGGCGATGTTGTTCACGCGCGTGAACCCCTTTATCCCGTAAAGATAGGCGCGTGCAGGAAACGCTCCCGAGAGGAGCTTGGACCGGACCAGCGCCGACAAGTCGTCAAGGACACCAAGACGCATGCTTACCCATGAAGGCGAGTGGCCGAGTCTGTGCGCAATGTCGTAGATGCTCATGCCGCATCGGCGGTGCAGTTCCTCGATAAGCGCCGCCTGTTCAAGGACGGTGATGCCGCCGCCGTACTCGTTGCGACGGATAAAGGTGACGATGCCCGTGGCGACATCATCCGCCACGAATTCGGCGGGGACCATGCCCATACCAAGTTTACGTGCGCAACGGTACCGCTTGAAACCGTCTATAAGAACGTATCGTTGAGAACCTGCACTGCCGACAAGGCAGAGAGGATCGAGAATACCTTGGCACGCAATCGAATCGAGTAACGCCCGCTCCGCTGCGGTATCATGCAGCCGGGTGCGCTCAAGACGAAGGTCGATGCCGTTCACTTCGATCGTTTCCATACGCGTTAAGAAATACCCAATGGAAAACCATCGCGCCATCTCGTCTTGTATCTCACCCGGTACCCGTCGCCGTGCATGCGTAAGTATTGGAAGCTATTATGGTTATCACCGCCTTCGTGTCTTGTATCCCCTCTTTGAACCACTCCGCCGGGAGTAATAATCGCACCGGTTTCATTGGGGGTGATGAGGGTATCTCGTCTTGTATCACACGGGATCGCCGATAATGCGGGTGTTCCTTGCGCCATCGCTTCGTGTTCTCGTAACGGCCCTTGAAATATCCGGCGTTTTTAGATACCCATGCCGCTTGCGCTGCCGCTTTACGCATCTTTCGGCACTCCGGGCGACTACAACTCTTCTGTCGATTGCCGACGCGTCGATCGGGAATAAAAAATCGACCGCAAAACTCGCAGTGCTTTTGCCGGGTATGCATGATAGGATCCTTCGGGGATGAGGAGTACCATTGAAAACCCGGTAAAAGTAAATTTTCTGCAGTTCGGTTAGGGTGCTGCCCTTTGAATGGTGAAATGAATATGTCGCTATGTCTTGTAAAAATCTTTATGTATTTTGAAGTGGTAATTTAGGTGAGCAGAAGGGGGGTATTTTTAATGAGCGCAATAGAAAAGACGTCATTGCCGTCACTCGTTTCAGTGGGATTCGGATTGAAATTCCATAC
>CAYZAI010000411.1:0-4076 GCA_964476305.1 uncultured Myxococcales bacterium
CGACAACATCTTCCGCTTCGTGCAGGCCGGTTCCGAGGTCTCGGCGCTGCTCGGTCGCATGCCCTCGGCCGTGGGCTACCAACCAACCCTGGCCACGGAGATGGGCGAGCTCCAGGAGCGGATCACCTCCACCAACAAGGGCTCGATCACCTCGGTGCAGGCGATCTACGTTCCCGCCGACGACCTGACCGACCCGGCGCCGGCCACGGCCTTCGCCCACCTCGACGCCACCACGGTGCTCTCGCGGCAGGTGGCGGAGCTCGGCATCTACCCCGCGGTCGATCCGCTCGATTCGACCTCGTCGCTGCTCGATCCCAACGTGATCGGCGAGCAACACTACGCCGTGGCGCGCCGGGTGCAGCAGGTGCTGCAGAAGTACAAGGACCTCCAGGACATCATCGCCATCCTCGGCATGGACGAGCTCTCCGAGGACGATCGGCTGACCGTGGCCAGGGCCCGCAAGATGCAGCAGTTCCTCTCGCAGCCGTTCTTCGTGGCCGAGCAGTTCACCGGCTTCGCCGGCCAGTACGTGGAGCTCACGGACACGATCAAGGGTTTCGAGATGATCCTCGACGGCGAGATGGACGACTACCCCGAGCAGGCGTTCTGGATGTGCGGGCCGGTCGATATGGTCAAGCAGAAGGCCGACAAGATGCGGCAGCAGGCCGGAGCCAAGTAGATGGCGGACCCGGGCAGGATCGATCTCGAGGTCGTCACCCCCGCGGGCCGCGCGGTCCGCGAGCAGGTGGCGTCCGTCACAGCCGTCTCCGAGATCGGCGAGTTCTGCGTGCTGCCCGAGCACCGGCCGATCCTGGCCGCTCTCGGCGCGGGGCGATTGACCGTCGATCGCGGCGGCGAGATCGTCCGCTTCGCCGTCGATCGGGGCTTCCTCGCCGGCGGGCCCGATCACGTCAGCGTCATCACCGAGCGCTGCGCCGCGGCCGGGGACATCGACGCGGCCGAGGTCGAGCGCGAGCGGGCCGATCTCGAGGCCCGCCTCGCCGCCCTTCCCGAGGGTGACGCCGCCCGCACGGGGGTCGAGGCCGATCTGGCCTGGGCCCGGGCCCGCCTCGACATCGCGGGGTACTGACGCCACTTGGCGTTTCCCTCTTTCCTCAGGCCAACGACTGCGCCGTGAGCGGGAAAGCCGCGAGCATCTTCCTGTCCGCGGTGACGAGGGGGACACCGAGCTCTTCGGCGAGGACGACGAACTCGCAGTCGTAGGCCGTGCAACCCGACGCTGCGGCAGCTGCCAACACCGCGTCCGACCGCACCGCGTACTCGCGACCGCGCAGGATGGTCTCGGCTGCGGCGGCGATCCTCTTCGCAACGTCGAGGGCGAGGGAGCCGCCCCGCAGGTAGGTGGCCAGGATGTTGCGGAACTCGGAACGCCAAAGCAGTGGCGCCGCCCAATCGCGATCGTCTCGCATCAGCCGTTCTGCATCGGCGGTATGTTCACCGGCCATCAGGAAGTAGGCGACGACGTTCGTATCGACGACGATCACGGCAATCCCTCGCGACGGATCCGATCGAGATCGTCCTCCGTGAGGTACACCGCCGCCTGTTCGCGAAGCACCGAGGCCCGCGCGACAAGCTCGTCGACCTCGATGCGCCGCGGCATCACCGCCTGGCGCAAGCAGACCATCACCTCTGCGGAGAGGCTGCGTCCATTCTGGCGCGCACGCTCCTTGAGGAGGCGGTGCATTTCGTCCGGGATGCCTTTCAAGGTCAGGGAGATCATCCGCGCCTCCAGTGGTTCCACTTTGGAACCATAATGCTTCCATCCAGAACTGTCAATCATTGCGAAAGGTTCCATTCCCCAACGCGGCCCCGACGCGGCTCAATCCGCGAGCAGCAGCAGCCGCTCCTCGGTCATGTGCTCCAGGGCGAATCGCGGTCCCTCGCGCCCCTCGCCGGAGCCCTTGACCCCGCCGTAGGGCATGTGATCCACCCGCCGGGTCGGCGCGTCGCCGAGCACGACGCCGCCCACGTCCAGGTGGTCGAAGGCGTACATCGCCTTGCCGATGTCGCGCGTGAACACCCCGGCCTGCAGGCCGAAGTCCGAATCGTTGACCCGGGCCACCGCCTCCTCGAAGGTCGCGTACGAAGCCAGGGTCGCCACCGGTCCGAAGGCCTCCTCGCGCCAGATTCGCGCGTCCCTCGGCACGTCCGCCAGCAGCACCGGGTGGATCGTGGACCCTTCCCTGCGCATGGGATCGGACAGCAGCCGGGCGCCCGCGGCCAGGGCCTCCGTGGTCCAGCCCTCGACGCGATCCGCCTCGGCGGCGCTGATCATCGGGCCCACCAGCACCGCCGGATCGGTCGTTGCGCCCACGCGGACGTGGTCGCGGATCGCGGCCAGCAGCAGCTCCGTGAACCGCTCCAGGATGCCCTCGTGGACCAGCACCCGCTGCACCGAGATGCAGACCTGTCCCGAGTAGGCGAAGGCGCCCACCGCGATGCGCCGCGCGGCCGCGGCCAGGTCCGCGTCCGGCTCGACGATCGCCGCCGCGTTGCCGCCGAGCTCGAGCACGGTCTTCTTGCGGCCCGAAAGGGACTTGAGCCGCCAGCCCACCGCGGCCGAGCCGGTGAAGGTCAGCAGGCGGGGACGGGGATCCGTGACCAGCCCCTCGGCCACCTCCGGCGGCGCCACCAGCACCTGCAGCGCGCCGGCGGGCAGGCCCGCCTCGGCCAGGGCCTCGGCCAGCAGGCAGGCGGACAGCGGCGTCTTGCGCGCGGGCTTGAGCACAACCGGGCAGCCGGCCGCGATGGCCGGGGCCACCTTGTGCAGCGCCAGGTTGAGCGGGAAGTTGAACGGGCTGATGGCCGCCACCGGGCCCACGGGGACGCGGCGTACGATGGCCGAAAGGCCCGCCCCCTGGTCCCAGCCGTCCATCCGGCGGTACTCGCCGGTCATCTCGCGCACCGCCCCGGCGGTGATGCGCAGGGTGGCCGCGGCGCGGGCGACCTCTCCCCGGGCCAGCAGCAGGGGCTTGCCCGCCTCGGCGCGGACGGTCCCGGCGAACTCGTCCTTCCGCCGCTCGATGATCTCCGCCGCCCGGACCAGCACGTCGGCCCGCGATGCCACGGTCGCAGACGCCAGGGACGGGAATGTCCGCGCCGCGCAGGCCAGGGCCCGCTCCAGCTCCTCCGGTCCGCTCGCCCGCACCGATCCGCAGACGGAGCCGTCCTGGGGATCCCGGACCTCCAGCCGCTCGCCCTGCTCCTCGAAGCGCCCCTCGACGAACCTGCCGAACTCACGCATCTCCCGGATCCTCCTTCGGTCAGTACAGCGGCCACAGCCAGATCGCGGCGAGCCAGACCAGGGAGTGGCACACGGCGCCGGGCACCAGAGAGGCGGAGCGCAGTGCGAGAACCGCGCACGCAAGGCCGGTCGCCATCGCGGCGATCGCGGCCAGCGGGCCGACCATCACCCAGTAGAAGCCCGCGTAGAGCGCCACCCCGACCAGGACACCGGGCCAGCGCCCGAGCCACAGCCCCAGCCGATGCTGCAGGAAGCCGCGCCAGAAGGCCTCCTCCGCCGGCGCCAGCAGCAGCGCGCCGCAGAGCCCGGACAGGGCCGGGCCCAGGGTGAACACCTCGGAGCGGATCCGCACCAGTTCCCGGAACAGGGCCGGCACGTCCCCGCCGGTCGCCACCGCGTCGGCGATGGCCGCCCCGGCGGCGAACTGGAGCCCGCCCAGCAGCGCGCCGTAGACCCCGGCTGCGACCAGGACCGCGACCGCGATGGACGGCCAACTCCAGCGCAGCATGCCGCGGAGCGTCTCGCGCTCGTAGAGCCAGGCCGCGGCCAGCAGGGCCGGCACCGCCACCATCAGCAGGCCCCAGGCCGGCACCTGCCCCGTCCGCCCGCCGCAGAACGCGGCGACGTACAAAAGCATCAGCGGCGCGCGGACGTCGTTGACGCTCCGCCGCGGCTTGCGCCCGGTCCCGGAGCCCGGTGTTGATTTCGCTTCCTTCACGCCGGCGAACTTACCGTCCCCGGGGGCGGTTGTCGACCGCAGTGGTCTCCGAAAAGACTCCGAAACCTACTCGGGCTGGTAGTGGAGGATCGA
>CAYZAI010000412.1:0-1858 GCA_964476305.1 uncultured Myxococcales bacterium
GGGTTCCGAGGAGTTCGCGCCCGAGGCGACCCACCCCGTGGTGCACCTGATGGCCGAGCAGCACGACGTGACCGACAAGGGCGCCACCATGCGCCTCGGCGCCTACCCGTGCGAGCTGAAGAAGGGCACGCACTGCCGCCGGATCTACGGCGTCGACCGGATCTCCGAGCGCCATCGCCACCGCTTCGAGGTCAACAACGGCTACCGCGAGCGCCTCGAGCAGGGCGGGCTGACGCTGTCGGGCCTGAGCCCGGACGGCAGCCTCGTCGAGATGGTCGAGATCGAATCGCACCCGCACTTCGTCGCCTGCCAGTTCCACCCGGAGTTCAAGTCCCGGCCCCGGGATCCGCACCCGCTTTTCACGGCCTTCATCCGCGCCGCCCTCGATTTCCAGCGCGGGTGATCCCGGTCCCGTTCCGGAACAGCTCCTCCTGCCGATTCCGAGGGCGCATCCCCGGCGGATTGCGTTATTAGCAGGTATTGTAATTATTTTTATTTTTTTATTGATTTTATTAATCTCTTGGTTAATATTAATAACTGTCCGCTGAAGAAAGGAGCAAAATCATGTCCAAAATCGTCACCCGGTGCCCCGCGTGCCAGGAACGCCTGCTGGTCACGCGCCTGAGCTGCCCGAGCTGTGATCTCGTGCTGGAGGGACACTTCGAGATCCCCGGTCTCCTGGGGCTCGACCCGAAGGACCTCGACTTCGTGCTCGGGTTCGTCCGGGCTTCCGGCAGCCTGAAGGAGACCGCCAGGATCCAGGGTCAGAGCTACCCCACGATCCGGGCCCGCCTCGACGAGGTCATCGCCATGCTCGGGGAACAGGAATCGGAGCTCGAGCTTCGGCAAGGCGAGATCCTCGATGCCGTGGCCAGCGGAACCCTGTCAGCCGCCGAGGGCGCGGCGAAGCTCAAGGAGATGAAGCGATGAACGACACGAAGAGGAACGACACGAAAAGGAAGGTGCTGGACATGGTCGAGCAGGGCAGGATCTCGCCCGCGGAGGGCGGCGCGCTGCTCTCGGCGATGGAGGGGCGAAAGGGCCCCGGCCTCGGGCTGCTCCTCGACCCCCATGAGCGGCTGGGCACCGTCACGGCCCTGGCGATCGGCGTGGTGGCGGCCGTCGCGTCGGCGGGCGTGGCCGTGTCCATGGGCGTCAGGTTCGACGGCTTCCTGGACATCCACACCGGTGGCGGGCAGGTGCCGCTGCTCGTCGCGGCCATCGACCAGCTGGTGGCGTGGCCCGTCTCGGCTCTCCTGCTCTGGCTGTGCGCGCTTCCCTTCGCCCGCCACGCCCGGTTCATCGACGTCCTGGCGGCGCTGGGCGCGGCACGGGTCGTCCAGCTGATCGCCGGGCTGGCGCTGCCGCCGCTCTCGCCGGACAACGAGGCGCTGCTGCGGATGGCGCGGGATCCGGCGGCCGCGCTCCACGGGATCGCCGACGTGTTGCCGATGATCGTCGTCGCGCTGGTCCTGATCTCGTGGTTCGTCGCGGCGCTCGTCTTCGCGTTCCGTCACGCGACGGGCCTGCGGCGCGGCCGCCTCGCCGGGGCGTTCGTCCTCGCCCTCTTCGTCACCGAAGCCGCCTCCAAGGCGATCCTCTTTGTGGTCGGGCAGTGTCATATGGGATGATGGCTCATGCCACTTCGGGCAGAGCGGAACGAACAGTCACACCGACCAATGGGAGGAACGAGATGATCCGACACAGATGGCTTCTGGGGTGCTGGGGTGCGCTCGCCGCGGCGGCGCTGGCGGGATGCGGCGACGAGCCGGACACCAAGGCGGACGCGGGCTCGGACGCCGATACCGACGCGGACACGGATGCCGACACGGACGCCGATACCGACGCGGACACGGAT
>CAYZAI010000412.1:1958-4056 GCA_964476305.1 uncultured Myxococcales bacterium
TACCGACGCGGACACGGATGCCGACACGGACGCCGATACCGACGCGGACACGGATACCGACACGGACACGGACACGGATTCCTACGACGACAACATCATCCCGGGCGGTGGCACCACCGGCGGCTCGATCGACGGGCTGCTGGTGCTCTGGTACTTCGACGACCACTCGGACGCACCGATCGAGGGGGTGCGCGTGATGGTCGGCGACGACCCCGACACGGCCCTCACCGGGACGACCGACGCGGGCGGCCGCGTCGTGTTCGAAGACCCGTCCCTCATCGGGCCCTTGAACATCCATTCCCTGGGTGACGGGTACCCGGCGGCGTCGGTCTTCGGGCTCGACGCGACCTTCGCCACCTTCACTCCCGAGATCATGGGCTGGGAGGCGGACGCCCCGACCGCCGTCATCGGTGGCGCGGTCACCGGCCTGCCGCTGATCCCCACGCCCGGAGCCGGCGAGATGAAGTTCGCGATGGTGTTCTTCGGGCAGCCCCTCGAGGACGGCTACTCGGGCGACTACCCCGCGATCGAGCAGGCCACGGTGGACGACATCCCGGTCAACGCCATCATCCCGGCCATCGCCAAGACCAGCTACACGCTCGAGGTATACGATCGGATCGGCACGCTGTTCGTCGTGGGCGGGATCCGCAACCCGGCGGCCCAGACATTCGACGCCACACACCTCGGAATCGTCCGCGGCTTCGACCCGGGCGCCGCCGAGGGGGACGTGGATCTGGCGCTCGCCGTTCCGCTGCCGAACACCTTCGGGATCGAGATCGATCCTCTGGCCGGCGGATACGGCGCGATCCGGGCCACGGCCGTCCTGGACTTCGGGGAGGACGGCACCGTCAGCTGGTCCGGCAACCTCGTCGACGGCCCGGTCGCCTCCGTCGCCACCCCCGACCTGTCGAGCGGCCCGCTCGCCGACGCGGGGATCATGATCGCCGCCGTCGCCCAGCAGCCGTACGACGCGGACGCCGAGGAGTGGGAGACCTACCCCAGGGGACGCCGCCTCGTCCGCGATCTGCCGGACCTGGACGACAACACCGGCACGCCGCTGCTCGTCGGCGACCTGGTCGCGGGCCCCTCGGACCTGCTGTGGTCCGGCGGGCTGGAGGCGACGTGGCCCGCAGCGGCATACGGCCGGGTCGAGGTCACGGACGCCGACGGGCTCGACGTCTGGATCGCCAACCTCTTCGGCGAGCCCCTCGAGCAGGTGCCCGTGCCCGACCTGCCCGCGGACTGGAGCTGGCCTGGCATCCCCGCGTCCATCGAGATCCTGGCGACCGCCTCGGTGCTGGACGCCGACCTGAACGAGATGGCGTTCGACGACTTCCCCTACCTGATGGACGCCAGCGCCGACGCGATGATCCTCTTCACCGAGTAGCGAAGGGCGCGGACCTCCCCGGGGACCGGCCCGGTCCGGAATCCACCATCAACTGACAGGCACTTCGCGCCGGAACGCGAGTCGCGAATCGGCCTCCGACAAGCGGTTCCCCGCATTGTGCACCTGCCGGCTCGACAGCTCAAGTAGTCTCCCAATTGCCGGGGCCGGATGTGAAAAGGCAGAAGGTTTTGGAGCCGTAATATCGGACAACGAACATCGTATACGATACTATAACATCCTGTTTCAAAACAAAAATAAAACCATCGGTCGCTCAAGGAAACATGTTTCCTTGAGACATCGATATAATTCTGGCCAGGGCTGATCCACGCAGTCCGTGCGGAGGAAAGGGTTTGACCCCTTCCACCCCTAGAATGTCACCTGGAGGCCGGCGAGACCGCCTCCTTGGGCGGGAGCGAGAACCGGGGCGATTCTGGGAGGCGCCTGTGCCATGACCTCGAACTGATCTTCGTTCGCTTCGAGTCGGCGTTTCTTGTTGATACCGACAAACAGGCAGGGCAGGCCGATCGCCAGCCCTGGGACTGTTCCCGCCCCGAGAATGCTACGGCGGATCGTCGAACGACTCGGGCAGGTCGAGTTGCTCGGGCTCTTCGGGCGGGCGCGCGGGCCGCGCGCGGGGCGGCTCGGTGGGCAGGCCGAGGTGGGTCAGGATCTTCTCGATCACGGCCGGCTGCTCGATGAGCGCGATGAGCT